>CAZEFK010000279.1:0-7778 GCA_964511405.1 uncultured Comamonadaceae bacterium | reverse complement strand
TCGAGCCGACCGGCACGATCACCGCGTTCTTGACGTTCTGCGCCTTCATCAGGCCCAGGACCTCGGTGCGGAAGTCCTCGCGCCGGTCCGACCAGCGGATGCCGCCGCGCGCGACCGGACCGCCGCGCAGGTGGATCGCCTCGGTATCCGGAGCATAGACCCAGACCTCCACATGCGGCCTGGGCTTGGGCAGCTCGGCGACCTTGCGGCTGTCCAGCTTGAAGCTGATGTAGGACTTCGGCCCCTCGGGCCCGGACTGGTAGAAGTTGGTCCGGAGCGTGGCGTCGACCAGGTTGACGTAGCGGCGCAGGATGCGGTCCTCGTCCAGCACCGTCACCTGGTCCAGGCGGTGCTCGATCTCGACCGCCACACCGGCGGCATCGACGCTGCGGTCGCCCTGATAGGCCGGGTCGAAGCGGATGGCGAACAGCCGGACGATCGCCGCTGCGACATCCGCGTGCCGGGCCAGGGTCGCCTCGATATAGGCCTGGCTGTAGGTGAAGCCGGCCTGTTTCAGATACTTGGCGAAGGCGCGCAGCAGCGCCACCTCGCGCCAGGGCAGGGCGGCCGCCAGGGTCAGGCGGTCGAAGCCGTCGCTCTCGGCCAGACCCGCCCAGGTCGCCCGGAAGCCTTGCGCGAACAACTGGCCGACCCGGCCGAGGTCGATCGCGGGCCCGTCGGCGGCGATCACGAAAAAGTCGTGCAGCCAGGCCGTGCCGCCGCCCTGGGCGATGGCGTATTCATGCTCGGTCAGAACGCGCAGGCCGCGGTTCTCCAGCATCGGCAGCACGTCCGACAGGTGCACGGGGCTGTCGACCTTGACGATCTTGGCCCCGAACTCGGCCGGCCCGGCATCGGGGCGGCGGTACAGGGCGACCGCCGGCAGCGCCTCGGTGGCGCTGTCGATCAGCGCGATGTCGTCGATGGCCGTGGCCGGCGTGAAGGCCTCGCGATAGGCCGTGGGGAAGGCCTGGGCGAAGCGGCGGGCCAGGGCGAACCCGGCCTGGCCATGGCGGGCCACAGCGGCCTGGGTCAGCTGGTCGGGCCAGCTGCGCCCGGCCTCGATCAGCTTGGCTTCGAGCTGGGCGGCATCGACCTCGGGCACCGCACCCGGCGTGGTGCTCAGGATGACGTGCAGCCGCGTCAGCGGCGAATCGACCATCTGGATCGCGAAGGTCGAGACGGTCGCATTGTAGGCATCCATCAGGATGCGGAAGAACCGGTAGCGCAAGGACGCGTCGAAGCGGTCCTGCGGCACGTAGATCAGGCAGCTGATGAAGCGCTCGAACGGGTCGCGGCGGACGAACAGCGCGATGCGGTGGCGATCCTGCAGGCGCAGGATGCCGATCGCGGTGTCGAACAGGGCGTCGGCCGTGATCTGGAACAGCTCGTCGCGCGGATAGGTGTCCAGGATGTGGACCAGCGCCTTGCCGTCGTGGCTGGTCGGGTTCAGGCCGGCGCGGGCCAGCACCTGGTCGATCTTGCGGCGGATGGCCGGGATCTCGCGGGCATTCTGGTTGTAGGCGGACGACGTGAACAGGCCGACGAAGCGGCGCTCGGCCACGACCCGGCCGTCGTCGTCCAGCTTGCGCACGCTGATCACGTCCATCAGCACCGACCGGTGGACGGTCGACTTGCGCGTGCTCTTGGCTGCCACGATCAGCTCGGGCGCTTGCATATAGGCCCGGATCTGCGGCCCTGCTTCCCGCAGGTTGCGCGCGAAGTCGAAGACCGGAACGGTCGGGTCCAGCAGGATGCCCAGGCCCGAACCGGGCACCACCGTCATCTCGGCCTCGGGGTCGGCCGAATCGAACGCGTATTCGCGATAGCCCAGGAAGGTGAAGTGGTTGTCGACCAGCCAATCGAGGAACAGCTTGGCTTCGGCCAACTCCGCGGGCTCGATCCCGGCCGGCGTCATGGCCTGCATCTCGACAGCCAGATAGCCGGCCTTGGCACGCATCGCCCGCCAGTCATGGACAGCGGCCCGCACGTCGGCCAGCACGTGCCGCAGCGCGTCCTCCAGCTGCTTCAGGCCGTCGGCGTCCTTGATGCCGCTGAGGCGCAGATGCATGACCGACTCGGGCTTGCCGGCGCCGAACCCGATGCGACGGCCGTCGGTGTCGCGCTCGACCCGGGCGACCGGATGGATCACCAGGTCGACCGACAGATCCGCCTGGATGATCGCGGCGGTGACCGAATCGACCAGGAACGGCATGTCGTCATTGACCAGCTCCGCGACCAGGCCCGGGCTGGTGTAGCCATGCACGTCATGATCGGGTTGATAGATCCGGACCAGCGGCGCGCCCGCCGGCCGCTGGGCGGCGAAGGCCCACAGCCCGGCCGCGGCGGCGCGCAGGTCGGCGGGATCGATGGCCAGCAGGTCGGCCGGCGCAAGCCCGCGGTACAGCACCCGCGTGAACTCGGCTTCGTCCGCCGCCATCGTTTGGGCAATGCGCTCGATCAGCGCCTGCTTCCGGTCCTCCGCCTCTTGGCCCATGGGCGTCCGCTCCCCCCTCTCGTTGCCGTCGAGAGTAGCGCAGGTGCCGCCCCGCGAATATGACCGAGCGCGGCCGCCGGCCGCCCGGCCGGCGAAAATTATAGAAAAATTTGTAGTCGGCGCGGCAGCATCGTCCTGCCGCGCGTGGCAGCGACAAGGACCTGACCCGTCTCGTGCTGTGCCCAGATGACGTTGTTCCGCCACGACCCAAGGCCGCCAGCCTGTTGGCTCTGTGGCGCAGCCGGCGTGCCGGCGCCCGGATGGCGCCGGTGCCCTTCATCGATCCCCAGGCGCTGAAGCCATGGCTCGGCGCCCTCATGGTCCTGGAGCCGATCGACGGCGGCGTCGACTTCCGGTACCGCCTGGTCGGAACCCAGATCGTCGACCTGGTCGGGTACGACATCACCGGCTCGACGGTCCTGGCGCTCCAGCAGCGCCTCCGCCTGCCGGCCGATCTCGCCGCCGAATATCGCGTGTCCCTGGTCGAGCGCTGCGCCACCTATGACGAGCAGACATTGCTGACCGTGGTCGACCGCTTCGCCCGCTATCGTCTGGCCCGCCTGGTGCTGCCCTGCGCCGACGCCGCCGGCGTGGTGCAGCGCCTGCTGGTCCATTTCGAGGCGTGGACGGTCAGGCCCTGGGCTGGTGCTACAAGACCATGAACCAGGTCGGCTTCGAGGTCATGTCCGAGGCCGCAGCGTTTGGTCCGCCGGCGCCCGCCATGTTCGTGGCCGGCGACGACGCCGCGCGCAAGCCGGTGGTGATGGGGTTGGTGGACGAGTTGGGCTTCCAGGCGATCGACGCCGGCCCGATGACCGCCGCACGCCTGCACGAGCCCTACGCGATGCTCTGGATCCACTTGGTGGTCAATCTGGGCCAGCGTCGCGACCGCGCGTTCGCTCTACTCACCCGGAAGACCTGAAAGCGGCGATCCAACCGAAGGCGGTTGGAGCGGGAGAAGGGATTCGAACCCTCGACCCTCACGTTGGCAACGTGATGCTCTACCCCTGAGCTACTCCCGCGACCGGCCCGCCGGGCCAGCGGAGCGCGACTATAGCCATCGCCGTTGCCAATGCAAGCGGCGTTTTGCGTCCGGGATAGGGCAGCCTTGTGCGAATGGCTTGCCTCGCCCGGCGCGGCGGGCCACATAGAGGCGACGTGAACCGACCACAGCGTTGAAAGCCCCCATGCAGCCGATCCTCAATGCTGGCCCGCGGGCCGAGGCGGTCAAGGACGTCACCACCGCCACCTTCATGGCCGACGTGGTCGATGCGTCCTACGACCAGCCGGTCGTCGTCGATTTCTGGGCCCCCTGGTGCGGTCCATGCCGGACCTTGGGGCCGGTGCTGGAGAAGACCATCCGCGAGACCAAGGGCGCGGTCCGTATGGTCAAGGTCAACATCGACGAGAATCCCGAGATCGCGCAGCAGATGCGCATCCAGTCGATTCCCGCGGTCTACGCCTTCAAGGACGGCCGGCCCATCGACGGCTTCGTCGGCGCCCTGCCGGAAAGCCAGGTCAAGCAGTTCATCAAGCGCCTGGCCGGTGCCGGCCAGGCCCAGTCGCCCGTCGCCGAGGCGCTGGCCCAGGCCAAGGCGGCGCTGGCCGAGGGCGACCTCGGCACCGCCGGCACCTTCTACCGGCACATCCTGCAGCACGAACCGGACAATGTCGAAGCGGCCGCCGGCCTGGCGCGGGTGATGCTGGCCGACGGCAAGCCCGACAAGGCCGAGCAGCTGATCGCCAAGCTGCCGCCCGACAAGGCCGGACATGCCGACATCCAGGCGGTCAAGACCGCCATCGAGCTGGCGGCCCAGGCGGCCAGCAGCGGCGACGCCCGGGCGCTGGAGCGGCGGCTGGCGGCCGACGCCAACGACCATCAGGCGCGCTTCGACCTGGCGATGCAGAAGTTCGGCCGCGGCGACCGCGAAGCCGCCGTCGACCTGTTGCTGGACATCGTCAAGCGCGACCGCAGCTGGAACGACGACGGCGCGCGCAAGCAGCTGGTCAAGTTCTTCGAAGCGTTCGGGCCGACCGACCCGCTGACGGTGTCGGCACGGCGCCGGCTGTCCGCGCTCCTGTTTGCATGACGCGGAACCCGCTCGATCTGACCTACGACGCGCTGCCCGACACGATTCCCGTGTTTCCGCTCGCGGGCGTGTTGCTGCTGCCCCGCGGCCGGCTGCCGTTGCAGATCTTCGAGCCCCGCTATCTCAACATGACCGTGGATGCGCTGGGTGCGCCCGACCGCCTGATCGGCATGGTCCAGCCCCAGGATCCCGAGACCCAGGACCGGGCGCCGCGCCTCTACGGGGTCGGCTGCGCCGGGCGCATCACCTCGTTCAGCGAGACCGAGGACGGCCGCTACCTGCTTACCCTGACCGGGGTCTGCCGGTTCCGCCTGGGCGAGGAGCTGCCGACCGTGCGCGGCTACCGCCGGGTGGCGCCGCTGTGGGCCGAGTTCCGGAGCGATTTCGACGACGAGGTCGACAGCGCCCTCGACCGGCCGCGGCTGCTGTCGGCCTTGCGCGACTATTTCAAGCTGCACGGCATCGACGCCAACTGGGAGGCGATCGAGCAGACCCCCGACGAGCGGCTGGTGACGTCGCTGGCCATGATCTGCCCGTTCGAGCCGTCGGAGAAGCAGGCGCTGCTCGAAGTCACCGACCTGCCGGGCCGGTCCAGCCTGATGACGACGCTGGTCGAGATGGCCATCCTCGAACAGAAGGGGGGCGAGACCGCCCGCCATTGACCATGAGCGATCCCCAGTCCCGTACGCCGACCATCGACCCCAAGCTGCTGGAGGTGCTGGTCTGCCCGGTCACCAAGACGACGCTGCGCTACGACCGGACCGCTGGCGAGCTGGTCAGCGACGCCGCCGGCCTGGCCTACCCGATCCGCGACGGCATCCCGATCATGCTGGTCGACGAGGCGCGGCGCCTGGACGAGCCCCGATGACCGACGCCTTCGCGTCACCGCATTGGCCGGTCGAGATCCGGCTGCGCCGGGCCGAGCGCCTGTTGGAGGTCGACTTCGACGACGGCCGCAGCTTCCGGCTGCCGGCCGAATATCTGCGCGTCGAGAGCCCGTCGGCCGAGGTCCAGGGCCATGGTCCCAACCAGCGCAGCTGGGTGGCGGGGGCGGCCGAGGTCGGCATCGACGGCCTCGATCCGGTCGGCAACTACGCCGTCCGCCTGCGCTTCGACGACGGCCACGACACCGGGATCTACAGCTGGCGCTATCTCTACGAGCTGGGCGAGGAGCAGCCCAAGCGCTGGGCCACCTACCTGCAGGCGCTGGCCGACCGGGGGTTGAGCCGCCACAAGGCCTGACGGCTACATCCTGGACTACAGGGGCTCGCCGCGGGCCAGGCGCGGCAGCGGGCCCACCAGGCCCATGGCCTGGCGCATGAACAGGCGCTTGAGCGAGGGCACGCGGTTGACCGCGGCCAGACCCAGGCTGCGGGCCAGGCGCACCGGCCCGAGATCGTTGGAGAACAGCCGGTTCAGGCCGTCGGTCGCGGCCAGCAGCGCCACGGTGTCCGGCCGGCGCCAGCGCTGGTAACGGTCGAGCACGCCGGCGTCGCCGATGTCGATGCCGAGGCGCCGGCTGTCGGCCAGCACCTCGGCCAGGGCCGCCACGTCGCGCAGGCCCAGATTCAGGCCCTGCCCGGCGATCGGGTGGATGCCATGGGCGGCATCGCCGACCAGCACCAAGCGCCGGTCGACATAGCGGTCGGCATGGTGCAGGCCGAGCGGCCAGAACCACCGCCGGCCCTCGATCGACAGCAGGCCCAGATAGTCGCCGAACTGCTCGGTCATAAGCGTCGACAGCGTGGCGTCGTCAACGCGCTTCAGGGCGTCGGCGCGGGCATCGGACTCGGTCCAGACGATCGAGGCCCGGTTGGGATCCTTCAGCGGCAGCAGCGCGAACGGCCCCGCCGGCAGGAACCGTTCATGCGCGATCGCGCGATGCGGATGGGGATGGCGGACCGTACAGACGAGCGCGGTCTGGCCGTAGCGCCAGCTGAGCGACCGGATGCCCGCGGCCACGCGCACCGCCGATCGACGCCCATCCGCGCCCACCACCAGGTCGGCGGCGACCCGCCGCCCGTCGTCGAGCCGCACCGCCGCGGGGGATCCTTCGGCGTCGCCGCGCTCGATCCCGGTCACCTGCCCCAGCACCCGGTAGATCTCCGGGGCCGCGTCGAGCGCCGACGCCTGGGTCCGGCGCAGCATGTGGTTCTCGACGATGAAGCCCAGCGGCTCGCCCCGGGCGACGTCGGCGACGTCGCGATGGTCGTAATGCAGGAACAGCCGCGACGGACCGTCCGAGACCCGGATGTCCAGGATCGGGCCGGCGGCGTCGGCGACCGCGTCCCACAGTCCCAGGGCTTCGAGGATGCGCTTGGATCCCAGCGCGATCGCCGAAGCCCGGCCGTCGGCATCGGGATCCGGGGCGTCCCGCTCGATCAGGGCCACGCCCAACCCGATGCGGGCCAGCGCCAGGGCCAGCACCGCGCCGATCAGGCCGCCCCCGACCACGACGACGTCATGACGGGATTCGGCGGGGTCGCGCGGGTCGGTCATCGGGTTGCCTCACTGGCGGCAAATGCGCAAAACTTAAGCGGCCGCATGATCAAAAATTGGGCAATGGCGTCGCGCGGCGGGCGGCGAATGCCGGTATCCAAGGCCACTGCATTCACGGCATGATTATTGAAACCCAACACGAACGACCGGCACAGGGGGTAGGCGAGTTATGAAACTGGTCATGGCAATCATCAAGCCGTTCAAGCTGGACGACGTGCGCGAGGCCTTGACGGGGCTCGGGATCCAGGGGCTGACGGTATCGGAGGTCAAGGGATTCGGGCGGCAGAAGGGCCAGACCGAGATCTACCGGGGCGCCGAATACAGCGTCAGCTTCCTGCCCAAGGTGAAGATCGAGGTCGCGGTCACCGACGACACGGTCGAGCAGGTGGTCGAGGCGGTCCAGAAGGCCGCCAACACCGGCCGGATCGGCGACGGCAAGATCTTTGTCCTCGACCTGGCCCATGCGGTGCGGATCCGCACCGGCGAAACCAACGCCGACGCCCTGTAGCCCGACGCCACGAATGCAGGCGGCGCAGGCCAGCACCCCCGGCCTGCGTGCGCCCACTGCCGCCGCGATGCTGTTGGGAAGGACATAACGACGATGCGAATTTCCTCGATGCTGAAGCTGCCGTTGGGGACGGCAGCGCTGCTGCTTGCGACGGCATTGCTCCGCGCCGACTCGCGCGATTTCG
>CAZEFK010000278.1:0-7897 GCA_964511405.1 uncultured Comamonadaceae bacterium | reverse complement strand
CGCCAGGCCGGAGCCTCGGCGTGATCGCGGGCCGGGCGGCCTACGCGCTGGCCCAAGCGGCGCGGGTCGGCTGGTTCTCCGGCCAGGGCTGGGCGGCGCGGCAGCTCATGCCGCGCCAGCGGCCGGCCCTGCTGCCCGACCGGCCGCTGCCCGACCGTGGCGCCTTGGCGGCCGACCTCCGGGCGCTGCTCAAGGAGGACTGGCGCAATATCGCGGCCGGGTTCTACCGCATGCCCCACGACCTGGCGGTGCCGCCGCGCCGGGCGCTGCGCGACGCCGCCCGCTTCTTCGCCGACCTGCCCGCGGTGGCCCTGCGCCGCCGCGAAGGCGACGTGACCGAAATCCGGCGGCAGCAGCCGGGCGGCTATCCCGCCTACTACCTGCAGAACTTCCACTTCCAGTCCGACGGCTATCTCTCCGACCGCTCCGCGGCCCTCTATGACCATCAGGTGGAGGTGCTGTTCAACGGCGGCGCCGACGCCATGCGGCGGCAGGCCCTGCCGCCCCTGTACCGGCGCCTGCGCCGGTCCGGCCCGGTCCGGCTGCTCGACATCGGCTGCGGCACCGGCCGGCTGCTGAGCTTCGCCGCCGACAGCTATCCCGGCTGGCGGCTGACCGGGCTGGATCTGTCGGCGCCCTACCTGGCGCAGGCCGGCCGGCTGCTGGCGCGATGGCCGGGCACCACCCTGGTCCGCGGCCTGGCCGAGGCCCTGCCCGTCGCCGACGCCAGCGTCGATGCCGTGACCCTGGTGTTCCTGCTGCACGAGCTGCCACGGCGGGTGCGCGGTCAGGTCGCGGCCCAGGCGGCGCGGGTGCTGCGGCCGGGCGGCGTGCTGGTGGTCGTCGACTCGCTGCAATATGGCGACGAGCCGGCTTACGACGCCCTGCTCGACCGTTTCCCGCTCGGCTTTCACGAGCCCTATTTCGCCGACTATGGCCGCCAGGATCTGGGCCGCCTGTTCGGCCGCCACGGCCTGACCCTCGACGAGAGCCGCCGCGCCTTCGTGTCGAAGGTCATGACGTTTACGAAACGATAGCCGGCGTTACAGCGCGATGCCCAGCGCCTCGAGATTGGCGAGGGTGGCCTGGGACAGGGGCAGGCCGCGGTCGCGGGCGGCGTCGGCTGCGGCCCGGGCGATCGCCGGGAACCCCTCCAGCCGGCTGTCGACGCTGATCCGCCGGCCGGCCGCGGCCAAGCTGAGCTGCATCCAGCCTTCGCTGCGGTCGCGCTTGGTGGCGTAGTAGCTCAGGCGCAGGCGGTCGAGCTCGGCCCAGTCCAGCCGGGCCGGCCGCCAGCCGGCGACCGCCACCCCGGCGTCGTCGAGGGTCACGGTCTGGCGCTGCTTCTCGGCGGTGCGGGCCACGAAATAGGCGCACAGCACGGCCATACCGCCGAGCGGGGCCGCGACCCACAGGCTGGCGTCGGCCAGCAGCAAGGTCGGCAGGCTGATGCCCAGCCCGACCGCGGCCCGCGCATAATCGCCCAGCAGCAATCCGACCGGATAGCGCATGGAAGCCGCGTCGGTCATCCCGCCAGCACCACCGTGACCGGCACATGGTCCGAGGGCGGCGCCCAGCCGCGCACGGCGCGGTCGATGCGCGCCGTTGCCAGCTTCGGCATCAAGGGCGGCGTCACCCACATATGATCGAGGCGCCGGCCGCGGTCGCTGGCATTCCAGTCGCGGGCGCGGTAGCTCCACCAGCTGTACAGCTTCTGCGGCGGCGGCACGACGTGGCGGACCGCGTCGATCCAGCCGGCCGAGTCCTGCAGGCCGCCGAGAAGCTCGACCTCGACCGGGGTGTGGCTGACCACGTCCAAAAGCTGCTTGTGCGACCAGACGTCGGACTCCAGCGGCGCCACATTGAGGTCGCCCATCAGCAGCATCGGCCGGTCGCGGCGGCGCTCGGCCGCGAACCAGGCTGTCGTCTCGCGCAGGAAATCGAGCTTGTGGGCGAACTTGTCGTTGAGCGCCGGGTTGGGGATATCGCCGCCGCTCGGCACATAGAGATTGTGCAGCTCGATGCCGTCGATCTCGGCGACGGCATGCCGGCAGTCGGTGCGGCCGCACCAGGCCATGGTCGAATGGGCGACCATGGGCACGCGCGACAAGATGGCGACGCCGTTATAGCTCTTCATCCCGTGCACCAGCTGATGCCGGTAGCCCAGCGCGGCCAGGGCCGCGCGCGGGAACTCGCCGTCTTCGACCTTCGTCTCCTGGAAGCACAGCACGTCGGGCTGGTGAGCCGCGACGAAGCGCTCGATCACGGGCAGGCGCAGCCGGACGGAGTTGACGTTCCAGCTGGTCACGGTCAGGGGCATGGCGGCGGCGTCCAGGGAGCGGGGCACGGAGCGGGGGAAATTGGCTACCCCAGCCGACGGGCCGGCACAAGACCAGGGTAAGCTTGCGATTCGTCAAGTGATTGCGCGGCTTGCAATCCATCTGCCCAACCGCATATTGGGCGTGTGATTTTGACCGGGTGCTACCATGAAGGCCTGGACGCTCGACGACATTCCCTGGGACCAGTTCGATCGGAGCGCAGTAGACCCCGACACGATCAAGGTGGTGAAGGCTGCCAGCCTGGTCGAACATAACGGCGACGACTACGCGACATATCTGTGCAGCGTGTTCGCCGACGATCCGGTGTTTCAGGACGCCGCCCGGCAATGGGCGCACGAGGAGGTCCAGCATGGGCGGGCCCTGCGCCGGTGGGCGGAGATGGCCGACCCGAGCTTCGACTTCGACATGGCGTTCGAGCGCTTCCGCGCCGGCTACCAGCTGCCGCTCACCGCCACCGAGAGCGTGCGCGGCAGCCGGGCCGGCGAGCTGGTGGCGCGCTGCATCGTCGAGACCGGGACCAGCTCGTGGTACACGGCCATCAAGGACGGCACCGAGGAGCCGGTGCTGCGCGAGATCTGCCGGCAGATCGCCGCCGACGAGCTGCGCCATTACAAGCTGTTCTATGTCCATCTCAAGCGCTACCTGGACCAGGAGAATCTGGGCCGCTGGCAGCGGTTCAGGGTGGCGGCCGGGCGCATCTCCGAAAGCGAGGACGACGAGCTGGCCTTCGCCTACTACGCCGCCAACGGCGACGAGCCGCGCTATGACCGCCGCCGCTACAATCGGGCCTATGCGCGCCGCGCCTACGCCTTTTACCGCGAGCACCATGTCGACCGCGGCATGGGGATGATCTTCAAGGCCGTCGGCCTCGACCCCCAGGGCCGGCTGAAGCGCGTGGCCTCGCGCCTGGCCTGGCGCCTGCTCGACGCCCGCACCCGCCGGCTGGAGCGGGCGGCGGCGTAGCTGGTCGGCACAGGGATTTCGGCCAGTTGACAGCGGCCGGGCGCCCTGCTCGACTCTGCGCATGATGAAATGGCGGTCTCTGGGATTGCGGACGGGCCTGGCGGCCGGGGCGACGGTAGCGGTCCTGCTGGCCGCCGCGACAGGCCATGGCCAGTCGCCGCCGCCGCATGTGGTGCTGCCGCCCTTGGACCAGGCGGCCGAGCCGCCGACCGAGTTGCGCACGACCGTGCCCTTGGGCCAGTCGCTGCTGACACCGCCCAAGGCGCTGCCGCGCTTCTTCTCCGGCCGCCATGTCATCCTCGACGTGCCGCGCCTGGATGCCGAGCTCGGCCCGGACGCCGCGCCCGACACGCCGCCGGCCGGCGTCACCGGCTCAACCGGTACCCCTCCGGCCCGCTGAACAGCGGATTGTCGTAGCCCGGGCGTTCCAGCTTGCGGCGCAGCCGGTACATGTGCGTGGCCACCGTGTTGGTCGTGACCCCGGGGCCGTAGCCCCAGACATCCACGAGCAGGGCGTCGCGGCTGACCGCCTGGTCGCCGGCCGACATCAGGCAGCCCAGCACGCGGGCCTCGATCTCGGTCAGCCGCACGACTTCGCCGGTCGCGCCGTCGACCAGCCGCCGGCCGCTGCGGTCGAAGGAGAACGGACCGACCGCGGGTCCGTCGGGGACCCGCGCCTGGGCGCGGCGCACGGCATCGACCAGCGCGTCCGGCCGCACCGGCAGCGGCAACGCCCGCAGCCGGCCGGTCGCCTGGGCCGGCGCCGCCAGCGCGACCACTGCGACCCCGGCGGCGTCGGCATGGTTGGCCGCCGTCAGGGCCTCGTCGCCGTCCACGACCACCACGGCGACGGCAGCATCATCCGGCACCCGCTTGGCCAGCACCGCCGCGGCGCCGAGGGCGGCGGTCAGATGGTCGACCAGCCACTGGCCGAGCTGCGCCTCGCGCGCCAGCACCACGACACCGGTCATGCCTGGAAGATTCCGCCGACGTCGCTGGGCAAGAACTGCCGCGCGGCGATCGCCCATGCCGCCCTCCCTGCGACAGCGGGGATCCAGCCATAGTGGCAGGCCCCGGGGCGACATGCCCGATATTGACCTGGTACGGCAGTTGCATCCCGGTACGGCGAGCGCGTGTCCATTCCCTTTAAGCCCGGGCCCTTCATAGTGACCATTGGCGCCAACACGGACTTCCCGGTCAACGAAGACGGCAAATCCATGCGCCTGGTGGGACGGGTCAACACGCCCGACTCCAGCGCCATGTTCGGCAAGGACGGGATGACGTTCGGGGACTTCCTGGACATCATCAACCCGCTGCAGCAGCTCCCGATCATCGGCACCATCTACCGGGCGGTCACCGGCGACACCATCAAGCCGGCCGCGCGCATCGCCGGCGGCCTGCTCTATGGCGGTCCGATCGGCTTCGTGGCCAGCCTCCTCGACAACGAGGTCGAGGCGTCGACCGGCCGCGACATCGGCGGCAACCTGGTCGCCATGGTCACCGGCGCGCCGGCGAAGCCGGGCTGGACCGATCCCGGCACCCAATCCGGCACGGTCCTCGCCGCCGCGCCATCCTCTACGGCCGCAGCCCCGCCGGCCATCCCCGGGGCGAGTGCTGCACCCACCAGCGCCGCGGCGGCCCTGTCGGCCGCCGGCGCGCCCCCGGCGACCGGGCTGGTCACGCGCGCTGGCCTGCCGGGCGCCGGCTCCATCGTGCCGGCCAACCTGGCGGCGTTGACCTCGGCCCAGACCCTGCCCGGCGGGACCGGCGGGATTCCCTGGCGCGCGAGCGGCGGCCCGATCCAGATCAGCCCGCTGCCGGCCCCGGCTGCATCAGCCGCCACGGCCACCGCCACCGCGGCGCCCGTGGCGGCAGCGCAGGCGGCGGCAGCGCCGGCCGTGGTTGCCCAGGCTGCCGCTGTTCCGGGCAAGGGGCCCGATGCCAACGGCTTCTTCGCGATGCCGCCGCGGCTGAACAACGTCAAGCCGCGGATGCCGGTGGCGACCGGCCCCACCTTCAGCCAGCCCAACCCGCCGGCGCTGGCCGGGGAGGCCCGGGCGCGCGGAACCGACGCGCTGAACCAGCCGCCGACCATCCTGTCGCCCGACGGCAACACGACCGTGCCGCCATCGGCGGCGGCCGAGGCCGCCAACCTGGCCGGCGGCGGCGTCTCCGACGCCATGCAGCGCGCCCTCGACAAGTACGACCAGCTGGTCAAGGGCCGCAAAGGCGCAGCGCCTTCGGTCAACCAGACGTCGTAGCGGCCGCCCGCGCGCCGAACAGGGCGGTGCCGACCCGGACCAGGGTCGCGCCGAAGCGGACCGCCAGGGCGTAGTCGCCGCTCATGCCCATGCTCAGGCCCGCCAGGCCGTGGCGCCTGGCGATCTCGGCCAGCAGCGCGAAATGCGGTGCCGGGTCCTCGTCGACCGGCGGAATGCACATCAGCCCCACCACCGGCAGGCCATGATCGCGCCGGCAGCGCTCGATGAAGGCGTCGGCGTCCAGCGGCGCGACGCCTGCTTTGCTCGCCTCCTCGCCGGTGTTGACCTGGACATAGCAGGACAGGCGGCGCCCCTGACGCGCCATCTCATGGGCCAGCGCCTCGGCCAGGCTGTCGCGGTCGACGGTCTGGATGGCGTCGAACAGCGCGACCGCGGCCCGCACCTTGTTGGTCTGCAGCGGGCCGATCAGCTGCAGGTCCAGGTCGGGATGGCGCGCGCGCAGGTCGGGCCATTTGCCGGCCGCCTCCTGCACCCGGTTCTCGCCGAAGCAGCGCTGCCCGGCGGCGATCGCCTCGGCCAGCCGCTCCGCCGGCTGGGTCTTGGACACCGCCATCAGCGTGACCGCCTGGGGTGCCCGCCCAGCCGCCAGGGCGGCGGCGGCGATCTCCGTCCGCACCGCTTGCAGGCGGTCGGCCAGGGTTGCGGAACCGTCCATGTCGACCTCGCAGATTGCCTCAAGTCCCAAGGCTAACACATTGGTTTGCCCTGACTCGGACGCCCGTCACACAACCCATCCAAGCCGTGGCAGCCATGCAACAGTGTCGTCGAAACGACGCGGTTTCGGGGTTCGGTGGCTTGCATGCGGGAAACGTCTGGTATTTTACTGTCGCCTGATCCCCGAGTTCAGCGGGCTGGGTTTGCTTCGGCGGCAAGCCGGTGTCTAGGGGGTATCGCGGGTTCAATCGATCTATGAGGGATCAATGAAGAAGCTTCTCCTTGGGACGACGATGCTCGTCGGCGCCGCCGTGATGTCCTCCGGCGCGATGGCGCAGGCCCCGAATCCTGTTGTCAGCGCGGCACCGTTCCAGGTGACCCTGCGCGGCTTCACCACCAACTCGTTCGAGAACATCAACGAGAAGCAGGGTGGCGTGTACCCGTCGCGCCGGACGGCCGAATTCCGGACCCAGAACCGTATCTCGATCCTGGCCGACGCCAAGGCCGACAACGGCCTGATGTACGGCGTCTTCGACCGTATCGACCTCGGCACCAACGGCGCCGCCAAGACCGTGTCGCTGAACCGCAACTTTGGCTACGTCCAGGGCAGCTTCGGCCGTATCGAGTTCGGCCAGCGCAACGGCGTGGTCGACGACGTGCTGGGCGGCTCGTGCGGCGGTGGCTTCATGTTCGGCCCCTGCACCGGTGAAGGCGCCGGCCAGAACGGCGATCTGGTCATCGACAGCATGCTGAACAGCTCGCCGGGCAGCCTGGACGTGCTGACCTCGCACGCTGCAGGCGCCAACTTCGGCGCCAACCGGATCCTGTACCGGTCGCCGGTGATCTCGGGCTTCCAACTCGACCTCGGCTACACCCCGAACGCCGATGGCGAAAACGGCCGCGGCGGCATCACCCGGACGACGAAGTTCGCCGCTGGCGATCTGGGCACCGGCGCCGACGCCGGCCATCTTGGGCTCAGCGGCTACCACGACTACATGGAAGCCGTGCTCGAGTACAAGGACACCTTCGGCCCGGTGGGCGTCGACATCAGCGTCGGCGGCGACTATGCCACCCCGAAGAACACCGTGAACGGCCGGACCTACAACACGATCCACGAGCTGTCGACCGCCTGGCACTTCACCTATGGCGGCTTCGGCTTCCAGGTGCTGTTCAACGACTCGTTCGACTCGCAGTACACCAAGCGCGCCATCACCGACGCCAGCTACAAGGCTGACGACCAGTGGGGCGGCACGGTCAACCTCGACTACACCGTCGGCCCGTACACGGTCGGCGCCTGGTACTCGGCGGCTGGCAGCAGCGGCGACCCGACCAAGCCGGGTTCGGACAGTTGGCGCCAGATCGGCGTCGGCGGCCACTACATCCTGGCCAAGGGCCTGATGCTGTTCGGCTGGGTCGAGTTCGACACCCTGAAGACCGACCAGGTGTCGGCGGGCTTCCCGAACAACAGCCCGACCGCGATCGTGCTGGGCTCGCAGATCCTGTTCTAACCGAACGGGACACCTGCATCCTGCCGGGGGCCGTCCGCAAGGGCGGCCCCTTTTTCTATTGGCGGCCGGCGGGATACATCAGACGGAATCGGCGTGGGTGCCCCTCCACCCGCCCACCTCCCCAGGGGGGGGGGGGGGGGGGGGGGGGGGG
>CAZEFK010000277.1:0-7993 GCA_964511405.1 uncultured Comamonadaceae bacterium | reverse complement strand
CTGGCGCTCAATCGTGCGCGGCTGGAGAGCGCCGCCGCCCGCGTGGCCTACCTACAGGCGGACCTCTTCGCGTGGCAGCCAGAGCAGTGCTACGATGCCGTATTCGTCGGATTCTTTCTCTCGCACGTTCCAGCAGAGCGGTTCGCCGGATTCTGGGCGCTCGTGCGGGCGGCGCTGGCGCCTGGTGGCCGCGTGTTCTTTGTGGACTCGCTCTACGCCGAGACTTCGACGGCCGCGGATCACCTGCTTGAGGGACGCGAGGCTACCGCCGTCACCCGCCGGCTCAACGATGGACAGGAGTATCGCATCGTCAAGGTGTTCTATCGCCGCGAATCGCTGCGGCTGCGCCTCGCGGATCTGGGATGGAATTGCGTTGTGGAGCAGACAGAGCAATACTTCCTCTACGGGTATGGCAGCCCGCAATAGGCAGCACGCAAAGTTACCATCTCACCATCGGTAGGTTACAAACTTGCCGCTTGCCCGTTGCACTGTAACTAGGAGGGGCAGGATACGCATGGGGTAAGGGCCGGCATCGCATGCTCTGGAAGCCGGCCAGTGGTGTGAAAGGTGGTTGATGGTTGAAACGTCTGCTCTCATTTGTGCGCTCATCTATCCGCACGTCTATCCGCGCGAAACGCCCGCTCACGATCGTGCTCGCGGCGCTGCTGCTCGTGGCGCTCGCCGGCGCCGCCATCATGTGGCAAGTGGGCGCCCACGCCTCACCAGCCCGCGTCAATGTTACCCTCGTCAGCGCACCCGGTGATCCATTCACCGACGACGTGGGGAATGCCGGAACCGCCGTCCTGACGTATGGGCATGCTGGCTGTTCCGGCGTAGACGCGAATGGCTTCTGCACCGGCGCTGCCTGGCTTGCCGCATCCATTCCAGACGCCCATTGGATCTGGGAGACGCGGCTCACGCAGCCCTCGCAAGATAACCATCCCGTCACTTTCACCAAGACGTTTACGATTCCGCCGAACGCGACTAGCATTTCCGGCGGCATCCAGATCACGGCTGATAACGGCTTCGACCTACAGGTGAACGGCATCGAGATTGGCCAGAATCACAACTTTACCGTTGTCTCCAACTTTGATGTGAGCTCTGCTCTGCGGCCCGGCGAGAACACGATTACGGCGAAGGTCACGAACGATTGTTGCTTCGACGCTTTCGGCAACCCCGCCGGCCTGCTCTATCGTGCCGACGTCTCCTACGTGCCCGACAGCACGGCGCCGACCACCACCGCGACACTCAGCGGCCAGCTTGGCTCCAACGGCTGGTATCGCGGTCCGGTGACGGTAACGCTGCAAGCGGCCGATCCAGACGACGACAGCAGCGCGCTGACTACGAGCTATAGCACGGACAACGGCACGACGTGGCAGACCTACACGTCTGCCCTGACTCTCACGCAAGACAACCAGTACAGTGTGCTGTACCGTTCAGCCGATCCCGCGAGCAACGTGGAAGCCGTACGGACGGCGGCGATCAACATAGATCAGACGCCTCCGGTGTTGCATATTGACGGGGCGGCCAGCGCCACGTCGAGCTATTGCGCGGTCAACTTCAACGGCTTCCCGCCCCTGAAGACCTACTGCGTCTAAGGCTGCGGCCGGGCCCGGCATCGCGCCGGGCCCGGCCGCTCCGCTACGACGTCAGCGCCCCAGCGGCATCGCCGCTTACGCCGCCGGCCGACGCAGCCGGTCGTCGGCCACGGTCACCGAGCGGGCCGCCCGGCGCATGCCGATGGTCGCGATCCGGGTGCTGCGGCCGAGGCCCTCCTCGAACAGCGCGCAGCCCCAGCGCATCTGGGCGGCGACCAGATCGGCCAGCGTCCGCGCGCCCCAGAACGCATGGGCGAAGCGCGCCGTATGCTCCAGCGATGCGCCGGTGAAGCCGATCATCTCGTCGACGACGGCCTGGGTCAGGCCGCGGCCGGCGTCATTGCCGTCGGCGCCGCGGCCACCCAGGCCCCTCAGCGCACTCTCATAGGCCGACACAGACTGGCGCAACCCTTCCTGGGTCCGATCGGTCGCCAGCGTCACGACCTGGCGTCCGGCGTCGGCGAACGTGCCGACCACGTCTGCAGTCTGCTCCGTCGGGGTCCGTTCGGCCATGCTGTCGTCTCCCTTGCCGTTGCCATGCGCCGCCTCTTGTTGCAGCGCAGCATGGGGAACGGCACCCGCGGCCGGGCAGTTCCGGCGAACCGTCCCCACGTCCCCATCGTTGGCCCGGACATGGCGCCGGTCGACCTGGTCTATGGGTTCGACGACCAGCCCGGCATCATCCGGCGCCGGCGGCGCGACGGCGGCTTCAGCTATCGAGGCCCCGACGGCCGGCCGATCCGCGACCGCGCGACGCTGGCACGCATCAAGGCGCTGGCCATTCCGCCCGCTTGGACCGACGTGTGGATCAGCCCTCTGCCCCACGCCCATCTGCTGGCGACCGGCCGCGACGCCAAGGGACGCAAGCAGTACCGCTATCACCCGCGCTGGCGCGCCGAACGCGACCGCTCCAAATACGATCGGATGATCGCCTTCGCCGAGGCGCTGCCACGGATCCGGGCGGCGGTCGATTCCGACCTGGCCCGGCCCGGGCTGCCCCGTCCCAAGGTGCTGGCCCTGATCGCCAGGCTGTTGGAGGCCACGCTGATCCGGGTCGGCAATCCCGAATATGCCCGTGCCAACCGGTCGTTCGGCCTGACCACGCTGCGCGACCGCCATGTCGCGGTCGAGGGCATGACCGTGACCTTCGACTTCCGCGGCAAGGGCGGCAAACGGCACCGGGTCAGCCTGGCCGACCGCCGGCTGGCGCGCATCGTCCGCAACTGCCGCGACCTGCCCGGCTACGAGCTCTTCCAGTATGTGGACGACGACGGCGTCCGCCACCGCATCGACAGCGCCGACGTCAACGGTTATCTGCGCGACGCCGCGGGGCAGGACTTCTCGGCGAAGGATGTCCGGACCTGGGCCGGCACCGTGCTGGCTGCCGTGGCGCTGTGCGCGATGACGGATTGGACCACCGGCACCGAGGCCACGCACTGCATCGTCCGGGCCGTCGAGCATGTCGCGAGCCGGCTCGGCAACACCCCGGCGATCTGCCGCAAATGCTACGTCCACCCCACGGTCTTCGAGGCCTTCCGCGACCGCAGCCTGGCCACCGCCTTCGATGCCCACGCTCCCGAAGCCGCCGCCACGGCGGCTCTCGGTCCCGAAGAAGCCGCCGTGCTGCGCCTGTTGCGCGAGCGGCTGGCCGGCACCGCCGGCGCAGTACCCCGGAACGCCGGTTCAGCCCGAGCCGTTGACCGAACACCGAACGGCGCGCGCGAGGCCAGCCCATGAGCGTGATTCTCCTGATCATCCTGCTGGTGATCCTGCTCGGTGCGCTGCCCACTTGGCCCTATAGCCGGGCGTGGGGCTACTACCCCAGCAGCACACTGGGATTGATCCTGATCATCGTACTGGTCCTGGCCCTGCTCGGCCGCGTCTAAGGGCCCGGCGTTGACGGCTCGGCATCGCCTGATCGTGCTGTCGAATCGCGTCGCGACGACGCGCAAGGCGGCGGCCGGCGGCTTGGCCGTCGCGCTGCGCGACGCCCTGCGCCAGGACGGCGGCATCTGGTTGGGCTGGAGCGGCCGCACGACGCCGACGGTCACCGCCGAGCCGCACCGCGCCGATGCCGACGGCTTCGAGCTGGCGACCCTGGACCTGACCCCGGCTGACTACGCCGACTATTATTTGGGCTTCTCCAACCGCACCCTGTGGCCGGTCTTCCACTACCGGATCGACCTGGCGGTCTACAGCCGCTCCGCCTATCGCGGCTACCAGGCGGTCAACCGCCGCTTCGCCCGGGCGGCGGCCGGCCTGCTTAGGCCCGGCGACCTGATCTGGGTGCACGACTATCACCTGATCGGCGTCGCCCAGGAGATGCGCCGGATGGGCGTCGACAACCGGATCGGCTTCTTCCTGCACATTCCGTTCCCGGCGCCGGGCGTGCTGACCACCCTGCCGCCGCACGCCGACATCGTGCGCGCCCTGCTTGCCTACGACCTGATCGGCTTCCAGGCGCCGAGCGATCTGCGCGCCCTCGCCGACTACGTCCAGGTCGAAGCGGGCGGCCATGCCGACCCCGACGGCACCGTTGCCGCCTTCGGGCGCACCGCCCGGGCCGCCGTGTTCCCGATCGGCATCGACGCCGACGGCTTCGCCGCCCTGGCCGGCGATGCCGAGGCCGCCGTGATCAGCGCCCGGCTGCTCAAGAGCGGCAACGGCCACTTCATGATCGGCGTCGACCGGCTCGACTACACCAAGGCGCTGGTCGAGCGCTTCACCGCCTTCGAGTGCCTGCTGACCGCCTATCCCGAGCATCGCGGCCGCGTGACCCTGCTCCAGATCGCGCCGCCCAGCCGCGGCGACGTGCCGGAATACGCCGCCCTGCGCACTCAGCTCGAAGCCGCCAGCGGCCACATCAACGGGCGCTTCGCCGAGTTCGACTGGATGCCGGTGCGCTACCTCAACCGGCCGTTCGCGCGGCGGGCGCTGGCGGCCCTCTATCGCGGCGCCCGGGTCGGGCTGGTCACGCCGTTCCGCGACGGCATGAACCTGGTCGCCAAGGAATATGTCGCAGCCCAGGACCCCCATGATCCGGGCGTCCTGGTGCTGTCGCGCTTCGCCGGCGCCGCCGAGCAGCTGGACGGCGCCTTGATCGTCAATCCGTATGACGGCGAGGGCGTCGCCGACGCCATGCAGGTCGCGCTCAAGATGCCGATCGACGAGCGCCAGGCCCGCTACCGGGCCATGATGGCGATCCTGCGCGACCATGACCTGGCAGCCTGGCGCAAAACCTATCTGGCGGCGCTGGCGGCGGTGCCGGAACCGCGGCCGCGCGCGCCGAACCTGACCGCCGTCCCCGGCCTGGCCTAAGGAGGGGGGTGAAGGGATGCCCGACCAACCCGTCGTGCGGGGCGCCGACCAGCCTGGTCCATCCGCGCCGGTATTGAACGCGCCGCCCCGGGACTATCCCCGCGTCCTGGTCGAGGCCGTCCATCCCGAGCTCGACGCCGGCCGGTTCGCGGTCAAGCGCGAGCAGGGCGCCGTTTTCGAGGTCTGGGCCGACATCGTCATGGACGGCCACGACCTGGCGCGCGCGGTCCTGCGCTACATCCCGCCCGGCGCCGAGGCTCGGGAAGTGCCCATGGTGCTGGTCGACAACGACCGCTGGCGCGGGCGCTTCCGGCTCGACCACCTGGGCCGCACCCGCTATCAGGTCGAGGCTTGGCCCGACCGCTTCGGCACCTGGGTCCGCGACACCGGGCGCAAGCAGGCTGACGGCCAGGACATCCGGCTCGACCTGCAGGAAGGCCGCGCCCTGGTGGCCGACGCGGTGGCCGGCGCCGAGCGGGCGGTCCGCGCCGCGCTCGAGCGGCTTCTGGACAGCCTCGGCGAGGACCCGTTGACCTGGGCGGCGGCGCTGACCGCGCCCGAGACCAGGGCCCTGATGGCCAAGGCCGACGACCGCCGGCACGCCGGCCGCTCGCGCCTGCTGGAGGTCGCGGTCGACCGGGTCGAGGCGCGCTGCGCGGCCTGGTACGAGATCATGCCGCGCAGCCAGAGCCCCGACCCCGGCCGGACGGGAACGCTCGCCGACTGCATCGATCGCCTGCCCGCGGTCCGCGACATGGGCTTCGACGTGCTCTACCTGCTGCCGATCCATCCGATCGGGCGGGTCAACCGCAAGGGCCGCAACAACAGCCTGACCGCCGAACCGGGCGACCCCGGCAGCCCCTATGCCATCGGCTCGCCGGACGGCGGCCACGACGCCGTCGAGCCGGCGCTGGGATCGCTCGACGATTTCCGCCGGCTGGTCGCCGCAGCGCGCAGCCATGGCCTGGAGATCGCCCTCGACTTCGCGATCCAGTGCGCGCCCGACCATCCCTGGGTCGCCGCGCATCCCGAGTGGATCCGCTTCCGGCCCGACGGGTCGATCAAATACGCCGAGAACCCGCCCAAGAAGTACCAGGACATCGTCAATGTCGACTTCGAGGGTGCGGGCCCCGACGGCCTGTGGCAGGCGCTGCGGGACGCCGTGCTGTTCTGGGTGGCCGAGGGCGTCGAGATCTTTCGCGTCGACAACCCGCACACCAAGCCGTTCTTGTTCTGGGAATGGCTGATCCGCGAGGTCCATGCGCGCAATCCCCGGGTCATCTTCCTGGCCGAGGCGTTCACCCGGCCCAAGCTGATGAAGGCGCTGGCCAAGCTGGGCTTCACCCAGTCCTACACTTATTTCACCTGGCGCAACACCAAAGCTGAGCTGACAGAGTACCTGACCGAGCTGACGCGCAGCGGCATGCAGGAATATTACCGACCGAACTTCTTCCCGGTCACACCCGATATCCTGCCGCATTACCTGCAGACCAGCGGCCGGCCAGGGTTCATGGTGCGGCTGGTCCTGGCCGCGACGCTGGCCTCGGTCTATGGCGTCTATAGCGGTTTCGAGCTGTGCGAGGCCGCGGCGTTGCCCGGCCGCGAGGAATACGCCAATTCCGAGAAATACGAGATCAAGCACTGGGACTGGGACCGCCCCGGCCACATCAAGGACCTGATCCAGGCGGTGAACCGGATCCGCCGCGACAACCCGGCGCTCCAGTACCTGACCACGTTGGAATTCTGCAACGCCGACAACCCGGCGGTGATCTTCTATGCCAAGATCATGCCCGACCGGTCCAATGCGGTGTTCGTGGCGGTGAACCTCGATCCTCATCAGGCTCAGGAGACCATGATCGACCTGCCGCTCGGCCGCCTGGGCCTGGCTCCGGACCGCCCCTATCTGCTCGACGATCTGCTGCTCGGGCACAGCTGGTGGTGGACCGGCGGCCGGCAGCATCTCCGGCTCGAGCCCGGACGCAATCCCGCCGCGATCTTCCGGATCAACCCGCAATTCCTGACGCCCGAAATTCCTGTTGGCGAACCATCCGATGAACCGTGATCCGCTTTGGTACAAGGACGCGATTGTCTACCAGACCCATGTGAAGGCGTTCTTTGATTCCAACAATGACGGCGTCGGCGACTTCGCCGGCCTGACGTCCAGGCTGGACTATCTGAAGGAGCTGGGGGTCACGGCGATCTGGCTCTTGCCGTTCTATCCGTCGCCGGGACGCGACGATGGCTACGACATCGCCGATTACCGCGGCATCAATCCCCAGTTCGGCAGCATGGCGGATTTCCGCCAGTTCGTGCGCGCCGCCCATGCCCACGACATCCGGGTCATCACCGAGCTGGTGATCAATCACACCTCGGACCAGCATCCGTGGTTTCAGCGCAGCCGCCTGGCGCCACCCGGCTCGTCGGCGCGCAATTACTATGTCTGGTCCGATACCGACAAGAAATGGCCCGAGACCCGCATCATCTTCAGCGACACCGAGCCATCGAACTGGACCTGGGACCCGGCCGCCAAGCAGTTCTATTGGCACCGCTTCTTCAGCCACCAGCCGGACCTCAATTTCGACAACCGGCGGGTGCTGTCGTCGGTGCTCAACGTCATGAACTTCTGGCTGGACATGGGGGTCGACGGCATGCGTCTCGACGCAGTGCCCTACCTGGTCGAGCGCGACGGCACGATCAACGAGAACCTGCCCGAGACCCACGGCATCATCCGCGAGATCCGCGCCGCCCTCGACCAGCGCTATCCCGACCGCATGCTGCTGGCCGAGGCCAACCAGTGGCCCGAGGACGTGCGCGCCTATTTCGGCGACGGCGACGAATGCCACATGGCCTTCCACTTCCCGCTGATGCCGCGGATCTACATGGCGGTGGCGCAGGAGGACCGGCACCCGATCGTCGACATCATGCGCCAAACGCCGGACATTCCGGCCAACTGCCAATGGGCGACCTTCCTGCGCAACCATGACGAGCTGACGCTCGAGATGGTCACCGACCGCGAGCGCGACTACCTGTGGAACTTCTATGCGGCGGACCCGCGGGCGCGGATCAATTTCGGCATC
>CAZEFK010000276.1:0-8135 GCA_964511405.1 uncultured Comamonadaceae bacterium | reverse complement strand
TCCGCCGTCTTGCAACCGCATGACGCCGAATCAAAACTTTTGAGTCAGGCTCTCATTGAGGGTATCGTTGAGGACTGCCAGTTTCTGGATTCCGAGACCTGCCGTGAGCAGCGACAGCAGGATGATGACACCGAACGTCAGCGCCATCTTGAGCTTGACCGTAAACCGCATGCTATCTCCGATCCTGGTACGCAACGTGAGGCTGTTTTACCCGTTCACGGCGGCCAATTTTGGCTCTTCCACCCGATTGTCCCGGCTGGAGAACACCCGGGCCACATCCAGGACGATCACGAATTCATCGTTATGCTTTCCGATGCAGCGGATATATTCCGGCCGCCAGCGCATGCCCAAGCGCGGCGTCGGCTCCAGCGTAGCCGCTGCCAGGCTGGTCACCTCGTAGACCTTATCGGCGAGGACGGCGGCGATAATCGGCTCGCCGTCGAGCTCGATCTCGATCACCACGATCCGGGTGTCGATGGTCGCGGCCCTGGGCTCCATCCCGAACTTCAGGCGCAGGTCGGCCAACGGCACGACCTTGCCGCGGACATTGATCAGCTTGTCGACGAAGGGCCGGCTGCCCGGCACCTCGGTCGTCGGCCCGGGATCGAGGATCTCGCGCACGACCGTCGCCTCGACCGCGAAGGTTTCGCCTTGCAGGTCGAGGGTCAGCACTTCCAGCGCTCGGGCGCTATCCTGGGTGGCCATGGATCGGGCCTTTCCTAGCTTGCGGCCATGAGCTGCTCGGCGACGCGCTGGCCGTGGTCGACCAGTTGCGCGACGTCGAGGATGAGGGCGACCGTACCGTCGCCCAGGATGGTGGCGCCGGAGAAGGTCTCGACATCGGCATGCAGCTTCGACAGCGACTTGATCACGGTCTGGTGGTCGCCGATCACCTGGTCGACCACCAGACCGACCCGCAGGTCGCCCGCCGCCACGATGACCACCTTCTGGTAGCGCTCGCGCGCGGTGCGGCAGCCGAACAGCTCGGCCAGCCGCAGGAACGGCACGAGGTCGCCGCGGATGCTTAGGAAGCTGCGCCCGGTCGAGCGGGCATCGTCGGCCGCCGACAACTCGACGCATTCCTCCACCGTCGACAGCGGGATCACGTAGCGGCCTTGCCCGACGCGCACCAAGAGGCCGTCGATGATCGCCAGGGTCAGCGGCAGCCGGAGCGTGACCGCGGTGCCGCGGCCGGGCCGGCTGGCGATGTCGATGCTGCCGCGCAGGCCCTCGATGGTCCGCTTGACCACGTCCATGCCGACCCCGCGCCCCGACAGGCTGGTCACCTCGCGGGCCGTCGAGAATCCCGGCTGGAACAGCACCTGGTACAGCTCGGAGTCGGTGAGCTTGGCGCCCGGCGCCACCAGCCCCTGCTCCTCGGCCCGCGCCCGGATCCGCGCCGGGTCCAGCCCGCGCCCGTCGTCCTCCAGCGAGATCAGAACTTCCGTGCCGGCATGGCGGGCGGTCAGCTGGAGCCGCCCGGCCGCCCCCTTGCCCGCCGCGGCGCGCGCCTCGGGTTGCT
Organism: uncultured Comamonadaceae bacterium; assembly: GCA_964511405.1. Lineage (GTDB taxonomy): Bacteria > Pseudomonadota > Alphaproteobacteria > Elsterales > Elsteraceae > CAZEFK01. The sequence continues at coordinate 6,613 of CAZEFK010000276.1, read as the reverse complement.
CGAGCCCATGGTCCAGGGCGTTGCGGATCAGGTGCACCAAGGGCTCGTTCAGCCGCTCGACGACAGTCTTGTCGAGCTCGGTCTCCTCGCCCTGGGTCACCAGCTCGACCTCCTTGCCGAGATCGTGCGCCAGGTCGTGGACCAGCCGCCGGAACCGCCCGAACAGCGAGCCGATCGGCACCATCCGGATGCCCATGGTGATGTCCCGGAGCTCCAGGGACAGCCGCTCCATCTCCTCGGCGATCGCCTTGACCTGCGGGTCGGCGCTGGCGGCACTCACCTGGCGCAGCCGCGACTGCACGATCACCAGCTCGCCCACCCGGTCCATCAGTTCGTCCAGCCGCTCGGCCGGCACCCGCACGCTGCCCGCCGTCTTGCCGTCCCGCCGTGCCGTGTCCGCGACTGGCGCGGCATCCCCGGCCGGCGCCGCCTCCATCGCCGGCAGGGCGGCGGGCGCGACTGGCACCACGGCCGGCGCCGGCTCGCCATCCAGTGGCTCGACGCTCAGCTCCATGTCGTCGAGCAGGAACAGGAAGACATCGTCGATGGTGCTCCTGGGGCACTGGGCCGCCAGCTCGACCTCCCAGCCCAGATGGCAGTCGATGGGGTTGAGGTCGTCCAGCGCCGGCACCCGGTCGGTCAGCACCGTCACCTGGCACGGACCGAGCCCGCGCAGCTCATCGAGCAGCAAGAGCGGGTTGGTGCCCATGGCCATGGCGTCCTTGGGCAGCCAGAAGCGGATCCGCCACCCCACCGGCGCGGATGTCGGCGCCGGGGCGGCCGCCGCCGCGGCGACGGGGGCGGGTCCGCTCGCACGGGCGGCCACGATGCGTTGCAGCTCGGCCAGGATCTGGGCGCCCTGCTCACCGCTGGCCGCCGCCGGCTGCTCGATCAGCGCCCGCATATGGTCCTTGGCCGCCAGCGCCACCGCGATCAGCGCCCGGCTCGACGCCACGGCGCCGCTGCGCACCTGGTCGAAGGCCGTCTCGACATGGTGGGTGAACGCCGCCACGGCGTCGAAGCCGAACATGGCGCCCGAGCCCTTGATCGTGTGCAGCGCCCGGAACGCCTGGTCGATCAGCCCGCCGTCGCCGGGCGACCGCTCCAGGTCCAGGAGCGCCGCCTCCAGCTGCTCCAGCAGCTCCTGCGCTTCCTGGCGGAAGGTCTCGACCGGGTCGGCCGCCATCAGCCGAGCACCTTGCGGACCACCTGCAGCAGCTGCTCTTGCTTGAACGGCTTGGTGATCCAGCCCGTGGCCCCGGCCGCCTTGGCGGCCGCCTTCTTGTCGGCATCGGACTCGGTGGTCAGGAACAGGATCGGCACGCCACGATAGGCCGGCAGCTTGCGCAGCTCGCGGATCAGGCCAAGCCCGTCCATCTCGGGCATGTTGAGGTCGGTCACCACCATGTCGAGCTGCTGGTTGCCGGCCTTGGCCAGCCCTTCGGCGCCGTTGGCCGCTTCCAGCACTTCATAGCCGGCGCTCGACAGGGTCAGGTTGACCATCTGGCGGATGCTGGCCGAATCATCGACGCTGAGGATCGTCTTGGTCATGGCGTGTCCATCCCGATCAGCCAGGCGGCATCGGCCCCGGTCGGCCGGCCGTCGGCATTGAGAAAGCCGCCGCGCGCGAGCGCGGCCGTGAGGGCAGCTCCAGGCGGGCCGGTGACGGTCAGGCGCGTCCCGCGCGCTGCCGCTGCCCGGCGGGCCGCGATCAGAAGCTGCACGAAGCAGAGGTCGACATCCGTGGCCTCGCTGCAGCCGACGGTCCAGTCCGGCTGCGCGCCCAGCATCCCGGCCAGGCGGGCATGGAGCGCGTCGGCCTCGCGGATCGTCAGCGCGCCCGACAGCTCGAGCGGGCCGACCGGATGCGGCGAGGCGCGCCTTGTCCTTCGCTTCACAGGGCCCGCCATCACGCCACCTATCCCATCACAGCAAGGCAGCAGGCGGTCCCGCTGGACGATGCCGACTCTGCCGATGAATTCTGAAACATTTTAGCGACCGTTTGCTCGCTTACGGCACATGTTCGACAAGAAAACTGAACAGCTGATTACTTTATTTGGTTAATCGTCTGTAAAATCTGCACCACGCGACCGATGCAATTATAGGTATTGTCGCGGCCTCGACGCGCCGATTTGTTTAATTGAATTCGGCAATTGTTGCGACGGACAGTCGCAGCTTCTTAAGCGCCGGTGCGTCGGATCAGGGCTTTCAGCACCGACTTCAGTTGCAGGATCTCGGCCGGGCTGTAGCCGGACAGCACTTCGGCCTCGTGCGCGCGAGCGCGCTCGATCAGGTCGCCGACGACGCGCCGGCCTGCCGCCGTGATCGCGACGATCACTTTGCGCCGGTCGGCGTCGGCGCCGACACGCCGGACCAGCCCGTCCCGCTCCATGCGGTCGATCACCTTGGTCAGGGTCGGCTGCTTCAGCAGCACTACCGCTGCCAGCTCGCCGATCGACATGGCCGAGCCGTCGGCCAACGTGGCCAGCACCCGCCAGGTCGGCACGGCCAGCCCCATTTGGCGGAGCTGGTCGTGGAACTGCCGGCTGATCTGGTGGCTCGCGCGCGCGAGCAGGTAGGCCAGATAGTCGGACGCGAAGCTGCCGTCGGGCGGTGCCGGAATGGCGCGCAAGCGGCTGGCGCGCGCGGGAGCCGGGCAGGCGAGCGATGGCGAGTGCGCGGTCATGCTGCAACCCTCCTTCGTAGGCTGGTGGGCAGCGCCCCGGCCCACCGCCTACTCAATCTGCGCAGCATTTCGTGAATAAAGCATGACTTGCTGAATACTCCGAAACCTTAAAGCAACATTAATCATTGGTTTGGCGCTCCCCCACCGAGTGCAGTGCCATGACGGTTTCCGCCAGCCATCCCACCGAGACCCTGACCCCGCTCGACGAATATACCGGCCCGATCGACGCCACCGGGGCCGGCGCCCAGATCGTCACCATCGATCCAGCGGCGGACGGCCGCGGGGTCCCGACCGTGCAGTCCTTCGCCCTCGATGCCGAGCCCGGGCAGCAGGTCACGGTGCGCCTGGACGCCGGCAGCACGACCCTCCGGCTCTATGACGGCACGACCCTGGTCGCCACCGCCGACGGCGCCGCGGGCCTGACCGCCACCGCCACCTCGACCAGCCAATGGCGGCTGGAGGTCGACCACGGCGGCTTGCCGCTCAACACCAAGCTGCATCTGCTGGCGAACTGGGGCGCCACCACGGTCGGGACCCTAGCCTTCGGCGGCCACATGAGCGACCAACTGGCCCAGTCCGACCAGCCCGATCCCGCGACGCCGACCACGTTCAAGCGCGATTATGCCTTGGACCTGTCGGCCGCGGCGCCGGGCCCGGTCCAGGTGACCCTGGGCAGTGCGGCCTTCCGGCCCAAGATCGAGATCGTGGACCTCGCGACCGGGGCGGTGCTCACCACCGCCAACGGCGCCACCACGGGGGCGATCTCGGCCCAGTTCACGCCGGTCGCCGGCGGCCGCTACGCCGCCCGCGTCACCAGCGCCGACAGCAGCCAGACCGGCGCCTTCACCCTGGCCGTCGCCGCCGGCAGCGCCACCGCGCCGGCACCGGCCGCCATCACCCTGACCACACCGGCGCTGCAGGCCGTCATCGCCGGCAAGTCGTCGCTGTCGCGCACCGATATCATCCAGATCTTCCGGATCATGAACCAGGACGCGGCCAACGGCCAACTGGTGCCGGCCGAAGTCGCGGACCTGGCGACCCTGGCCGCCAACAAGTCGCAGCTCGGCCTGAGCCAGGCCGATGCGTTCAGCTTCATTTCGGCGGCGACCATCATCACTGGCAAGCCTACGGTCACTGCCCTCGAAGTCGGCGTCGGCCTGTTCTATGCCGGCGGCTTCGAGCCCAACCCCACCTTCACCGCGTTCGGCGACCTGGCCCGGGGCGACGTCACCAGCAGCAGCGTCACCTACAAATATGTGGGCGTGGGCGGACCGCTCTACGGCAGCGGCGGCAAGCCGGGCCTCGGCGACGTCAATCAGGGGACGATCGCCGACAGCTATTTCCTCGGTGCGCTGGATGCCCTGGTCGCCGCCGCCGCCACGGGCGGCGCCAAGAGCCCGGCCCAGGCGACGCTGAACCAGTTCGTGATCAACAACGGCGACGGCACCTATACCTTCCGGTTCTACAAGAACAGCACGCCCTACTTCATCACCGTCGACACCAAGCTGGCCACCACCACCAACGCCGCCGGCGGCGCAGCGCTGCAACTGGCCGAGCCCGCGACCAGCGGCGGCCCGCTGTGGGCGCCTTTGGCCGAGAAGGCCTATGCCGCCTTTAAAGAGCTGACGGGGGCTGCCCAGGGCTATACGGCGATCGGCAATGGCGGCTCCGGGGCGGTGCTGGCCGAGCTGACCGGGACCGATCCCGCGCAACTGCAGGGCGACGCCTTCCAGGCCGCCGGCAGTGCCGTGTTCCAGGCCGCCCTCACCCAAGGCCAGGCCGTCTACTTGACGGCGTCGGGCGGCCTGCCCGCGCTCGTCCCGGGCGGCCACGGCTATGCCCTGACCGGCCTGTATGTCGATGCCGCGGGGGTTCAGCATGCGGTCGTGCAGAACCCGGCCAGCGGCGCGTCGGGCTCGCTCGACCTGACCTTCGCCCAGTTCAAGGCGGCCTTCGCCGCCAGCTTCACCCAGGCGGCAGCGACGACGAGCGCCCGCGTGGTCGCAGCCGCCGAGACCCAGGCCACCGTGGCGTCGTTCGGAGTGCTGCCGCCCGCCAGCGGCGGCATGGCCTTCGACGCCGCCTATTACCTGGCCCACAACCCCGACGTCGCGGCCGTGGTCAAGAGCGGTGCCCTGACGGCGCTGCAGCACTGGCAGCTCGTCGGCTGGCGTGAGGGCCGCAATCCGAACGCGGCGTTCAACACCAGCTACTACCTGGCCCATAACCCGGATGTCGCGGCTGCCGGGATCAACCCGCTCGACCATTTCAACGCCTATGGCGCGGCCGAACAGCGCGATCCGGCACCGTTCTTCGACACCCGGTACTACCTGGCAGCCAATCCCGACGTCGGCGCCGCCGTCAATGCCCGGGTCATCACCGCCTACAACCACTTCGTGAACTTCGGCGCCATGGAAGGCCGGACGCCCAGCCTGACCGTCGCCGAGCAGTTCAACGGCGCCGCCTATTTCGCCGCCAATCCCGATGTCGCCGCCGCGCTCGGCAATGCCGGCACCGGCGGCGCCCTTGCCCACTATGTGCTGTTCGGCGCCGCCGAGGGTCGCTCGGGCGGCCTCGGCTTCTCGCTGGCGGCTATCGGGCGCGCCGCGACGGGCCGCGTCGCCGACGGCGCCGTCAGCGGCGCCACGGTGTTCGCCGATCTGCATGGCGATGGCACGCTGCACGCCGACGACCCGGCGGCCACCTCGGCTGCCGACGGCAGCTTCAGCCTGAACCTCGCCCCCGGCTCGGGACCGCTGGTCGCGACCGGCGGCACCGACCAGGCCACGGGCAAGCCGCTGGGCACGACCCTGTCCGGCCCGATCGGCACGGCCTATATCAGCCCGGTGTCGACCCTGATCCAGCAGCGCATCGCCGCTGGCGGCGACCTCGTCTCGGCCGAAGCGGCGATGGTTGGCGCGCTGGCCCTGCCGGCCGGGATCGACCCGCTGCGCTTCGATGCCCTGACCGCCGTCGCGACCGGATCCAATGCCGGTGCCGGCGCCCAGGTCGCCGTGGCCGACGTCAGGATCGCGACCGCGGCCGCGCTGCTCGACAGCCTGATGGTCGGCGCTGGCGGCGTGGCGCTCGGCGATGCCAACACCGCAGCGTTCCGCGGCCTCGCCGACGCCCTGGCCTCCAGCACCGCCCGCGGCACCGACCTGCTGGCGAACCCGGCCTTCCTGACCGACGCCATCGCCGATGCCAGCCAGAGCCTGCCGGCCGCCGCTCAGTCCGGAGCGCCGCTGATCACCAGCGTCGGCGGTGCCGCCGCCAGCCTGATCGGCGCGTTCGAGGCCAAGATCGATCAGCTGGCCGCCGGCGCCCCCGACGCCGCCCACCAGGTCATCGACGCGACCGCCGTGGAAGTCGTGGCATTCACCGCGGGCACCCAGCTGGCCGCGGTCCTGCGCGCGGGCAGCACTGCCGCGCCGGTGGTCGCCGCCTACTCCGGCGCCGCTCTGGATGCCGCCGTCGCGGCGGCCCTCCCGTCGATCGCGCCGCCGACCGCCGTGGGCGCCGGCGCATCGAGCCTGACCGCGGCCCAAGTCGCGCGCCAGGCCACCCAAGGCTTCCTCAGCTTCGATCCGATGGCCGGCGGCCTCACCGCCTCGGCGGCGCTGGCGGCCCTGACATCCGGAACCGGCACGCCGACGCTGACCGCGTTTCCAGTGGTCTGACCGCTAGCGAGTGCGGCCGCACGTGGGTTGTCTCAGTCTGATTGCAGACTGAGACAACCGCGGGCGCCATTGCCTCACCGGAGTTGTCCGGTGATGCTGGCGCATGTCCGACGCGCTGTACCATCGCCTGTTCGCACATCCGGTGCTGGTCGAGCAGCTGATCCGCGACTTCGTGCCCGAGGCGATGGCGGCGGGGCTCGACTTCGCCGGGCTGGAGCGGATCAACCCCAAGTTCCACGATCGCCGC
>CAZEFK010000275.1:0-8139 GCA_964511405.1 uncultured Comamonadaceae bacterium | reverse complement strand
CGCCGAGGACGAGGAGGACGAGGACCTGATCGAGGACGCCTCCGAACTCGGCGAGGACCACGACGACATGGCGGAGGTTGTCGAGAACCTGGAGGACGAGGAGGGCCGCTGACGGCCTGGCGGCGGATGCGGCGCCGGGGCCGGAATTTTCCGCTTGCACCCGGCCCGGCCTGCCCGTAAACGTCTCGTCCCGAGCTTCACGGGGCCATAGCTCAGCTGGGAGAGCGCTACAATGGCATTGTAGAGGTCGACGGTTCGATCCCGTCTGGCTCCACCAAAGACATCAAGGGCTTAGCTGGAAACGGCTAAGCCCTTTTTGCTGGCGCGGATGCAGGGCGGAAGCGCGCGGCGCAAAGTCGGCTGCGAGCTACCGTCGCGGGCGGGGCGAGATGTGGTCAGCTAGCTGCCAACGGTGCCCGCGCGTGCGGACCGTGGGTGGTTTTCCCATCGTGACCGTGGCGCCCCGGCTATGGGGCTGGTCGAGAGTGACCGCGAGGCCAACTCAGCGGCTGGCAGGCCCCACCGACACCGGGGTCATCAAATTTGACCCCCGGCTCCGAATCTGCGGCGAAATCCTAAATGGCGCTCCACCGACTCCGCGAGTGTCAGTTCCTCACTGCGTGCGCAGCAAGGCGCAAGGGTCAGCCTCTAGCGCCTCGGCCAGTCGCCCGAGGATGGTGACCGTCGGTGACGCCGCGGCGCGTTCGAGCTTCCCGATGTACCGGACGCTCAGCCCAACCCGGTCGGCTAGCTCCTCTTGTGTCCAGCCTCTGGCATGCCGCATGCGGCGCAGGTTGGTCGCCACGGCTTGGGTGAGATCCATGCCGCATGTGAGCGGCGACCGGCATCATCGTTCCAGGAACGATAGTGCTGAAAACGGCGCTTGCGTGACCGCGGCAAGCAGCAGATATTTAAAATGCTTGGAAGCTCCGATTTAACCTGGGCGGTGGTCGAAATGCCATACGGCGGCCCTGACACTCGAACCTTGGTGAACAACGCCAGCGCATTTCCGTACAGCGCGATCGGACTGATTTATGAAAGTGACGGTCTCGGAAATTATTATAGTGGAACGGGATTTCTTATAGATGCGAATCATGTGCTCACAGCGGGACACATGGTCTACAACGATCAGACTGGGAATTTTTATCAGAATATTACTTTCACGCCAGAAGAGCAGCTGGGCGCTTCGCCGTTGGGCGTCTACCACGCCATCGCAGCCCGAACCACTACGCAGTTTATTTTGAATCCAGGTGCAATTGACGAGAGTGGTGATTATGGTTTGCTTACTCTTTCCACTCCGATTGGTAATCAAACCGGGTGGTTCAATCTGAGTGCGGCGACCGCCTCGCTTGCCGGCAGCGCCATCTATACAGCGGGATATCCTGGAGACCTCAGTCGCGGTTTTGGGTTGTATTCGACCAGCGGTCACGTTCTCGGGCTAAGCTATGATCTCGCTACGGATTTGGATGCCAATCACGGGCAATCAGGCAGCCCGATGTGGATCTCAACGGCAAGCGGACCGAGCGCCGTGGCGGTCCTTCATGGGCTCCCGACCAATCCGGCCCTGGATGCCACGGGCGCATCGGGCCTCACCTATCCGGTCATCGGGGCGCCCGTCTCCACTGGAATGCTGAACCAGATTAGCGCGTGGGAACGCCTAGACGCGCCGGTTTCGCCCCCCTCTCCGCCGGTGCCTCCTCCGCCGCCACCGCCACCGCCGGCGCCGTCCGCGACAGATGCAGCCATAGCCCTTGAGATCGCGCAGGATGCCCCAGCTTTCAACGGCGCCTACTACCTGATCAACAACGCAGACCTTGCAGCGGCCGGCGTGAACGCGATGCAGCACTGGGTTACCGTTGGCTGGAAGGAAGGCCGCAACCCCAATGCCTTCTTCAACACCGCCTACTATCTGGCCAATAATCCGGACGTGAGGGCTGCCGGAATTGATCCGCTTCAGCACTACGAGACGTACGGCTGGAAGGAGCTCCGGAACCCGAGCGCCGCATTCAACACGGCGACCTATTTCGCCCTGAACGTTGACGTCGCCCTGGCGCAGACCAACCCGCTCAACCACTATCTCGCGTTCGGGATCAAAGAGGGGCGCAGGATATCGTAAGTCTGCAGTTGGTCGTCAATCGGACGGCGTTGCCTGCGCTTCTGCGGCGGCCAGTTGCCTAAGTTCGATCAGCAGCGCACCAAGCCGATCAGGCGGGCGCTGCGATTGGATCTCGGCAGCCTTGAGCTTGACCCGGGTGTTGATCCAGCCCATTGCCGTGTCTTTGAGGATCGACAGTTCCTTGACGTCGACGGCATTGGGGTCCTTGCGCAGGATCGCTTCGACCACGTCGAGCGAGCGCCGGGTGATCCGTTCGACCTGGGGTATGAGTTTAGGGTCGACCTCGATCGCCGTCGGTGCCGCGGGCGTCGCGGGCAACACGTTGCCCGGTGCGATAACGGCAGGGGGCGGCGCCTGACCGCTGGGCTGGGCTGGCTCGGGGCCTTCCGCTTCCTCGATCCCAGCAATTGCACCTGCGGTTATCGTCATGTCCGTCGCACGGTTTCGGTCCATCGTCCGGCCTCGGCTATAGCTCGTCGCTGCCCAGAAGCAGCCGGCGCAACTCCGCCAGTTCGGCGAGGGCGGGGCCGCCTGCTTCCATAACTACAATCTCGGCCAGCTTGCGCCTCCCGAGCCAGGCGCGGCCCGGCTTGCGGCCGGCAGGGTAGGGCAGGCCGGCGGCTTTCAGCTTCGCCAGCCAGGCGCGACGCCCGGCAACCATTGCCGCGACGGTGCGCGCTTTGCCGGCCTCGGTCTTCCAGCCGGTCGAGTCGCCGCCATGGAAGCGGCAGCGTGTCCGACCGCGCTTCGCCTTCCGTCGACACGGGCGGCCGTACCGTTTGCTCATTGCTCCGCACAGAGGCTGCATCGGTCGGCGCTCCAGTTTGAGCGATATAATATAACACCATTCGGAATGAATGAAAGCAAAGGCTGGGTGCCTGGTCTCGCTCGGAAGGTCTCGCTGGATCAATCGCCTCCCGGAGCCAGTTGAAGTTTGGCGCCTGCGCAGGGGTTAGTGGGTCTAAGGGGTTTCTTCCCGCCTGTTGTCTATAACTGTCATTCAAGTATGTTCTTTGTCTGTTCTGACAATTTCCGCGTTGAGAGTAGAGCAAACCCCCGAAACCCACTAAACCCCCTGCACTGCGGAAAGATGCGCTGGCCGGGGCGCCGGCTGCAAACGCCAAAGCTTGGCGCCCCCACGGCTGCCAGCTTCGACAATGCGAAATCCCTTGATGACCCGACCGCGGCTCGACGCAAGCCACCGACCAAGGCGCCGGCTGTTGATGGCCCCGCTTTCGCCCGCGACGACCAGCAATGCTTCGCGTAGTTCCGGATGCTTGAACCCTTGCGCTGCGCCGACGGTTATGCCCGGTCGGAAGGCCAGATCGGTAGCGGCAGTGATCACATCGCTAACCGCCTTCGGCTGCTCGCCGAATACGGTGCGCCATTGATCGACAACGGCCGTCGCAGCTTCCGCCCTGGGGTCGGCGGCGCGTACGCTGTCCATCGTCGCGCACGGGTCCGTCTCCCCTAGCCAGATGAGGGCGCCGCGGACCCATCGCGACCATTGCTCGAACGAGCCTAGCTGAGGGGGCGCGCCAGGGCACCCCGCGACGACATATGCGCGGACGATGGTCAGCACCACAGGGACCAACGCGCTGCGCCACATTCGGGCAGTTGCCAAGGGGTCGGTGGAGAACTGCCGGAGTTCAGGGCGTTCGGTCTCGGCGTCAAGCGAACACAGGAGCGCGCGTCGGGTCATGTCTCCTTCGATGCGCAGGTTGTTCCCAGTCGCGAACATGGTGCAATTCGGCGGTCCCTCGAAGTTCAGGGATTTTCCCAAAACACGAACCTTTACCGCCCGCTGTGTCAGCATCTGGCATAGCAGCTCGCCGCCGAGGGGCGCCTCGCAGTTGTCGATGGAGATGATGACATCGCCGGCCATCAGCGCGGCGCCGAGCCGCTTCTCCATCTCTTCCTCGGTCTTGCCTTGAGCGATAACAGGCACTGGCCGACCCGCCGCGATCATGCCGGCGACGTCGACCAGCAACGATTTTCCAGAACCGGCAGCGGGGGCGGTAAAGGCATGCAGTGGTGCCGTGTCGAGCGCCGGCCGAACGACCGCGGTAAGGATGGCGCTCAGCGCGACTGATCGGTCAGCCGAGGTCACGAATGGGAACGTCGAGATCAGCGCGCGTAGGGCGTCCAGCGCGGCTCGCGCCTGTGTGGCGGTCGGGGTGCTGTCGATCGGGCGGAACTCGGCACCCTGAGGGTCAAAGACGAAGCCAGTCGCCGCGTCATACCCCGGTTGGTCCAGGACCGTGCCATCCGGCCGGAGGGTGGGGCAGTTGACCACGCCGGTTAGTACCGGGAGAGCCCATTTCCGGCGCGCCAGATATGTGTCGGCGACCTTGATCGGGCACTCTGCGGGCACCCATCCATCGGAGCGGGCATCGAATTTCTCGAAGTCGGCCGCGCGCATCATGGCCTCGACAACATGATGACTCGATGCCTCGACGATCTTGGTCGGGTTCAGCCATTGGCTGCTCGACGCTGCCAACGGCAATCGGACTGCTCGAACAACTTGGCCACCACGCTGATAGAGCCCGACCTCGGCAGTGAGCAGCGCGGCTTCGGCCTGGTCGACGTTGTCGGGCAAGTCCTCAACGCTCAGCCGCACAAGCGGGCGGGGGCCGCCGCGCCAGCCGTGGTGCCGGGCGAGCCTGAAGACATATTCGATGGTCAGAGTTCGGGCGGGGCTGAACGACGGCCACTTCGCGATGGTCACGGCAGGGTTGTTCTTCGCCGACCGCGCCGAGAAGTCGCGCCACAGCGCCAAGCCGGCATCGCCCGCGTCCCATGAGGAAAGCGCAAAGCCGATGTTGATCCAGTCGTCATAAGGCATGTCGTCGTTCGGGATGGCGGCCAGCGCCTCGCCGACTATCGCCACGCCAGGCGTTTCGCGGGGAGCGCGTCGCGGCCTGTTAGTGACTCCGCGGGAGTCGGTCATCTTCTCGCTTGCGGCCTTGCCGTGACCTTGCTCGATGAGCTTGCCGGCAGCGCCGATGAACGCCGCGGCGCTGGCGCGGTCGACCGGCGGCAACTCCCGAATAGGCACCGTGACAGGATCATGGTCTGTCCATCGGTATGGCTGTCCGGTATTCGGATGCGTGCCGTAGCCGACGAATTGCTGCCCGCGCGCCAGGATCTCGACGCGGCACTTCCCACCCTCACCGAGGGCGACCTCGGCAGTCTGCATCTTCGCGAACGTCTCGCCCGTGCGGTAGCACAGCAGCAGCTTGGGTGCTCGGCCGACCCGGCGCAGTGGCGTCGGCCCCAGCATCTGGACTGCGATCGCTTCGACCGCTTCGGCTAGCTCGGGCACCAGGACATCGATGTCGACGCCGACCAACGCTCCGGTAGGCAACTCAGCGCCGCACAATAGCCCTGTGCTTTGCGAACCAGGGAGGGCGTGCGACCAGCGCCGCACCTCGGTGTCGTCGGCTGCCGAACAGACGCGCTGCCAAGCCTTCAACGCGGGCCACTTCTGGCCGGTCACCACGGGCACCGGGAGGTATCCGTTCCGCCGCAACGCGAGCCGAAGCTCGGTGATGTCGTTGCCGTTCACCGGGTGAGATACCGCCGCCGCGCTCATGCCGCACCGTCGGGCGGGGAGATATCAACAAAAAGCGTCGTCCTCGGCGCGTGCTCGCGCGCCAGCTTGAACCATGCCGCATGGTGAGCAAGCTGCGTTTCGATCATGAGAACGGATCGCCCCCGCATCGCTGCCAAACCCGCATAGGCATAGGGCGCAGGATCCGGCCCGGCGCTGTCGATCACCACGACGTCCGCTATTCGCGCGAACCGAATGAACGTGTCGACATTGAACGCCTCGGGTCCGCGACTGGCGCCGCGCTGTGGATCGTCGCCGACGATCAAGACCCAACGCCGATCCGGCGGTAGACCGAGGTCGCGCCGACGGCGGCGGGCCGGGCGGCGCTCCAGGCGTTCGCCGAGGCGTCGGACATCCCGGTCGTCGCGGCCTTCCGGTACCAGGATCAGTTCGACAACCATTCGCCGGTGTTCGCCGGCGAGGCCGGCGTCGGCATGGCGCTGCACGTCAAGCGGCTGGTGCGCGAGGCGGATGTCCTGCTGGCGATCAATGTCCGCTTCGGCGAGATGACGACCGACGGCTACAGCCTGCTGTCGGTTCCCGTGCCGGCGCAAAGCCTGATCCATGTCCACGGGTCCGACCGCGAGATCGGGAAGATCTACATCCCGGCGCTCGGGGTGCATGCGGGGCCGAACGCGTTCGTCCAGGCCTTGGCGTCGGTCCGCGGCGACTGGTCGGCCTGGCGGCGATCGGCGCGCGCCGACTTCGACGCGAGCTTCGAGTGTCCGCCGCAGCCGTCGCCAGTGGACATGGCGGCGGTGATCGCTTGGCTGCGCGACCGCTTGCCCGCCGACGCGATCCTGACCAACGGCGCCGGCAACTTCACCGCCTGGCCCAACAAGTTCTTCCGCTTCGGCCCGCAAGCGCGGCTGCTGGCGCCGCAGTCCGGCGCGATGGGGTACGGCTTGCCGGCGGCGATCGCCGCCAAAATCGCGTTCCCGGCCCGGACGGTCGTGTGCTTCGCCGGCGACGGCGACTTCCAGATGACCTGCCAGGAGCTGGGCACGGCGATGCAGGCCGGCGCCCAGCCCATCGTGCTGATCCTCAACAATGGGATCTACGGCACGATCCGCGCCCATCAGGAGCGCCGCTATCCGGCGCGGGTGTCCGGAACCCAGCTGGAGAACCCCGACTTCTCGACGCTCGCGCGCGCCTACGGCTATCACGCCGAGCGCGTCGAGCGGACGGAGGACTTCGCCGCCGCCTTTGCCCGCGCACAGGCGTCGCCGACCGGCGCCGTCCTCGACCTCGACATCTCGCCCGAGGCGCTGACGCCGCGCCAGACGCTCAGCCAGATGCGGCAAGCCGCCCTTGCCGAACAGGAGACCCCATGACCGCATGTCAGCGGATCAGGCTTGGCGCCGACATCGGGGGGACGTTCACCGACGTCGTCCTCGATGTCCGCGGCATCCTGCACTCGACCAAGGTGCTGACCAACTACGGGGCACCCGAGCAGTCGATCCTCGACGGCCTGGCGATCGTCGCCGAGGCGGCTGGGATCGCCGCGTCCGATCTCGACCTCGTGATCCACGGCACGACGCTGGCGACCAACGCCCTGATCGAGCGGCGCGGCGCCCGGACCGCCTTCGTGACGACCGAGGGCTATCGGGACGTCATCGAGATGCGGACCGAGAACCGGTTCGAGCAGTACGACGTGAACCTGCGGCTGCCGACGCCCCTGGTGCCGCGCGAGGACCGCTTCACGGTCGCCGGCCGCATCGGCGCGCGCGGGCAGGAGCTTCAGCCGCTGGACGAGGCGGCGCTCGCGGCGCTGGCCGACCGCATCGCGGCCGACGGGTTCGGCGCCGTCGCCATCGGCTTCATCCATTCCTATATGAACCCGGCCCACGAGCGGCGCGCGCGAGAGATCCTGGCGCGCAAGGTCACGGTGCCGATCTCGATCTCGTCGGACGTCTCGCCGCAGATGCGCGAGTTCGAGCGGTTCAACACGGTTTGCGCCAACGCCTATGTCCGCCCTCAGATGGCCGACTATCTGGCGCGCCTGCAGCAGCGCCTGGCGGCGCTGGGCGCCCGCTGCCCGGTGTTCATGATCCACTCCGGCGGCGGGCTGGTCGCGGTCGAGACCGCGGCCGAATTCCCGGTCCGCCTGGTCGAATCCGGCCCGGCCGGCGGCGCGATCTTCGCGGCCGACATTGCCCAGGCGTTCGGCCTGGACCATGTCGTCTCCTACGACATGGGCGGCACCACCGCGAAGATCTGCCTGATCGAGGACTATCGGCCGCGCACGGCCCGGACCTTCGAGGTCGCCCGGACCTACCGGTTCTGCAAGGGATCGGGCATGCCGATCTCGATCCCGGTGATCGAGATGATCGAGATCGGCGCCGGCGGCGGCTCGATCGCCTGGATCGACGCCATGGGCCGCATCCGCACCGGCCCCGAGAGCGCGGGC
>CAZEFK010000274.1:0-8148 GCA_964511405.1 uncultured Comamonadaceae bacterium | reverse complement strand
GTCAACCGCCTGGACCTGATGCCCGAACGCGCCGCCATCACCGCGACCTACGAGCCCGGCACGGTCGAGGACGTGATCCAGCATGACGGCTCGGTCCTGCGCCTGCGCAAGCTGGCGACGGACTACGACCCCCACGACCGTCTCGGCGCCCTGACCTACCTGCAGGAGCGCAACGCCGCCGGGGAGTTCGTCACCGGGCTGCTGTATCTGGACGCCGATCCGGCGGACCTGCACCGCAACCTGGATACCGTGGAGACGCCGCTCAACGCGCTGGACGAGGCGGCACTGTGTCCGGGGTCGGCGGCGTTGGACAAGCTGAATGCGGGGTTGCGGTAGATGGTTCAGAAGTGGGAGCTAATACTGGCGCCTTGTTAGATTCGTGAATTCGGGAGCAACTGGGACTCGATCGAATCAAAGTCCTTTTCCGGAGCCTCATAGACGTTCCGAGTACTTTTTTCTCTATAGCCGCCATCGATGGGACGCGGGAGCTGCTGTGATCCAAGGAATGATGCGGGATCGCCGTAAAACAATCGGCCCGCTCGCTTGTTAACCGTATTTATATTATCGAAGTTCGTGAACATTATTGACACATCGGCTTTACCTTTGGCGTTCAGCCTTTCTAATCCGATTGCCTTGCTGTTAATTTCATCGAAACCATAGCCAAGTATGTAAATCAAATCAGCGTTCTCGATCCATTGGTTTGCAATTTTTAGAGTCTGACTGTCTTTCATTTTTCCATCTGGGGAAATGGTCGTCAACCGCTTCGATGATCTGAAGCAGAAATCCAAGAAGCGTTTGACCTTTTCGGTATCTTTAGGCCAATTTTTGGCTGGATCAAAAGACGACAGGGATTCTCGATCTGCGTCCCCCAGCGCAAATCCGTCGTGAACGGATCCATAAACGTGGACGATACGATCGTCGACTAGAAAGCGTTCTACATCGCCTTTTTCCAGAATATCGAATTCAGATAGTGCTCCATATAGACGGTATTCTAACGATACATCGTAATTAAATGTGATAAATTTGACCCTGTTCTCGAATATGTCGCCGGATTTGCTACAGCCGGTTAGAATTTTGTGTATAATAAATCTGTACCAATCGTCTCTACCCTTCAGCGGAGATTTTTCTCTGGTCGGTCCGAGATTTTGGTTTCCATCATTTTTGAGATCAAGTATTTCACATTGCAGGATGGCGGCCGAAATAAGTAGATCTCCCAATTGCTGGAGGCTCTCGTTCCATGCTAAAAAATAATCTATGACAACTGGTTTCGTCGTGTGTAGACGCCTGATTAGTTTTTTGCATTCGTCCGAGGCGTGTTGCCATTTTTTGGCCGCACTGCTTCCTGGAAGTTGTTCTACGTATTCCGGGACATGAATCGTTGAAGCGTGCCGCATGCGCTCGGCGCAATGCGCCGAGAAGGATTCGGCGATCCTTGCGATGCGCTCAATCAGTTCTGCGCCGGTAGGATACCCATAATGCCAAATCGCGCCAGCACCAAGGACAAATATTGTGCTATTTAGAAACATTGGATCTTCCTTGGTACAGAATTTCGGGTTCTAGGGACCTCATACTCGCCCCATGTGGCGGATGCGGGACGGCGTCAGCGGTTCGCCTATACGGTGACCGCGGCCTGCAACGCCCTTCCGTGGAACTGGCGACATGCCAAGGATCGGAGCTAGTCAGCAATGAGATGCTATGGAATGGCAGGCTTATGTCGACGTCGGTCAGTCCCGGCCGATGATTTGGGCCCGCTTGTCCCGCTGGCGATCCAGGATGGCTTGGCGCAACGCCTCGAACAGCGGTTGCGGCAGCATGCCGTAATGGTATCGCCCGCGCTGACCGGGGATCGGCTGCAGATCGAAGCCTGGCCACCGAAACCGGTTGAGTTCGTCGAGGCGCAGCCAGTGCTGGGCCCCGTCGAGTCCGAGCGAGCGACAGATCAGTATCGGAATCTCGATCGAGGACGCCGGATCGTTGGGCCGTGCGTGCGTAATCGGCGCAACGATCACGACAATGCCACTGCCCTGGTCCCGACGCGTCGCCACGACGATGGTGCAAGGCCGGTCCTTTGTGCCCTCGTCGGCGCCGCCGGCTCGTTCGTGGCTCCACAGAAACCGGTAATGGATCACCAGACCCGGCTTCGGGTCGGGGAGTGTCACGCGGGATCAACACCGTACTGTGCCGCCTCGATGTCCGCGACCACGTCCTCCGGAAGGGCGCCGACAACCAGCACCTCCCGCTCCTGGCGCTTCAGCCGTTCGTAATGCTCCAATTCGCGCGTGGACAGGAAGGCGCCGATCATGCGGCCGTGGCTGGTGACGTGGATCGTCTCGCCAGCGATGGCGCGGTCCTGATAGCGGCCGAAATTGCGGGCGAACTCGCTCGCCGAAACGACGATCCGGTCGGTCATGGCAACCTCTGCGCAACTTGCGTAAGTTACGCATAAGTCAGGGTTGGATCAAGCAAGTAGCGCTCCGGTAGGATCGCCGGCCGCCCGAGATGGCAGCATCCGGCTGATCTCCGGGTCATTCGAAGCGTGGTCAGTCCGCCTCGGCGCGGCAAAGCGCGCGACGGGCGGTGACATCGTCTGGTATGCTGTTTGCTTGCCGCCCGCTTCGGAACGACGGGTGGATGGTCGATCGACGGCGGCCTGCCGCTTGGCTGTGCAGGTGCTCAAAGGCGCGGCAGTCCGCGTCCGGAGCGCCGGGACGGCGGCGCAGGCGTGCCGATCCGGGTAGGGCGGAGATCGCGATCGGAGTGCGCGGGATGCAGGCAGCCTTTTCGACCAGCGAGACCGCTCCCGCCGGCCGGCGGGCCTATTGGCAGGACATCGTGTCCGAGGCCTATTTCCCGCTCGAGCTCCGGTTTGCCGGTGGCGCCGACTTCGCCGGCCGTCTCGCCGGCTTCTCCCTGGGCCCGGTCTCGGTATCCCGGCAGATGTCGGATGGCGTGCTCTATCGGCGGCACGAGCGCCACCTGCGCGGCGAGCGCGAGGAGTGCTACCTGGTCACGGTCCCGGAACTGGCCGAGATCCGCTTCGAGCAGGACGGCCGCGACGTGTGCTGCCGCCCCGGGTCGTTCCTGATCGAGCGCAGCCACCTGCCTTATGAGTTCAGCCACCGCGAGCCGGTGGCGCTGTGGGTGCTGAAGCTGCCGAGCGCGGTGCTGCGCACCCGCATCGCCCGGCCCGAGCGGCTGGCGACCCTGCAGTTCGACGCCACCCGCGGCGTCGGGGCCATGTTCGTCGACATGGTCCGGCTGATCGGTGCGCGCATCGACGAGATGGACGCGGCGACCCGCGTGCTGATGGGCAAGCATGTGGTCGACCTGCTGGCCATGGCGATCGAGGCCGACGAGCGGGTGCTGGTCGGGCAATCGTCGTCGGTGCGCAGCGCCCATCTGCTGCGCTGCGAGCAGTTCATCCGGCGGCATCTGGGCGACGGCGCGCTGACGCCGCAGCAGGTCGCGGATGGCTGCGGGATCTCGCTTCGCTACCTGCACAAGCTGTTCGAGGCCGAGGGCATGACCGTCTCGACCTATATCCGGACCCAGCGGCTGCTGATGGGCGACGCGCTGCTGCGCGATCCCCGCTGCGGCAAGAGCATCTCGGAGATCGCCTATCTGGCGGGTTTCTGCGACCAGGCGCAGTTCAGCCGCGGCTACCGCGCCCGCTTCGGCTGCACCCCCAGCGAGGCCCGCGCCGCCGCCCGGGCGTCCCGGGGCTGAGCACCGCGGGGCGCGCCCGAGGCCGCGGCGCGGCCCTGATTCAGTTGGTCAGGCTCAAATGGCGTGCAAAGATCTCGTCATACTTTCCCGAGGTCTTTAGCTTGGCCAATCCGGCGTTGAATTCGGCGATAATTTCCTTGGCCCTTGGATTGGTCTTGCTGACAAGAAGATAGTTGGGGCGAACTTCGACCGGAACGCTGGCGAATCGGGTGGTCTTGATTGCGTTGGTTTCCCGCAGGATCGAAAAGATGACGAGCTTGTGGGCCGTCATGAAATCGGCGCGGTGTGAAACGACCGCCAAGACGCACTGCGCATAGTCGCGGGGCTCCATGACGACCTTGATCTCGCCGCTGTCGATCTGTGCCTGGAGGGGGGAGGCATTGCCCAGTGGCTGGCACAGCGTGCGCCCCTTCAGGCTGCCCGGGCCGGTATAGTCGTACGTCGTGTCGGCGGCGAAAATGGCCACGGCCGGCGACTCGTAGACCACGTCGGAGAACACCATCTCGGCCTCGCGCTCCGGTGTCCGCACATAGGGGAACGTGCCGTCGATGGCGTTGGCCTTCACGTCGTCATAGCCGCGTTTCCAGGGGCTGAACAGGACCGGCGCGACGGCGACACCGGCTTCGGCAAAGGCGGCGGTGACGACCTCGGTCACCACGCCGCCCATGGGCAAAGCCGCGTCGGTGAAGGGCGCGTAGTTGGCCCCGGTCACCAGCTTGACCGGCTCGGCAGCGCGAACGTCCACCATGCTGCAGGAGAAGCCGGTGAGAATGACGGCGGCCGTGAGCAGCATCCATTTGCTCGGCATGCGGTTCTTTCCCTTGTCGCGGAGCGTCCCGCCGACCTCAGGCGTCGACTTCGGGCATCGGTACGCCGATCGGCCGGCGCATCGTGGCGTACGTGGGATGAAGAATCGGTCAAAAAGCAGCGCTTCGGGAGAGCGGCTGACCGGGCCAGCGGTCCGACATCGCCGACCCGGCTCCCGCGGCCCCGGCCGGGCGGGTGTGCTCTCCACGACAAATCTTCCTTCGCTGAGCGCCAAGAAGCGCGCACCCCACCCCTTGTATAACTTTGTCGCAGCGGGCCGCGGTCCAACCGCGGGCCGTCAAGTCGAAACGTCAGGTTCTCCCGGACCGGCGGCTATTCGTCAGTGACAGGCAAATCATGGGCTGGGGCGTTCGAAAGGAAGGCGCGTCGTGCAGGATCTCCGTGTAGCCGTCGATGTCGGCGGCACCTTCACCGACATCTGCATCATGGATGAGGGCACCGGCCTCATCCGGATCGAGAAGACGCCGTCCACGCGCGATCCGATCGACGGCATCATGAGCGGGGTCGCCAAGGCCGGCATCAACCTGTCGCGGGTCGCGCTGTTCTCCCACGGCACGACGGTCGCGACCAACGCGCTGATCACCCGCCGGCTGCCGCGCACGGCGATCGTCGCGACCAAGGGTTTTCGCGACGTGATCGAGATCCGCCGCGCCAACAAGGAAGACCTGTGGGACACCTACAAGGACGTGGTGCAGCCCTACGTGCCGCGCCGCGACCGGCTGACCGTGCCCGAGCGGGTCGACGCCGCCGGCCGGGTGATCGAGCCGCTCGACCTGGCGGCCGCGCGCGAGGTCGCGCGCATCCTGAAGCGGCGCGGCGTCGAGGCGATCGCGGTCTGCTTCATGAACGCCTATGTCAACGGCGAGAACGAGCGGGCCATGCGCGCCGTCCTGCTCGACGAGATGCCCGATGTGCCGGTCTCGATCTCGTCGCAGGTCCTGCCCGAGATCTTCGAGCATGAGCGCTTCTCGACCACGGTCGCCAATGCCGCTGTCAGCCCGGTGGTGGTCAGCTACACCAGCCGGCTCGGCGAGCGGCTGGCGGCCGACGGCTACGGCCGCGACCTGCTGCTGCTGCACACCGGCGGCGGCGTGATGACCCCGGCCAGTGTCCGCGACTTCGCCGCCCGCCTGGCCGGCTCGGGCATCGCCGCCGGCGCCATCGCCAGCCGCTACATCGCCGGGCTGTGCGGCTTCCCCAACTCGATCGGCCTGGACATGGGCGGCACCTCGACCGACGTGTCGCTGGCCTATGAAGGCCAGTCGCGGGTGACCAAGGACTGGTGCATCGAGTTCGGCTATCCGATCCGCTTCCCGTCGCTCGAGGTCCTCACCATCGGCGCCGGCGGCGGTTCGCTCGCCTGGATCGACCCGGCCGGCTCGCTGCGCAACGGCCCGCAGTCGGCCGGCGCCAGCCCGGGCCCGGCCTGCTACGGCAACGGCAACACCCAGCCGACCAACTCCGACGCCAACGTCACGCTCGGCCGGCTCGGCACCAGCCTGGCCGGCGGCAAGATCCGCCTCGATCCGGAGCTGGCGGCCAAGGCGGTCGAGGACGGCGTCGCGACGCCGCTCGGCCTCGGGCTGCACGAGGCCGCCGACGCCATCCTGCGCGTCGCCAACGCCAACATGTCCGATGCCGTGCGCCTGATCTCGATCAGCCGCGGCTACGATCCCCGCGACTTCGCGCTCGTCGCCTTCGGCGGCGCCGGCGCGCTGCACGGCGTCGACGTCGCCCGCGAGCTGTCGATCCCGGTGGTGATCGTGCCGCACAACCCCGGCGTCTCGTCGGCGCTCGGCTGCCTGCTGGTCGACATGCAGCACGACTTCTCGCAGAGCTGTATGGTCGGCGTCGACGAGGCCGATCCGGCCGCCATCGAGGCGCAGTTCGCGGCGATCGAGCGCGAGGCGCTGGAGCGGCTGGCGCATGAGGGCGTGGCCGCCAAGGACATCGTACTCCAGCGCTCGATCGACATGATGTATCGCGGCCAGTGGCGCTCGCTCGCCGTTGCGGCCCCGCGGCCGATCGACAGCATCGCCAGCCTGGTCGAGCGCTTCCACCTCGAGCACCAGCGCGAATACAACTTCCGCCGCGACGACGCCCCGGTCAGCTTCTTCCGCCTCAACCTCAAGGCGGTCGGCATCGTGCCCAAGGCCGAGTTCGCGGTCCACGAGCCGACCGGCGTGACTCCGGCGCCGACCAGCCGCCGCCGGGTGTGGTTCGACGGCGAGGGCCTGGACACCCCGGTCTACCAGCGCGACCACCTGCCGGCGGGCTTCCGCTTCACCGGGCCGGCGATCGTCGACCAGGTCGACGCCACCACCGTCGTCCCGCCGCGCGCGACCGCCGAGATCGACAAATACCTCAACATCATCATCCGCGTGGAGGGCTGAGGCCATGGCCGGCACCGTTCCGCTCGACCCCGTGACCTTCGAGGTCCTCAAGAACTCGTTCATCACCAGCGTCGACCAGATGGGCGAGCAGATCCTGCGGACCTGCTATTCCTTCGTGATCTACAACCGCGACTTCTCGAGCGCGCTGCACGACGCGCACGGCGAGTGCGCCGCCCAGGGCAACCAGGACATCGCGGTGCATGTCGGCACCTTGCATTTCACCTGCCAGGACGTGATCCGGCAGTTCGACGGCGATCTGCATGAGGGCGACGTCTTCGCGACCAACGATCCCTATGCCGGCGGCACCCATTTCTCGGACGTCCGGCTGATCCGGCCGATCTTCGCCGACGGCAAGCTGATCGCCTTCAGCCAGTCGAACGGCCACTGGTCGGATGTCGGCGGCAGCGTGCCCGGCTCGTTCGACGTCGCTGCCCGCGAGATGTTCCGCGAAGGCCTGCGAATCACGCCGGTCCGGCTGTTCAGCCGGGGCCGCTTCTGCCGCGATGTCGCCCACCTGATCGCCTCGAACACCCGCGACCCCGACGCGATCATCGGCGACATCCATGCCCAGGCGCAGGCGACCCAGGTGTGCGAGCGCGAGATGCTGCGGCTGGTCGGCAAATACGGCCGCGACACGGTCGAGACCGGGCTGGCGGCGGTGCAGGACTATGTCGAGCGCGCGGCGCGCCAGCGCCTGGCCGCGCTCCCCGACGGCGAATGGGAGACCGTCGACTTCATCGACCGCGACCCGGCCGGCGGCGAGGGCATGATCCCGATCCGGGTCAAGCTGACCATCAAGGGCGACCGCGCGACCTACGACTTCACCGGCAGCCATCCGACCATCGGCTCGATCTACAACGCGGCCTTCGGCGCCACCTTCTCGGCGGTCGCCGCCGGCATGAAGACCTTCTTCCCCGACCTGCCGCTCAACTCGGGCGTCTACCGGGTGTTCGGCCTCATCGCGCCGGAAGGCGCGATCGTCGACGCCCGCTACGTGAACACCTCCGCCCTGAGGGTCCGCGGCCTCGACCTAAACGGCGGCTACCGCCTGACGATCGGCGGCGACGCGCTCGCGCTCGCCGTCAACGCCACCTACCTGTTCGCCTACGAGCAGCAGGTCACGCCCACCGCGCCGCTGGTCAACAGGGTGGGTGTCGTGGGCTTTCCGGTGCGGCTGAAGGGCCGCGCCACCGCCGAATGG
>CAZEFK010000273.1:0-8171 GCA_964511405.1 uncultured Comamonadaceae bacterium | reverse complement strand
GCCGTCCTTGGCCAGCTGGGTCAGCACGCGTTCGGCGTCGGCGCCCTCGGGCACGCTCTCGACGAAGGTGGTCTCGACCTTGTCGCCCATGGCCGCGTCGATCGCCAACCGGCCCTGGTCGTGGGTCCAGCTCCAGCCGAAGTCGCCGACCGGGCCGACATAGATGAAGCCGACCTTGGTCTTGCCGGCGGCCTCGGCCGCGGGCGCGGCCAGGAGGGCGCCGGCGACGGCCAGCGCGGCGAGCACGGTTGGAGTTCGTAGGGTCATCGAGGGGCCTCTTCTCGTTGGAAGGTCAGGCATCGGCATGGAAGACCTTGCCGATGCAGGCGGGAGCATTGCGCCGCACCAGCGCCACATTGCTCGAAATCAGGACCAGGACGAAGACCGTCGCCAGGTAGGGCAGCATCGCCAGGAACTGCGAGGGGATCGGCACGCCCGCGCCCTGGACGTAGAGCTGGGCCATGGTGACGCCGCCGAACAGGTAGGCGCCCAGCAGCAGCCGCCACGGCCGCCAGGTCGCGAACACCACAAGCGCCAGCGCGATCCAGCCGCGGCCGGCGGTCATCTGCTCCGCCCACATCGGCGTGTAGGCCAGCGACAGATAGGCGCCGCCCAGGCCGGCCATGGCGCCGCCGAACAGCACCGCCAGATAGCGGATGCGCACCACCGGATAGCCCAGGGCATGGGCGGCGTCGTGGCTCTCGCCGACCGCGCGCAGGATCAGCCCGAGCCGGCTGCGCGCCAGGAACCAGTCGATCCCGGCCAGCATCGCCACCGACAGATAGACCAGCACGTCATGGCCGAACAGCACCGGCCCGACCAGCGGCAGGTCCGACAGGCCGGGAATGTCCAGCCGCGGCAGGTGCACCGACGGGATCCCGACATAGCCGCGCCCGACCAGGGCGCTGAGCCCCACGCCGAACAGGGTCAGCGCCAGGCCGCTGGCCACCTGGTTGGCCAGCAGGGTCAAGGTCAGGACCGCGAAGACGGCGGCCAGCAGCATGCCGGCGACCGCCGCCGCGAGCACGCCGACCGCCGGGCTGCCGGTCGCGACATGGGCGGCGAAGCCCGACACCGCGCCGACCAGCATCAGCCCCTCGGTGCCGACGTTGAGCACGCCCGACTTCTCCGTCACCAGCTCGCCCGACGCCGCCAGCAGCAGCGGCGTCGCCGCGGTGATCGTCGCCACCAGGATGGCGCTCAGGGTCTCCAGCATGTCAGGCCGCCACCCGGATCGGACGGCTCCAGACCGGGCGGTAGCGCACCAGCACGTCGGTCGCGAGCAGGAAGAACAGCAGCAGGCCTTGGAACACCCCCGAGGCCGCCAACGGCAGCTTCATCGAGATCTGGGCCGCCTCGCCGCCCAGGTAGGACAGCGACACCAGCAGCGCCGCGGCTAGGATGCCCAGGGGATGCAGCCGGCCCAGGAAGGCGACGATGATCGCGGTGAAGCCGTAGCCGGGCGACACCGACGGCAGCAGCTGGCCGATCGGGCCGGCGACCTCGATGATCCCGGCCAGGCCGGCCAGACTGCCGCCCGCCAGCAGGGTCAGCCAGACGATGCGCGGCTGGCGGAAGCCGGCATAGGCAGCGGCCGGCGCCGACAGCCCGATCACCTTGATCTGGAAGCCCACGAAACCGCGGGCGATCAGCAGCCATGCGGCGGCGACCACCGCCAGCGCCAGCGGCCAGCCGATATGCAGGCGCATGCCCTCGATCAGCCGCGGCAATTGGGCGGCGTCGCCGAGCTCCGGCGATTGCGGGAAGTTGAAGCCGGCGGGATCGCGCCACGGGCCGGTCACCAGATAGCCCAGCAGCAGCGTCGCGACATAGGTCAGCATCAGGCTCGACAGGATCTCGCTGGCGTTGAAGCGGGTCCGCAGCAGCGCCGGAATCCCCGCCCACAGGGCGCCGCCGGCGGTGCCCGCCAGCAGCATCGCCGGCAGCACCCAATCAGGCTCGTCGCCGCCGAACGGCATCGCCACGCCGAAGCCGGCGATGGCGCCGATGGTGAGCTGGCCTTCGGCGCCGATGTTCCAGACATTGGCCCGGAAGCCGAGCGACAGCCCGATCGCGATCAGGGTCAGCGGCGTCGCCTTGATCGTCAGCTCCGACAAGCCATAGGCGCTGTCGATCGGCGCCACGAAAAAGGCATAGAGCGCGGCGAGCGGCGGAAAGCCCAAGAGGGCGAACAGGGCGGCGCCGGCCAGCACGGTCAGTCCGACGGCGATCACCGGCGTCGCCGCCCGCATCCGGCGCGAGGCGGCCGGGCGCGGCTCCAGCCTAAGCGGCATGCTCGACCTCGGCCGTGGTCACCAGGTCGAAGCGGCCGCCCATCAGCAGCCCGATCTGCTCGACGGTGGTGTCGTGGGTGCGGCGCGCCGGCGACAGCCGGCCGTGGAAGATGACCGCGATTCGGTCGGCGATGCGGAACAGCTCCTCCAGGTCCTGGCTCAGCACCAGCACGGCGGCGCCGCGCTCGGCCAGGTCCAAGAGCGCCCGGTGGATCGCGGCAGCCGCGCCGGCGTCGACCCCCCAGGTCGGCTGGGCGGCGACCAGCACCGTCGGCTCCTGCAGGATCTCGCGCCCGACGATGAACTTCTGAAGGTTGCCGCCCGAGAGGCTGCGCGCCTCGGCGGCCGGGCCGGGCGCCACCACCTGGAAGCCCTGGATGATGCGGGCGGCCAGCGCCCGGATGCGATCCAGGCGGAT
Organism: uncultured Comamonadaceae bacterium; assembly: GCA_964511405.1. Classification (GTDB taxonomy): domain Bacteria; phylum Pseudomonadota; class Alphaproteobacteria; order Elsterales; family Elsteraceae; genus CAZEFK01. Next base: position 5,459 of record CAZEFK010000273.1, on the reverse strand, counting down.
CAGGCCGCCCTGCAGCAGCGCCGCGCGCGGATAGCTCGACAGCAGCGCGTTCTCGGCCAGCGACAGTTCGGGCACGGCGCCGCGGCCGAGCCGCTCTTCGGGCACGACCGCCAGCCCCCGGCGCCGGCGCTCGGCCGGGCCCGCCCGGCCGACCGCGGTGCCGTCGAGGCGGATGGCGTCGGCCCGCGCCGCCGGCCGCTCGCCGCTCAGGGCCGCCATCAGCTCGGCCTGGCCGTTGCCGGCGACCCCGGCGATGCCCAGGATTTCGCCCGCGCGCACCGCCAGGCTGATGTCCTGCAGCGCGATGCTGCCGATGTCCTCGGCCGGCACCGACAGGCCCTGGACCTGCAGCCGCGGCGCGCCGGGCGCGTGGCCGGGCCGGCGCTCGGGCAGCACCAGGTCGCGGCCGATCATCAGCTCGGCCAGGCTGTGCGGCGTCTCCCGGGTCGGGTCCAGGGTGGCGACCACGCGGCCGCCGCGCAGCACCGTGGCGCGGTGGCACAGGACCCGGATCTCGTCCAGCTTGTGGCTGATGTAGAGGATGCTGCAGCCCTCGTCGGCCAGCCGGCGCAGGGCGTCGAACAAAGTGCCGACCTCCTGGGGCGTCAGCACCGAGGTCGGCTCGTCCATGATCAGCAGGCGCGGCGCCCGCAGCAGGCAGCGCACGATTTCGACCCGCTGCCGTTCGCCGACCGACAGGCTCCAGACCGGCCGCTCGGGATCCAGCGCCAGGCCGTACTTGTCGGCCACCGTCCGGATCCGCTGGGCCAGGCCCGGGACCGCGCCGCCGCTGCCCAGCGCCAGGTTCTCGGCGACGGTCAGGGACTCGAACAGCGCGAAATGCTGGAACACCACGCCGATGCCGAGGGCGCGGGCCTGGGCCGGGCCGGACAGCACCACCGGCTGGCCTTCCCAGGCGACGGTGCCGGCATCGGGCTGCAGCACGCCGGCGACGATTTTGACCAGAGTGCTCTTGCCGGCGCCGTTCTCGCCGAGGAGGGCATGAATCTCGCCCGCGGCGAGGTCCAGGTCGACCGCGTCATTCGCCAGCGTGCTGGGGAACCGCTTGGTGATCGCGCGCAAGCTGAGGCGAGGCGGGCTGTCCATGCGCGGGCGAATCCTCCGGTCGATCGCGACCATGACGTTGCAGGATCTGGGCCGCCACCGCTACGGCGATCTCGCCCGGATGCTTGCCGCCGATCCCGGGCAGGCCGATCGGGCAGACCAGCCGGCCCGGGTCCAGCCCGGCGGCCTCGAGCCGGCGGGCGAAGCGGGCGCGCTTGGTGGCGGAGCCGATCAGCCCGATCAGCCCCAGGTCGGCGCGGGCCAGGGCGGCCGCGCACAGCCGATAGTCGAGCGCATGGTCGTGGGTCATGACCAGCACGATGGCGCCGGGGCGGGCGGCCGCGACCTGATCCTCCGGCCGCGCGGCGACGACCGTGCGAACGTCGTCGACCGCCAGCGACACCGCGTCGGCGCGGTCGTCGACCCAAGTCAGGCGGGCGGGCAGGGTTGCCAGCACCTGGACCACCGCGCGGCCGACATGGCCGGCGCCGAACACCACCACATCAAGCCCGACGGGCGCCAGGCATTCGACCACCAGCTCGGGATCGCGGCGCGGCCACAGGAGGCACCTGCCGGGTTCGGGCGCCAAGCCATCCGGCGCGCCGAGCCGGCGCTGATGGCCGTCCAGCCGCGCGGTCAGGAGCACTGATGTGCCGGCGTCGAGCGTGCGGCGCGCGGGCTCGACCCAGGCCAGGCGGTCCGGCGGCAGCGGCTCGATCAGCAGCGTGACGGCACCGCCGCAGCATTGGTCCAGCGCCGGGCCCAGCGGGAAGCGCACCAGCCGCGGCCGGCGCGGGGATTCGAGCTGCGCGCGCGCCAAGGCGATGGCCCGGAATTCCAAATTGCCGCCGCCGATCGTGCCCGATACCCGGTCGCGGTCGACCACCATCCGGGCGCCCGGGCCGCGCGGCACCGAGCCCAGGGCCTCGACCACGCTGACCAGCACCACCGGCCGGCCGGCCGCCGCCGCGGCCGCCAAGTCGTCGAGCCAGGCCAGCGGGTCGGCCATCTATTCCGCCGCCAGCGGGGCGCGGGCCGGCCCCGGCACCTCGCCGTCGGCCAGACGGCGGCGCAGGGCCTCGATCGCCAGCAGCACGCGCTCGGGCGTCGCCGGCGCATCCAGCGCCGGGCTCAGACGGTGCTCGGCGATGCTGGCGACGGCGTCCTTGAGGGCATGGAAGACCGAGATCGCCAGCATCAGCGGCGGCTCGCCGACGGCCTTGGAGCGGCCGACGGTGTCGGCCTGGTTCGGACGCTCGTGCAGCTCGACCCGGAAATCCTCGGGCACGTCCCCGCACGCCGGGATCTTGTAGGTCGAGGGCGCATGGGTGCGCAGCCGGCCGGCGTCGTCCCACCACAGCTCCTCGGTGGTCAGCCAGCCCATGCCCTGGACGAAGCCGCCTTCGACCTGGCCGCGATCGATCGCCGGGTTCAGCGACCGGCCGACATCGTGCAGCACGTCGACCCGGGTGACCCGGTACTCGCCGGTCAGGCAGTCGACCAGCACCTCCGACACCGCCGCGCCATAGCCGAAATAGAAGAACGGCCGGCCCTTGTGCTTGGCGCGGTCGTAGTGGATCAGCGGCGTCTTGTAGAAGCCGGTCGACGACAGCGGCACGCGGGCCAGGTAGGCGCGCCGCGCCAGCTCCGGGAAGCTCCAGGTCCGGTCGCCGGCGGTCACGCGATTGGCGGCGAAGCGGACCGCCTCGGGCGCGACGCCTGATTCGGCGGCGGCGAAGGCGGCCAGCCGCTGCTTGACCGTCCGCGCCGCCGCCTGGGCCGCCATGCCGTTCAGGTCGCTGCCCGACGAGGCCGCGGTCGCCGAGGTGTTCGGCACCTTGCCGGTGTTGGTGGCGGTGATCTTGATCCGGCCGACGTCGACCTGCAGCTCCTCGGCGACCACCTGGGCCACCTTCTGGAACAGGCCCTGCCCCATTTCGGTGCCGCCATGGTTCAGGTGGACGCTGCCGTCGGCATAGACATGCAGCAGGGCGCCGGCCTGGTTGAGGTGGGTGGTGGTGAACGAGATGCCGAATTTGACAGGCGTCAGCGCCAGGCCGCGCCTGACATGGAGGTGCCGCGCGTTGAACGCGTCGATGGCGGCGCGGCGGCGGCGGTAGTCGCTGGTCTCGGCCAGCCGTGCGGTGATCTCGTCCAGGCAGAAATCCTCGACCGCCTGGCCATAGGGCGTCTGATCGCGGGGTGCCGGTCCGTAGAAGTTGCGCTGCCGCACCGCCAGCGGATCCAGGCCCAGATGGCGCGCCACCTCGTCGATGACCCATTCGATCACCATCATGCCCTGGGGCCCGCCGAAGCCGCGGAAGGCGGTGTTCGACACGGTGTTGGTCCGGCAGCGGTGCGAGGTGATGCGGACGTTGGGCAGGTAGTACGCGTTGTCGCAGTGGAACATCGTGCGGTCGTTGATGGCCGACGACAGGTCGGCCGAGATGCCGCAGCGCGACGCCAGCACCAGGTCCAGGCCGTGGATGCGCCCGTCGCCGCCGAAGCCGACCTGGTAGCGCGCCAGGAAGTCGTGGCGCTTGCCGGTGTTCAGCATGTCGTCGTCGCGGTCCATGCGCAGCTTGGCCGGCCGGCCGGTGGCCCGGGCCACCAGCGCCGCGACGGCGGCGAACAGGGCGGCCTGGGTCTCCTTGCCGCCGAAGCCGCCACCCATGCGCCTGACCTCGACCGTCACCGCGTTGTCCGGCACGCCCAGGGCGCGCGCGACCAGGTGCTGCACTTCCGACGGATGCTGGGTCGAGCTGAAGACCAGCATGTCGCCGTCCTCGCCCGGCACCGCCATCGCCACTTGGCCTTCCAGGTAGAAATGGTCCTGGCCGCCGATCCGCAGCTCGCCGGCCAGCCGGTGCGGCGCCGACGCCACCGCGTGGGCGGCGTCGCCGGTCGCCATCACCTGGGTCGCCTCGACGACGGTGCCGGCCTCGAGCGCATCCTCGATCGACAGGATCGCCGGCAGGTCCTCGTAGGCGACCGTCACCAGGTCGAGCGCGGCGCGGGCTGCGGCGCGGGTCTCGGCGGCGATCGCCAGCACCGATTGCCCGGCATACTCGACCACGCCATCGGCGAAGATCGGGTCGCCGGCCGTCACCGGCCCGACGTCGTTGACCCCGGGCACGTCGGCGGCGCCGAGCACGGCCACGACATCAGGCGCCCGGCGGGCCGCGTCGGCATCGATACCGAGGATGCGGGCATGGGCGCGCTCGCTGAGCTTCAACTGGACGTGCAGCAGGGCGCGCGGCTCGGGCAGGTCGTCGACATAGGCGGCGCGGCCGGTCACATGCTTGGCCGCGCTATCGTGGGGCAGGGGCGCGGCGATGCCGCCAAGGGATCGGTCCATCGGCTACTCCGCGGCGGCGGACACGCCGACCACGGCGGCAGGGTCGGCCGTCTCCAGATACAGCTTCAGCACCAAGTTCCGGGCCACCAGCCGGCGATAGTCCGCGGAGGCGCGGAAGTCGGTCAGCGGCGCGAAGTCCTGGTCGAGCGCCGCGGCCGCCGCGGCCGCCGTCTCGGCCGACCAGCGCTGGCCGATCAGGGCCGCCTCGCAGGCCGGCGCCCGCTTCGGCGTCGCCGCCATGCCGCCGAAGGCGACCCGGGCGTCGGCGACCCGGCCGCCGTCCAGGCGCAGCCAGAACGCGCCGAGCACCGCCGAGATGTCCTGGTCGAAGCGCTTCGAGATCTTGTAGATCCGCGTGATGCCGGCGGCCGCGGCCAACGGCAGGTCGATCCGTGCGACATATTCGCCGGGGCGCAGGGCGGTGCGGCGATAGCCGAGGAAGAGGTCCTGCAGCGGCAGCCGCCGCTCGCCGCCCTTGGCCCGCAGCACCAGCTCGGCACCCAGGGCGATCAGCGCCGGCAGGCTGTCGCCGATGGGCGAGCCGTTGGCGATGTTGCCGCCGAGGGTGCCGGCGTTGCGGATCTGGGCCGAGCCCAGGCGCCGGAGCATCGGCGCCAGCGCCGGGAACAGGCCGGTCAGCGGCCCGAACGCTTGGGCATAGGTGGCGGCGGCACCGATCCGCAGGGCGTGGCCGGTGGTCTCGATCGCCTGCAGCGACCCGACCCCGGCCACCGACACCACCACCGGCAGCGCCCGGCGCTGTTTGGTCACCCATAGCCCGACATCGGTGCCGCCGGCCAGGATCAGGGCGTCGGGATGCCGGTCCAGCACCTCGGCCAGCTCGCTTTCGGTCACCGGCGCGAAGTAGCGCTTGCCGGCGGCCTCGAGCGCCAGCATGCGGCCGCGGCCGAGCGTGCGCAGGCGGGCGGCGGTGGCCGCGGCCTCGGCGGCGAAGCGGTCCGGCCCTTGGGCCAGGCCGAGCATCGCCCGCGCCGCCGCCACGATCGGCCGATAGCCGGTGCAGCGGCACAGGTTG
>CAZEFK010000272.1:0-8200 GCA_964511405.1 uncultured Comamonadaceae bacterium | reverse complement strand
CTGCGAGGCCTGCCAGGGCGACGGCGTCATCAAGATCGAGATGCACTTCCTGCCTGACGTGTTCGTGCGCTGCGACGCCTGCAAGGGCCAGCGCTACAACCGCGAAACCCTGGAAATCAAGTTCAAGAACAAGTCGATAGCGGACGTTCTTGAGATGACGGTTGAAGAGGGCGCGGAGTTCTTCCAGGCCGTGCCGTCGGTCCGCGACAAGCTCAGGACGCTGGAGAGCGTCGGCCTCGGCTACATCCATGTCGGCCAGCAGGCGACCACGTTGTCGGGCGGCGAGGCCCAGCGGGTCAAGCTGGCCAAGGAGCTGTCGCGCCGCGCCACCGGCAAGACCCTCTACATCCTGGACGAGCCCACGACCGGCCTGCATTTCGAGGACGTCCGCAAGCTGCTGGAGGTTCTCCATGCGCTGGTCGACCAGGGCAACACGGTGGTCGTGATCGAGCACAACATCGAAGTGATCAAGACCGCCGACTGGATCATCGACCTCGGCCCCGAGGGCGGCAACAAGGGCGGCCAGGTCGTGGCCCAGGGCACGCCCGAGGAGGTCGCCGCGACCCCGGCCAGCTACACCGGCCGCTATCTCGCGCCCTACCTCAAGGGCCGGAAGGCGCGCAAGCGGGCGTAACGAGGCGCCAGGCCATACTTCTGAGCTATTCATCCTGGCTGAATGGGCTAGCCGTGCGCTCCGGCGGATAGGGCCTTCCATACCATCGCACTCGGAGATCCTCGCCTCGGCTGCTTTATAAGCGTTCGACAGGGCGGGCCGGCTTCGTACGGCGTCCCTGGAGAGTTGTGGTTTTGTCCGATACGCGTCCGATCGAAGCGCCGCCGGTTCGGCGCAGTGTTGCCGTGCGTCTGCTGATCCCTGCCGTCCTGGTCGGCCTCGGCCTGGCGGTCGCCCTTACCGCCCTGCAGCTGTGGCTGGACGAGCGGGCCGAACCGTCGAGCCTGCGGACCCTCGAGATCCTCGCTGGCTCGGCGGCGAAGACCGTCCTGGGCAGCTTGGCCGCCCTGGTCCTGGTCCACCGGATGCTCATGCGGCATATGGCGGCCCTGTCCGCCGCCGCGGCCACCCGCGAGGCGCGCCTGCAGCAGACCATTCGCGCGCTCGTGGCGAGCGAGCGGCGCCACCGCGAGCTGGTGTCGGCCATTCCGGTCGGCGTTTTCGAAGACGATGTCGACATCGGCAACGTGTTCGTCAACTCGCGCCTGGTCGAGATGACCGGGCGCGCGCCCGCCGAGCTGGCGGGTGACGGCTGGCCTGCCATGGTGCATCCCGACGACCGGGCGCTCGCCGTCGATGCGTTCCGGCAAAGTGTCCGGGCCCGCGCCGTGCATCGGCTGCAGTTCCGCCTGCGGCGCCCGGACGGCGACGTGGTCTGGGTGCTGGCCCAGGGCGTGCCGCGCCTGGCCGACGACGGCAGCCTGCGCGGCTATGTCGGCACGCTGACCGATATCACCGCCCTGCGCCGGGACGCGCTCGGCCAGCTCGCCAGCGGCGTCGCGCACGACTTCAACAACCTGCTGGGCGCCGTCGGCGGCTTCGCCCAGCTCATCGTCGCCGATCGCGCCGCCGACGATCCGGCCGCGGACTATGCCGGCCGTATCCTGACCGCCTGCCGCCGCGGCACGTCCCATGTCGATCGAATCCTGCGGCTCGCCGGTCTCAAGACGATCGCACAGAGCCCGGCGCGGCCGGCCGATCCGGCGCCCCGCCCGGCGTTGCCGTACCGGGTCCTGTTGGTCGACGACGACCCGATCTACGGCGACATGGTCCACACGGCGCTCGAGCGGAGCGGCTTCATCGTGATGGCCTGCACCGAGCCCGCCGAGGCGCTGGCTGCGGTCCGGGCCCGGCCCGACGCCTGGGATGCGGTGGTCACCGACCAGGTCATGCCCGGACTGCTGGGGACCGACCTGATCCGCGCGGTCAAGGCGATCCGGCCGGACCTGCCCTGCATCCTGTGCTCGGGCTGCGCCCAGGCGCTGACCGAGGCCGCGCCGGACGAGGCCGACGTCGCCATGCGGAAACCGGTGGACATCGCGGATCTGGTCCGGCGCCTGCGCCAGCTGTGCGGCGGCTGACGTCACGCGTCCGGCGCTGCGCGCGCGCTTTCCCGGCATGGGAGCGCCCGGTGGCGCTCCCATGCCGGTTTCCGCAGCCGAGATTGCTGTCCGGCCGATCAGGCGGTGCGCAGCAACCCGAGTTGCGTCAGGGTGGTGACGCCGTCATCCAGGCCGATCTCCTCGACGATCATGCCGTCCTTGAGCTTGAGGATGGTCACCCCGGTGAAATGCATCTTCCGCCCGGTGTTGGCCGGAAGGCTGCCGGCGAGGAAATCGCTGAAGGCCGGGCCGGTATGGGTGCCGCCGCCTTCCCACTGGCCGACGATATAGTCGCCCTCGGCGATCAGATCGGCGGTGCCCCAGAAGTTGAGGTCGGGGAACGCCGCGCGGAAATCGGTCATGAAGGCCTTGATGTCCTCACGACCTTTGCGTGGCTCGTGGAGTGAGTATTTGAGCAACATATTCGGCGCTGCGATCTCATCGACGATCCCGAGATTGCAGGTTTTCCCCCAGAAGTGGGTGAACCACCGGCCGACAACGGCCTTGTTGTCATCTTGCAAGCTCATTGAGATGCCTCGCGATATTTCTTTCTCGATCATCGGACGGACCCGACGACCTGGTTCTTGATGTAGCTCCCGAGATCTGCGCGGGAACTCCGGTTCTTACTCTCATATCCATCGATCGGCGTTGGGCGATGCACAAGTCAAATGCTCGAGCGGCATGTCGAGACAGAAAGCAAGAACCGGAATGCAGACCACGAACCGAGGCGATAACACATTGGAGGAATTCAGTGGCAGGAAAGTAGATGGCCATGAAAAGGACTTCCAACTCTGCCCCTCGGGCGGACCGGACTTCCGCTGCCGATGATCCGCGGTGGGCGCGCCTGGTGGCCCGCGACAAGACAGCCGATGGGCAGTTCTGGTACTCGGTGTCCACGACCGGCATCTATTGCCGGCCGTCCTGCTCGTCGCGCCTGGCCCATCCCCGCAACATCCGGCTCCACGACACCTTGGAGAGCGCCCGGGCCACCGGCTTCCGCCCCTGCCGGCGCTGCCATCCGGAAGGACCGTCCCTCGACGCTGAGAACGCCGCCCTCGTCGCCAAGGCGTGCCGGCTGATCGAGGCGAGCGAGGAAGAGCCGTCGCTCGAGACACTGGCCGACGCGGTCGGCCACAGCCCGAGCTACTTCCATCGGGTGTTCAAGGCGACCACCGGCCTGACGCCGAAGGCGTACGCAGCCGCGGACCGGGCGGCAAAGGTCCGCGAGGGGCTGGCCTCCGCCGGCAGCGTCACCGAAGCGATCTATGACGCCGGCTTCAATTCAAGCGGGCGGTTCTACGAGAAATCGACCGAAATGCTCGGCATGACGCCGTCCCAGTACCGGGCAGGCGGCGCAAACGAGCCGATCCGGTTCGCTGTCGGCCAAACCTCCTTGGGGGCCATCCTGGTCGCCTCCAGCACGAAAGGCGTGGCGGCCATCCTTCTCGGTGACGATCCCGACAAGCTGGTCCGCGACCTGCAGGATCGCTTTCCGAAGGCGCATCTCATCGGTGCCGATCGCGACTACGAGACGTTGGTGGCGCAGGTCGTCGGCTTCATCGAGGCGCCGCAAATCGGCCTGCATCTGCCCTTGGACGTTCGCGGCACGGCCTTCCAGCAACGCGTATGGCAGGCGCTGCAGGAGATCCCGGCCGGGGCGACCGTATCCTATGCCGACATCGCACGGCGTATCGGTATGCCGAGCGCGCGGCGCGCGGTGGCCGGCGCCTGTGCCGCGAACAACCTCGCGGTTGCCATACCGTGCCATCGCGTGGTTCGGGCGGACGGATCGATCTCGGGCTATGCCTGGGGCGTCGACCGCAAACGGACGCTGCTCGACCGCGAACGATCGGACGCGCGCGCCGGCGCCAGCTCTGCGGCGCGTGACGTCACGCGTCCGGCGGTACCCGAAGCGCCAGCAGCGCATCCATGAGCTGCCCGAGGTCGCCGGACGACAGCACCGCCTCGGGCAGGCGCCGGGCCTGCTCGAAGGCCCAGTCCTGGCGCACCGCCGTCGGCGCGCTGAGCAGCGGCGCCACCCCCGCGTCCGCGACGGTGCGGGCGACCTCGCGCATCTCCTCGGCCCGCCGGCGGCCATGCTCGAGGGCGCGGCCGATCATATAGTGCGACTGCCGGCGCCAGTCCGGATGGGGCAGCAGGTCGCCGAGCGAACCCAGCACCTCGCCTTCCACGCCATAATGGCGGGCCGCCAGCATGCTCTCGGTCAGCAGCGCCTCCATGCCCTTGACCAGGACGCTGCGGCACATCTTGACCGCCGATGCCCGCCCGACCTCCGGCGAGAACGCGCTCAGCGCCATGCCGTAGGGCTGCGCCGCCGCAATGAACGCATCGGCATGGGGACCGCCCAGCAGCATCGGCGAGGCGATGCCCTTGGGCGGCACGCTGGTCATGACCGCCGCCTCGACATAGCGGCCGCCCGCGGCCTCCACGACGGCCGCCGCCGCCTGCTTGGTTGCCGGCGAGACCGAGTTGACGTCCAGGAAGAACGGCCGATGGCCGAGCCCCGGCGCCGCGGCCCGCGCCGCGTCGAGGGCGGCGCCGGCGGTGACCGCCGAGATCACCAGCCAGCTCGCCGCCGCCGCAGCCGCGGCATCGGCGCAGGCCTCGACGCCCCTCGCGCGCGCCGTCCGCGACGGCCGCGAGGCAGGATCGGCGAAAGCCAGGTCGTAGGTCACGATGCGGCGGACGCCGGCCGCCTGGAAATCCCGCGCCAGGATGCCGCCGACCTCGCCCAATCCGATCAGCGCGATTGCACTCACGCCCCGCCTCCCCCAACGGCCGCCAGCCGCGCCATGCTGTGGGTGTCGACCAGCACGCCGTCGCACAGCACCGCGGCCCGCTGGGTCCCCTCATGGACGAAGCCGAACCTGCTGTACAGCGCGATCGCGGGCGCGTTGTCGGTCAGGACGGTCAGCTCCAGCCGGTGGATGCCGTGCCAACGCTCGGCGGCCTCGATCAGCGCGGCCAGCAGCGCCGTGCCGACGCCGCGGCCGTGAACGTCGTCGCGGACGGCCATGCCGAGGCTGGCGGCGTGGGCCCGCCGCCCGTCGAAGCGCTGGAACCCGGCCTGGCCGACGATCCGGCCGCCACTGGTCGCGACCAGCGCCAGGTTCGCGGCGGAGCGGTTCTGCAGCCACTGGCCGATCTGCTCCGGGGTCGTGAAGGGCAGCCGCAGCGTGCCCCGGCGGACGCGCGGCAGATTGAACAGATCCGCCAAGCCGTCGGCATCGGCGGGGCGCAGGCCACGGATGTCCAGATCGTCCAAGGGGGGCGACGGGGGCCGCGACGGGGATGGGGTCGGCATGGTCTCTCTCCGTTCGACGCCGGCACGGAGGAGGCCCAGAAATGCCAAGGCCCCGTCCGTTGCCGGCGGGGCCTGAAGGCGGTGGCTGGATCGATCCCTAGCGCAGCAACGCCCGCGGCCCGCCGAAGCGGGTCATGACGCGGCAAATCTGCTGGAGGCCGAACCGATCCATAGCGGTCAGCCTACCTGCGCAACCTGCAGCGGTAAAGCCGCGATCACTCGGCTGCATGCGGGTCGGCGACCAGCGGCCACACCGGCCGCCGCAGCAGCTGGTATTCGAGGCTGCGATAGTCGGGCGGGGCCGAGCCGGGCACGTCGACATACAGGATCTCGGCGGCGATCGGCGCGAACCCGGCATGGAAATGCTGGGTGGACTTGACCACCAGAATGCGCCGGCGCGCGGGATCGATGCCGAGGGCGCTGAAACACACCGGGTCGAAGGTCTGCACCCGGTGGCTGTTGACCACCACGTCGACGCCGTCGATGCGCAGCGCCGCGCAATCGCCGAGCGCCGCCTGGGCGCCGCCGAAGGGCTGGTACACGTCGCGCCGCAGCGCCGTCACCGTGGCCTTGACGTCGAGCGCCGGGCCCGAGGCCGGCCCCAGCTTGCCGCCCAGACGCATCGGCAGCCGGGCGCCGACACCGGCATCGAACGCCACTTCGACCGCGCCCGGGTCCCACAGCGGCGACAGCGCCGCGTCGGCGATGCCGCGCTCGAGCAGCCGGGCCAGCAGCGGCGTGCTGTCGCCGGCCGCCCCGACTCCGGGATTGTCGGCGACGTCGGCCAGGACATACGGCTTGCCCGCGGGACCGGCCAGCGCCCGGTCGATCGCTGCGTCGATGCCGAGATAGGGCGGCAGCGCCGCGTCGCGCAGGTCCCAGAATTCCTCGCCCAGCCGGCGGGCGAGCCCGGCCGCGGCGTCGCGGTCGCCGTCGGCGACCACCACCACCCGGCTGCCGACCTCGGGCGTGTCGCTCCACGGGAAGCCGTGCGCCAGCGACACCGACAGGATGCCATCCTGGCCTTCGAGCGCGCTCATGCGGTCGACGAACGACCGCACCGGCTCGCGCGTGGTCGGGTAGATGCCGAGCATCCGGCAGTCATGCATCGCCATCACCGGCCGGATCCGGCCAGTCAGCGTATCGGCCATCAGGCTGAACAGCTCGTCGGCGCGCTCGGCGACGTCGACATGGGGATATTCCTTGTAGATCACGATGATGTCGGCGGCTCCGACCTTGGCCTCGGTCAGATGGGCGTGGAGGTCGAGCTCGACCCCGATCGGCACCGCGGGCCCGACCCGGGCGCGGATCCGCTGCAGCAGGTCGCCCTCGGCGTCGGGATAGCCGTCGGCGACCATGGCGCCGTGGAGGTTCAGGAGGATGCCGTCGACCGGCAGCGCCGCCTCGAGATCGGCCAGGATCTCGTCGCGTAGCGTTTCGTAGGCGGCCCGGGTGGTGGTGCCGGCCGGAGTCGCGAACGCCGCCAGCCCCTCGGCGACCTGCCAGCCCAGGGCCGCGGCGCGGCGCCGGAACACCAGGAGCGGCACGGCGAACAGGTTGGGCTTGTCGCCATGGGCGCCGCCGCGCACCAGCATGGTCCGGCGGAACAGGTCGAGGCCGGTCGGAATCGGCGAGAACGAGTTGGTCTCGGTGCCCAGGCAGGCAGTGAACAGCTTCACGGACGCTCCTCTTAATCCGTCACCTTGAAGGCGCTGACGCAGATGAACCGGTCGATCTTGGGCGGCAGCGTGTCGCCGTCCTGCACCGTCGAGATGATGTGGTCGTACTTGTCGAACACCTTGCGCATACCCGACTTCAGGATCTCGATCGAGCCCTGGTATTCGGCATAGTCCACGGGCGACAGCGCCGGGTTGCGCACGAGGTCCTTGTCCAGCACCAGGACCGAGCCGCCCTCGGCCCGCAGCTTGGCCGCCAGCGCCAGCGCCAGGGTGGTCTTGCCGCTGCCGATCGGACCCACGATCACCGTCGATTTGGCCATCACCCGCCTCCCGCCGTGAGCCGCCCAAGCGCGACCCCGCCGCCCATTGAACGGCGCCACGCTTTAACAATGTCAAAGCGCTTGACGCGAGCATCGCGGCGGCGGAGGACAGGGCCCATGACCATCCACATCATCGGCGGCGGCCTTGCGGGATCGGAAGCGGCTTGGCAGGCGGCGTCGGCCGGCGTGCCCGTGGTGCTCCACGAGATGCGCCCGGTCGCCCGCACCGACGCGCACAGCACCGATCGCCTGGCCGAGCTCGTCTGCTCCAACTCGTTCCGCTCCGACGACCCCGACTACAATGCCGTGGGCCTGCTGCACGAGGAGCTGCGGCGCGCTGACTCGGTGGTGCTGGCCGCGGCCGACGCCCACAAGCTGCCGGCCGGCGGCGCGCTGGCGGTCGACCGCGACGGCTTCGCCCAGGCGGTCAGCGACGCCGTGCTGCGGCATCCCCGCATCGAGGTCAGGCGCGAGCTGATAGCCTGGCCCGACCCGGCCTGGGACTCAGTGATCGTCGCCACCGGGCCGCTGACCGCGCCGGACCTGGCGCAGGGCATCGCTGCCCGCACCGGCGAGGACAGCCTGGCCTTCTTCGACGCCATCGCGCCGATCGTCCATCGCGACAGCATCGACATGGGCCAGGCGTGGCTGCAGTCGCGCTACGACAAGCCGGGGCCGGGCGGCGGCGGCGCCGACTACATCAATTGCGGATTGGATCGCGCCCAGTACCAGGCCTTCGTCGCGGCCGTGCTGGCGGGCGA
>CAZEFK010000271.1:0-8252 GCA_964511405.1 uncultured Comamonadaceae bacterium | reverse complement strand
CAGCTGACGGCCGTGACCATCTTGGCGCCGTCCTTGGCGATGCCGCCCGCCTCGTATTTGCGGCCGACCATGAAGCCGGTGATGTTCTGCAGGAACACCAGGGGCACGCCGCGCTGGCTGCACAGCTCCACGAAGTGGGCACCCTTGAGCGCGCTCTCCGAGAACAGGATGCCGTTGTTGGCGACGATCCCGACCGGATAGCCCCAGATGTGGGCGAAGCCGGTGACCAGGGTGGTGCCGTAGGTCGCCTTGAACTCGTCGAGCTCGGAGCCGTCGACGATGCGCGCGATCACCTCGCGCACATCGAACGGCCGGCGCAGGTCGGCCGAGACGATGCCGTAGATCTCCTGGGGGTCGTAGAGCGGCGGCCGCGGCTCGCGCAGCGCCAGGCGGTGGGCCTTGGTGCGGTTGAGGTTGGCGACCAGCCGGCGGGCCAGGCCCAGGGCATGGGCGTCGTCATGGGCATAGTGGTCGCTCACGCCCGAAATCCGGGTGTGGACGTCGGCGCCACCCAGGGCCTCGGCGGTCACCACCTCGCCGGTGGCGGCCTTCACCAGCGGCGGCCCGGCCAGGAAAATCGTGCCCTGGTTGCGGACGATCACGCTCTCGTCCGCCATCGCCGGGACATAGGCGCCGCCCGCCGTGCAGCTGCCCATGACCACGGCGATCTGGGCGATGCCCTGCGCCGACAAGGTTGCCTGATTGTAGAAGATGCGGCCGAAATGCTCGCGGTCGGGGAACACCTCGTCCTGGTTGGGCAGGTTGGCGCCGCCTGAGTCGACCAGGTACAGACAGGGCAGCCGGTTCGCCAGGGCCACCGCCTGGGCCCGCAGGTGCTTCTTGACCGTCACAGGGTAATAGGTCCCGCCCTTGACCGTCGCATCGTTGGCGATGATCAGGCATTCCAGGCCCGAGACCCGGCCGATGCCGGCGATCAGGCCGGCCGACGGCACCTCGCCGCCATACATGTCCCAGGCGGCGAGCTGGCCGATCTCCAGGAACGGCGAACCGACATCCAATAGGGTGCGCACGCGGTCGCGGGGCAAGAGCTTGCCGCGGGCGATGTGGCGGGCGCGCGCCTGCTCGCCGCCGCCCTCGGCAACGGCGGCGACCCGCTCCTTGAGGGTCGCGACCGCCTCGGCCATGGCCGCGCGGTTGGCGGCGAAGGTTTCGGAGCGGGTGTCGACCAGGCTGGCCAAGCTGCTCATGACGTCGCGATCGTCCTACCAGCCGCCGGTCGCGATCCAGTCCGCGACCTCGTCCAGCCGATCGTTGCCCCAGAACGGCTCGCCGTCGACCAGGAAGAAGGGTGAGCCGAACACACCCGCGGCCTCGGCCGCCGCGGTCTCGGCCCGCAGCCGCTCCTTGACCGCCGGATCCTCGAGGTGCTTGGCCACGGCGGCAGTGTCGATGCCGGCGGCCTCGGCCACGGCCAGCACGCCGGCCGGCTTGCTGATGTCGCGCCCCTCGCCGAAGGCGGCCCGAAACAGCGCCAACGCCAGCCGCCGGGCGGCCGGCTCGTCGGCCGCGGCAAGGCCGTAATAGGCGCGCGACGCCGCTACCGCCAGGAACGGGAACGGCTCGGGCATCACGAAGGGCAGGCCGGCGCGCCGCGCCGAACGGGCGAAGTCGCGTAGCGCATAGGCCGACTTGGCGGGCCCGACCTCGGTCAGCGGCCGGCCGCCGCTGGTCTTGAAGATCGGGCCGAGCAGGATCGGATGCCAGGCGACCGCGCGCCCCTTGGCTGCCGCCACGGCATCGACGCGCTGGGCGGCGACATAGCCATAGGGCGACGAGAAATCGAAATAGAAATCGATCGGCTGGGCCACGTCCCGTCCCTCCCCCCCTTCGCCGGCCGCCTGCGGCGTTCCTTAGCCGGGCAACCTTATATGGTGGGGCGCCGTCTGGGCAGGGGCAATCGTTAGCGGGCCCGACCGGTTCAAAGATGTCCCGATACCCCCATTTAGGGTCCTTTTAACCATAGATTTCCGCGAATCGCGTTTTTTCCTTGCTTGGGCGGGGCCTAATTATTAATTTGTAAACCATGATGGTAAGCAGCCCGGACAGCCCGAATCGCGAATCATCCCGCCGCGTGGTACTGGTCATGGGGGGATCTGCGGAGCGGCTCCTGTTCGGCGACGTCCTGGCCCATGGCGGCTTCGAGACCACCCGGCTGGATTCGCTGTCCGATGCCCGCGTCCAGCTTGTCCGGACCGATCCCAACCTGCTCCTGATCGAGCTGGACGAGCAGGTCGGCGCCGCCCTCGCCTTCATCCGCTGGGTCAAGTCGCGGCAGGCGCCGCGCTCGCCCTCGGTCCTGGGTATCACCGCCTCGGCGGAAGTCGCTCGCGGCGCCGCCGCCGCCGGTGCCGATGCCTGCCTGCAGGTGCCGGTGCGGATGGCCGAGCTGCGGCAGACCGTGGACAGCATGCTTGCCGCCGAGCCGCCCGCGCGGCGCTTTGACAAGGCCGCCGCGGGCGCTTAGCCTCCCGCCCATGCGCAGACACGCTGCCCGCACCACCACGACCACGACGACCCGCAACGGCGGGCCGCCGGGTTTACGCATGCGCTGAGCAGCAGAACCCAGGCCCCGCCGGCAACGGACGGGGCCTGCGCTGGTCGATCCCCGTCGCGCCCATCCCGAGCGGCCAACGGAGATCACCCATGGACCCCGTCGATCATCGCGTTCTCGGCTCCCGCATGGAGCTCTTCCATCAGCAGGAAGAGGCCGCCGGCATGGTGTTCTGGCACCCGCGCGGCTTCACGCTCTACCGGCTGATCGAGGACTATATCCGCCGCAGCATGCGCCGGGCCGGCTTCCAGGAGGTGCGGACGCCGCAGATCCTGGCCCGCGGCCTGTGGGAGCGCAGCGGCCATTGGGAGAAGTTCCAGGCCGCCATGTACAGCCTGGGCGAGCCTGGCCAGCCGCTGGCGATCAAGCCGATGAGCTGCCCGTGCCACATCCAGATCTTCAACAAGCGGCTGCGCTCGGCGCGCGAGCTGCCGCTGCGCCTGGCCGAGTTCGGGGCCTGCCACCGCAACGAGCCGTCGGGCGCGCTCCACGGCCTGATGCGCACCCGCGCCTTCGTCCAGGACGACGCCCACATCTTCTGCACCGAGGCGCAGGTGGCGGACGAGGTCGCGCGGTTCGCCGGCATGCTGGGCGCCATCTACCGCGCCTTCGGGTTCGAACGGATCGCCGTGCGCCTGGCCACCCGCCCGGCGCTGCGGGCCGGCGGCGACGCGCAGTGGGACCGGGCCGAGGCCGATCTCGCCGCGGCGGCGCGGGCGACCGGCCTGGACTTCGTCGAGGCGCCGGGCGAAGGCGCGTTCTACGGCCCCAAGCTCGAGTTCCACCTGGACGACGTCCAGGGCCGGAGCTGGCAATGCGGCACCATCCAGCTCGATTTCGTGCTGCCAGAGCGGCTCGACGCCAGCTATGTCGACCAGGGCGACGTGCGCCGGCGACCGGTGATCCTGCACCAGGCCGTGCTGGGCAGCATCGAGCGCTTCATCGCGGTGCTGCTGGAGCATCATCGCGGCGAGCTGCCGTTGTGGCTGGCGCCCGACCAGGTCACGGTCGCGCCGATCGGCGCGACCCAGGCCGAGTATGCCCGCGCCGTGGCACGGCGGCTGGAGGTCGAGGAGATCCGCGCCGTCCTGGACGACCGGGCCGAGACCCTGGCGCGCCGCATCGTCGACAGCCGCACCGCCGGCATCCCGATCCTGATGGCGGTCGGGGCGCGCGAGCAGCGCGACGGCACCGTGTCGGTGCGGGTCCGCCACGGCCGGCCCGAGGTGCTGCCGCTCGACGACGCGATCGCGCGGCTGAAAGCCGACGCGGTCCGGTGACGGCTACCAGGCGATCGGGTCGCCGGTGTAGTTGAGGAACCGCCCGGTGTCGGCGGGGGTGAGCCGGTCGAGCACCCGGATCATTCCCGCGACGCTGGTGGCGGCGTCGATGTCGGCGCTCGGCCCGCCCATGTCGGTGCGCACCCAGCCCGGATGGAGGGCCACCATCGTCACCTCGGGCGTGTCGATGCTGAGATTGCGCACCACGGAGTTCAGCGCCGCCTTGCTCGCCCGGTACAGATAAGAGCCGCCGCGGCTCTCGGTCATCGACCCCATCCGGCTCGACAGGAAGCCGATGACCTTGCGCTCGGACTCCCGGACCTTGTCCAGCAGCGCGCCGGCCAGCCGGATCGGGCCCATGACGTTGGTCCGCATCACCCGGTCGAATTCGTCCCGAGGCACGGTGGCGATCGCGGTCGAGGGCGTGTTGACCCCGGCGTTGCAGACCAGGATGTCGATCGGCGGCACGTCGGCGGCCAGCGCCGCCATATCGGCATCGCTGTCGACGTCGAGCCGGGCGACCGAGATCCGGCCGCGGCCGGCCGCGGCGAGTTCGGCCAGCGCCCCGGCTTCGCCCGGCTTGCGGCAGGTGGCGATGATGCGGGCATCGGTCGCCGCATACTGGCGCACGAACTCCAGGCCCAGGCCGCGATTGGCGCCGGTCACGAGAATGGTCGGCATGGGGTCCTCCGAGGTCAGGCGGCCAGGCGCTCGATGGCGACGGCCGTGGCCTCGCCGCCGCCGATGCACAGGCTGGCGACGCCGCGCTTGAGATCGTACTTGGTCAGCGCCGCCAGCAGGGTCACCAGGATGCGGGCGCCCGAGGCGCCGATCGGGTGGCCGAGGGCGCAGGCGCCGCCATGGACATTGACCTTGTCGGCCGGCAGGTCCAGGTCGCGCATGGCCGCCATGGTGACGACTGCGAACGCCTCGTTGACCTCGAACAGGTCGACCTGCCCGGCGGTCCAGCCCAGCTTGTCCAGCAGCTTGCGGATGGCCCCCACCGGCGCCGTGGTGAACCAGGCCGGCGCCTGGGCATGGCCGGCATGGCCCAGGATCGCCGCCAGCGGCATCAGGCCGCGCGCCTCGGCCTCGGACCGGCGCATCAGCACCAGCGCGGCGGCTCCGTCCGAGATCGAGCTGGAATTGGCGGCGGTGACCGTCCCGCCGTCCCGGAACGCCGGCTTCAAGGTCGGGATCTTCTCGGGCCGGGCGGTGCGCGGCTGCTCGTCGACGGCAATCGTCGCGGCGGCGCCGCGCCCGCGCACGGTCACCGGCGCGATCTCGGCGGCAAAGGTGCCGTCCTCGCCGGCCCGCCGGGCCCGCGCCAGGCTTTCCAGCGCGAACGCATCCTGGGCCTCGCGGGTGAACTGATAGGCCTGGGCGGTGTCCTCGGCGAAGGTGCCCATCAGGCGCCCCTTGTCGTAGGCGTCCTCCAGGCCGTCCAGGAACATGTGGTCGACCACCCGGCCGTGGCCCATGCGATAGCCCCCGCGCGCCCGGTCCAGGAGATAGGGCGCATTGGTCATGCTCTCCATGCCGCCGGCCACCACCACCCGGGCGCTCCCGGCCGCGAGCAGGTCGGTGCCGAGCATGACGGCCTTCATGCCCGACCCGCACATCTTGTTGACCGTGGTGGCGCCGACGGCATCGGGAATGCCGCCGGCAAAGGCGGCCTGGCGCGCGGGTGCCTGGCCGAGGCCGGCCGGCAGCACGCAGCCCATCAGCACTTCCTCGACCGAAGCCGGGGCGACGCCGGCGCGGGCGAGAGCGGCCTGGATGGCGACGCCGCCCAGGGCCGGTGCCGCGACGTCCTTGAGCTCGCCCTGGAACCCGCCCATGGGCGTGCGCGCCGCGCCGACGATGACGACCGGATCCATCCCGAGCATGACCATCGTCCGCCCCTCGCGTTTGTGCAGAATTGTCCGCCAAATCGGCTTCACGCCCGCCGATCCCGGTGTACCCTGCCTGCGGCCGCACCATAAGGCAAACCCGGAGCATCGGCATGACGGCGCTGCGCGAGGCGATGGCGATGCTGGTCGCGCTGGTGGTCGCGGTTGCCGCCAGCCAGGTCCCGGCCTTCGTGCAGCAATATGAGCAGCGGCTGGGCGGCGCCCTGCAGGAGGCGCAGCGCCAGCTCGGGCAGTTCGAGGGCAACGCCGCCGCGGCCGGCCTCAGCTTCAACGACTATCTCCGGCACCTGACCCAGAGCTCGGATCCCGCCGTGGCCCGCACCGGCGACACCGTGGCCGGCGTGGCCCGCCGGGTCGCCGAACTCGGCGCCGAGGCCCAGGCCCTCGCGGCGGCCAGCCATCTCATGAAGCCCGTGGTCCTGGCCGGCCGCTACGACCCGGACCTGCTGGCCGGCGCCTGGCGGCAGTTCCAGTTGACGCTGCTGCTGGATCCCGAGTTCGCCGTCGTCGGGCTGGTGTTGGGCTGGCTGCTGCATCGCCTGGTCTGGGCCGTGCTGGACCTGGCGCGGCCCCGGCAGCGCCACCGCCCTTATGAGCGCTGACCTAGATCGCGTGTTTTGGGAATGAAGAACCTTTCCGACTCGTCGTAGCTGACGGGGGCCTTAGGCGAAGGGTTGGGCGATGCCCCGGACCACCGTGATGCTCATGGCTACCGTGCTGATCGCTGCCGGCGCCGCCGCGGCGGTGACCTACCAAGGCCTGTCGCGCCGCGCGCTGACCGTCGTGGTCAACGCGAGCACCGCCATCTGCATCAATCGCACCGAACGCTACGAGCTCTCGAGCCAGGCGCCCTTCTATCTCAGCCAGCCGCGCTGCGCCGAGGAGACAGCCGCACGCTGATCGGTCAGGCCTTGTTGCGCAGCGCCTCTAGCATCGGCAGCAGCGCGCGGCCGGGCGTGCCCCCGTCGCCGGTCAGGCGATGCGCGAACACGGTGCGGATCGCCTGGATATGGACCTCGATGACCGCCAGTTCGGCGTCGGTCAGGCGTGGGCGGCCGTCGATGAACTTGCACAGCGCGTCGGCCACGCGGGTCGCCAGCGGATAGCCGAAGGTCGCGGCGCTGCCGCGGATGGCGTGGCTGTCGTCATAGAGCGCGCGGCGCTCCGCGTCGCCGCCGCCCGCCCGCGCCGCGGCAAAGGCGGCCTGCAGTCGGGCCACCGACTCGTCGCTCTCCGTCGCGAAGCCGCCTTCCAGCTGCTTCAGCACGGCCGTGGCCTTGCCGACGGCCTCCTTCAGCGGCACGCCACCGGTCGTCGAGACCTTCTCGCGGATGTGCCGGGGCGGGCGGAAAACCTCGCCGCGCCGGCTGGATGTCGGGGCCGGCATCGCCGTCACGCCGCCGCGCTGGCGCGGCGCTCGGGCCCGCGGAATGCCTCGCGCCGGCCGCGGCGCCGGTCGGGCCCGATGAAGCCGGAGCAGCGCACCCAGTTCCGATGGTCCTCGACCACCGCCCGCAGCCGCTCGTACAGGGCCGCCGCCGTCACCGGCTTGGCCAGGAACTCGGTGATCCCGCCGTCGCGGGCTTCGAGGACCCGATGTTCCTCGGTATAGCCGGTGACCATGATGACCGGCACGAACGGATTGGGCGTCGACGGGTCGGTCCGAAGCTTGCGGACCATGCCCAGCCCGTCGGTCGGCGGCATGTTCCAATCGGTGATGATCAGGTCGGGGTTGAAGCGCTGGATCTGGTCGAGCGCGCTGTCGGCATCGCTGGCCGCCGCGAACCGGCGCACCCCGATCATCTCCAGCATGCCGCGCAGCACCTGGCGCATCAGGGGGCTGTCGTCGGCGATCAGCACCTTGAGGGCCGAATAGTCGTAATCAGCCATTCCTTCCCCCCTCCCCGCCGTCACGTTGTTTCTTCGAACAACTCGCGGCCGATCAGCCAGCGCCGGATCTCGGACGTTCCGGCACCTATCTCATAAAGTTTAGCATCTCTGAGCAGGCGACCGGTGGGATAATCATTGATATAGCCATTTCCGCCTAGGCACTGGATCGCTTCAAGCGCCATCCAGGTCGCGCGCTCGGCGGCGTAGAGGATGCAGCCGGCGGCATCCTTGCGCGTGACCTGGCCACGGTCGCACGCCTTGGCGACGGCATAGACATAGGCGCGCGCCGCGTTGAGCGTGACATACATGTCGGCGAGCTTGCCCTGCATCAGCTGGAACTCGCCGATCGGCCGTCCGAACTGGCGGCGCTCGTGCAGGTACGGCACCACCACGTCGAGGGCAGCCTGCATGATGCCGAGCGGTCCGGCGGCCAGCACCGTGCGCTCATAGTCGAGCCCGCTCATCAGCACATTGACGCCGCGCCCGACCGTGCCCAGCACGTTCTCCTCGGGCACCTCGCAGTCCTGGAACACCAGCTCGGCCGTGTTGGAGCCGCGCATGCCCAGCTTGTCCAGCTTCTGTGCGCAGGAGAAACCC
>CAZEFK010000270.1:6988-8322 GCA_964511405.1 uncultured Comamonadaceae bacterium | reverse complement strand
ACTCGCGCGCGATGTCCAGGCGGATCCCCTTCTTGATGTTGTTGAGGATCTGCTGGTTGCCGGTCTCGTAGCCGACGAGCAGCAGCCGCAAGCCGTTGTCGCGCAACACCTCCAAGGTTGCGCGCGGCACATTGGCCTTGGCGTTGCACGACCAGGTGACACCGAGCTTGCCGAGCTCGCGGGCGATCGCCTCGGCGCGCGGCCGATCGTCGGTAAAGGTGTCGTCGTCGAAGAAGAATTCCTTCACCTGCGGGAAATAGCTCTTTGCGAGGCGGATCTCGTCGATAACGTGTCCGACGCTGCGCACCCGGTAGCGGTGACCGCCGACGGTCTGCGGCCACAGGCAAAAAGTGCATTTCGACCGGCAGCCGCGCCCGGTGTAGAGCGAGACGTACGGGTGCTTCAGGTAGCCGATGAAGTAGTCCTCGATCCGCAGGTCGCGCTTGTAGACCTCGGTGACGAACGGCAGCTCGTCCATGTTCTCCAGGGTCGCGCGCTCGGGCGTGTGCTGGAAGCCGCCGCCGGCGTCGCGGTAGCTCAGGCCGTCGATGCCGTGGAACGGCTTGCCCTGGGCGACCTCCTGGATGGTGAAGTCGAACTCGTTGCGGGCGACGAAGTCGAGCGCCGCCGAGCCCGCCAGGCTGCCGGCCGGGTCGACTGCGACCTTGGCGCCGACCATGCCGATCTTGAGGTTGGGATTGGCATCCTTCAGCGCCTCGGCGACCTTGACGTCGGACTGGAACGACGGCGTCGAGGTGTGCAGGACCACAAGCTCGTAGTCACGCGCCAGCGGCAGCACGTCCGCCAGCTTCAGGCGCGCCGGCGGCGCATCGATCAGGCGGCTGCCGGGCACCAGCGCCGCCGGCTGGGCCAGCCAGGTCGGGAACCAGAACGACTTGATCTCGCGCCGCGCCTGGTAGCGCGATCCTGCTCCGCCATCGAACCCGTCGTAGGAGGGCGGATGCAGGAACAGCGTCTTCATCATGGGGTCTGGCTCCGCGGATCGCAAAATGGGCGCCACACTAGCGACGAACGGGGGGCAATCACAGCGTCATCTGCAGCGGGGTTGTCATGGCCCCACGCTTGCGACCGAAGCGCGCGGCCTCTATCGTCGGCCGTCTCAATCCAGCCTTCCGGAGCAAAGCCATGAGTTTGCAAGGCAAAGTCGCGATCGTCACGGGGTCGACCAGCGGCATCGGCCTGGGAATTGCCAAGCGCATGGCAGCCGCGGGCGCCGCGATCATGCTCAACGGCTTCGCCGACGCCGCCACGGTCGAGGCGGTCAAGGCCGAGGTCAAGGCCGCCGGCGCCCCCAAGGTCGGCTACAATGGCGC
>CAZEFK010000270.1:0-6978 GCA_964511405.1 uncultured Comamonadaceae bacterium | reverse complement strand
AGCCCGACCAGGTCGCCGACCTGATTCGGTCCACCGAATCCGAGTTCGGCAAGATCGACATCCTGGTCAACAACGCCGGCATCCAGTTCACCGCGCCGATCGACAAGTTCCCGCCCGAGAAGTGGGATGCGATCATCGCCATCAACCTGTCGGCCGCCTTCCACGCCGCGCGCTTGGCGATCCCGGGCATGCGGGCGCGCAAGTTCGGCCGCATCATCAACATCGCCTCGGCCCACGCCCTGGTCGGCTCGCCCGAGAAGGCCGCCTACGTCGCCGCCAAGCACGGCATCGTCGGCCTGACCAAGGTGATCGCGCTGGATTGCGCCAATGACGGCATCACCGCCAACGCGATCTGCCCGGGCTGGGTGCTGACCCCGCTGGTCGAGAAGCAGATCGAGGATCGTGCCAAGGCGCACGGCACCTCGGTCGAGAAGGAGCAGGAGGCGCTGCTGTCCGAGAAGCAGCCGATGCACAAGTTCTCGACGCCCGAGCATCTGGGCGACCTGGCGGTGTTCCTGGCCTCCGATTCGGGCCAGACCATCACCGGCATCGCGCTGCCCATGGACGGCGGCTGGACCGCGCACTGAGGCGCGGCACCGGTTGCGGGGACCGGCTTGACCCGGGACCCCGCGACGTGCGACATACATCACCTGTGGCAAGTTGTATCAGGTGAGGCAGCAACTCGGGTCGCCCTCGCGAGCGGCCCGATTTTTTTGTGGCCGGATCGTCAGCCGTGACCGAATCGCGCGAAGCCTATCGCCATTTCCGGGCCATTCCGACCCGTTGGATGGACAATGACGTTTACGGCCACGTCAACAACGTCCAGTACTATTCCTTCTTCGATACAGTCATCAATGCGTACCTGATCGAACGGGGCGTGCTCGACTACGAGCAGGGCGCGGTGATCGGCCTGGCCGTCGAGACGCGCTGCCTGTTCCACCGGTCGCTCAGCTTTCCGCAGGTCGTCGAAGCCGGCCTCCGGGTCGGAAAGCTCGGGACCAGCAGCGTTCGTTACGAGATCGGACTGTTTGCCGGCGACGATCCCGAACCCGCCGCGACCGGTTATTTCGTGCATGTCTTCGTCGACCGGGCGACCCGTCGTCCGACCCCGATCGAAGGGCCGCTTCGGACCGCACTGGCCGATCTCACGATCGATTGACGTGTGACGGCCGTCGCTGGAACCGAATGGCCCCGCCAGGCATAGTAGCGGCATGAGCTCGGTGTTCTTCAGCCGCACCTATGACGAGGCGTTCGACTTACTGCTCGAAGCCCGCGACTACCTGGCCTACCGCGAGCCCATCGACCGCCAGGCCATCGACATCGGCGACCGCTTGGTGGTCAATTGCGAGGCCATGCGGCTGACGTCCCGGCTCACCCAGATCATGGCCTGGCTGCTGGTGCAGCGGGCGGTGGTTGCCGGCGAGATCACGCCGTCCGAAGCGGCCGCGGAACGCAACCGCCTGGCCGGCCAGTCGGTGTGCCGGGCCCGCAACGCCGCCGCCCGCATCCCGCCGTCGCTGCAGAGCCTGCTCGACCGCAGCTACAGCCTGTACACGCGGGTCGAGCGGCTGGACGCCATGGCCGCCGCCCGCACCCACTGACAGGGCGGGCGGCCGGGCTTACTTCAGGCCCAGGCCCTGAAAGCGCTTGTTGAAGCGCGCGAGCTGGCCGCCACGATCGAGGAGGTGCTGCTGGCCGCCGGTCCAGGCCGGATGGACCTTGGGATCGATCTCCAGGCGCAGGGTGTCGCCGGCCTTGCCATAGGTCGAGCGCGTCTCGTAGCTGCTGCCGTCGGTCATCACCACGGTGATCGGGTGATAGTCCGGGTGGATGTCCTTCTTCATGAGCGTCGCGGCTCCAATCAGCGATGGCGAAAAACAACGGGGCCCGCAGGCGGTGCCGCCGCAGGTCGCAGGGCGAAGCTTCTAGCGCATCGCCCGCGGTCGGTGCAAGCTCCGGCGCCATCCCGTGAGCCGATCCAAGAGACCCGATGTCCGAACCCCTCTCGCCAGCCGCCTTCGAGGCCGAGGCCGACCGCACGATCGCCGACATCGCCGAGCGCGTCGAAACCGCGCTCGACGACGCCGACGTCGAGATCCAGGGTGGTATCCTGACCATCGCCCTGGCCGACGGCCGCCAGTTCCTGCTCAACAAGCACGGCCCCAACCGCCAGCTCTGGCTGAGCTCGCCGATCAGCGGCGGCTGGCATTTCGAGCGCACCGACCAGGGCTGGACCGCCACGCGCGGCGGCCGCAGCCTGGCCGCGATCCTGGGCGAGGAGCTGTCGGTGGTGATCGGGCCATGATGGCGCGCGGCACGCGGTCCGGCCCGGCGCCCGACCGGCCCAAGGGCCGCAGCCTCGGCACCTTGCGTCCGCTGCTGCGCTATCTCAGGCCCTACCGCCGCCAGGCGGTGGGCGCCGGCGTCGCGCTGGTGGTCGCGGCCGGGACCGTGCTGGCGCTGGGCGCCGGCCTCCGGCATCTGGTCGACTACGGCTTCGTCGCCAGCGATTCCCGGCTGCTCGACCAGGCGGTGCTGATCCTCCTGGGCGTGGTCGCGCTGATGGCGGCCGCGACCTATGGCCGCTTCTACCTGGTGTCGTGGATCGGCGAGCGCGTCGTGGCCGACCTCCGGCGCGACGTCTTTGCCCATGTCGTGCGCCTCAGCCCGGCCTTCTTCGAAACGACGCGCACCGGCGAGATCGTCAGCCGCCTGACCGTCGACACCTCGATCGTCCAGACCGTGGTCGGCTCGTCGCTGTCGGTGGCGCTGCGCAACCTGCTGCTGTTCATCGGCGGCACCGCGATGCTGCTGGTGACCAGCGTCAAGCTGACCCTGCTGGTGTTCCTGGTGGTGCCGCTCGTCCTGGTGCCGATCCTGACCTATGGCCGCCAGGTGCGGCGCCTGAGCCGCGCCAGCCAGGACCGCGTCGCCGACATCGGCATCCACATCGACGAGTCGCTGGCGGCGATCCGGGTGCTCCAGGCCTTCACCCACGAGGCGCCCGACGTCGACCGCTTCACCGGCCGCGTCGAGCTGGCGCTGGCGACGGCGCTGGAGCGGGTGCGCGCCCGGGCGCTCCTGACGGCGATCGTCATGCTGCTGGTGTTCGGCGCCATCAGCGTGATCCTGTGGATCGGCGGCCATGACGTGCTGGCCGGCCGGATCAGCGCCGGCGAGCTGTCGGCCTTCGTGTTCTACGCCGCCCTGGTCGCCGCCGCGGTCGGCGCCATCTCCGAGGTCATGGGCGAGCTGCAGCGTGCCGCCGGCGCCTCGGAGCGGCTGTTCGAGCTGCTGGCCGCCGAGCCGGCGATCGCCGCGCCGCCCGACCCGACGACCCTGCCGGCGCCGGCGCAGGGCCGGGTCGAGTTCGAGGACGTGTCGTTCCACTATCCGACCCGGCTCGACCGGCCGTCGCTGGAGGGGCTGTCGTTCGCCGTCGAGCCCGGCCGCAAGGTGGCGCTGGTCGGCCCCAGCGGCGCCGGCAAGACCACGGTGTTCCAGCTGATCCTGCGCTTCTACGATCCCGAGGCCGGCGCCATCCGCTTCGACGGCGTGCCGATCCGCTCGGTCGATCCGGTGGCGCTGCGCCGGCGGATCGGGCTGGTGCCCCAGGACCCGGTGATCTTCGCGGCGACCGCGGCCGAGAACATCCGCTATGGCCGGCCCGAGGCCGGCGATGCCGAGGTGCGGGCCGCCGCCGAGGCGGCCCACGCCCTGGAGTTCATCGAACGCCTGCCCCGTGGCTTCGACAGCGAGCTCGGCGAGCGCGGCGTGCGGCTGTCGGGCGGCCAGCGCCAGCGCATCGCCATAGCCCGGGCGCTGCTGCGCGACCCGGCGCTGCTGCTCCTGGATGAGGCGACCTCGGCGCTGGACGCCGAATCGGAGCGCGCGGTCCAGCTGGCGCTGGCCCGGCTGATGGCCGGCCGCACCACCCTGGTGGTCGCCCATCGTCTGGCGACGGTCCTGGGCGCCGACCGCATCCTGGTGCTCGACCGCGGCCGGCTGGTGGCCCAGGGCACCCATGCCGAGCTGGTGCGCGCCGGCGGGCTCTATGCCCGGCTGGCCGCGCTGCAGTTCGACGATGCCGTGGCCCGCGACTCTGCGGCGAACTGATCCTGGCTTGCCGGTTCCGGCGGTGGCGGCGTAAGACTGTTGCGCCGGTGGGGTGGCCTCGAGCAATTTTCGGACGTGGCGATGCAGCGCGTGAAGCTTGACCGGATCGATCGTGGCATCCTGCGCGAGCTTCAGGCCGACGGCCGCATGACCAATGTCGACCTGGCGCGGCGGGTCGGGATCTCGGCGCCGCCCTGTTTGCGCCGGGTGCGGGCGCTGGAGGAGGCGGGCATCATCCGCGGCTACCACGCCGACCTCAATCCCGAGGCGCTGGGCTTCGGCGTCACCGTGTTCGCCCATGTCGGC
Organism: uncultured Comamonadaceae bacterium; assembly: GCA_964511405.1. Lineage (GTDB taxonomy): Bacteria > Pseudomonadota > Alphaproteobacteria > Elsterales > Elsteraceae > CAZEFK01. The sequence goes on along the minus strand of CAZEFK010000270.1, from coordinate 2,556 downwards.
CTGGCCAGCCAGGCGGAGGCCGACCTGCGCGCGTTCGAAGCGCTGGTCCAGGGCTGGCCGCAGGTGCGCGAGTGCAGCATGCTGGCCGGCGAGACCGACTTCCTGCTGAAGGTGGTGGCCGAGGACTGGGACGCCTATCAGCGCTTCCTGACCACCCAGCTGACCGCGGCGCGCAATGTCAGCCACGTCAAATCGGCGCTGGCGATCCGCACGTCGAAGGCGCAGCCGGGCGTGCCGATCACGGTCGACGACCGGGTGGCGGCGGACTGAGACGCGAAGTCCGAGCTGAGACGCCGATTGCCGCTGCCGAATAGACGCCAATCTAATGGGATGTGTATGATATGGAATCGTCGTGATTCCCCCTCCACCCGACCTCCTCCCACAAGGGGAGGAGGGGCGAAGCTGCAATGACACAACTCCTCCTCCCCTCGTGGGAGGAGGTTGGGAGGGAGGGGGAATCCCGCCGGTCCGAGGTTTTCTCGAGCGGGTCAACCTGATCTCATCCCGCTCTAACGGGATTACGAACGCTCCTCCTCCCACAAGGGGAGGAGGGGTCGAGGTAGTGCCTATTCCCCCCTGCCGCCCGGGTCAGACGTAGCGGACCGACAGGATCTCGTAGCCCTTGGCGCCGCGCGGTGTGGCGACCTCGACCGAGTCGCCGACGGTCTTGCCGATCAGGGCGCGGGCCAGGGGCGCGGTGATCGACAGCCGGCCGGAGTTCACGTCGCTCTCGGCGGCGCCGACGATCTGGAACTGCTGCTCGTCGCCGGTATCTTCGTCGGCTACCGTCACCGTCGCGCCGAACTTGATCGAATTGCCGGACAGCTTCGAGACGTCGATGATCTCGGCGCGGGCGATCTGGTCCTCGAGTTCGACCACGCGGCCTTCGATGAAGCTCTGGCGCTCGCGGGCAGCGTGGTACTCGGCGTTCTCCGAGAGGTCACCATGTTCGCGGGCCTCGGCGATCGCCTTGATCACGGCCGGCCGCTCGATCGTCTTCAGGTGACGCAGTTCGTCGACCAAGCGGGCATGGCCACCCGCGGTCATCGGGATCTTCTCCATCGCCTCTCACGAACCCTTTCTCGGCAAAGGCCGGCCTCCACGCCCGGGCTGGAAGCCCCGGCGCGTGCCCGGCCACACGAACGGGCAACTAAGGTAAGGCCGCCTCGGCAGCACTTCAAGAACGGCACGAAGATCGGACGAGCCGCTTGGGAGCTCCTAGAACCGCCCTGCGGCGAAATAGGCCTGGAGCGGCGCCACGTCCAGTTCGCCGCGGCTCAGGCTCTCGATGCCGCGCACGGCGGCCCGGGCGCCGGCGACCGTGGTGTAATAGCAGATGCCGTGCGTCAGCGCGGTACGGCGCAAGCTGAAGCTGTCGGCGATCGCCCGGGCCCCCTCGACCGTGTTGAAGATCAGCTGGACCTCGCCCGACAGCATGGAGTCGACCACGTGCGGGCGGCCCTCCAGCACCTTGTTGACGACCGTGACCGCCAGGCCCTGGCCGGCCAGGTAGGCGGCGGTGCCGCGCGTGGCCATCAGCCGGAATCCCAGCCGCGCCAGCGCCCGCGCCGGTTCGGCCATGGCCGGCTTGTCGCTGTCCTTGACCGAGATGAACACCGTGCCGGCGATCGGCAGCGGTAGGCCGGCCGCGATCTGGCTCTTGGCGAAGGCGCGGGCGAAGTCGGTGTCGAGCCCCATGACCTCGCCGGTCGACTTCATCTCGGGCCCCAGGATGATGTCGACGCCGGGGAAGCGCGCGAACGGGAACACGGCCTCCTTGACCGCCACATGGCCGAGGTCGCCGGCCGCGGCCGGAAAGTCGGCCAGCGCCTCGCCCGCCATCACCCGGGCCGCGATCTTGGCGATCGGCGCGCCGGTGGCCTTGGCCACGAAGGGCACGGTCCGCGACGCCCGCGGATTGACCTCCAGGACGTAGACCTCCTGGTCCTTGACCGCGAACTGCACGTTCATGAGGCCGACCACCGACAGGCCGCGGGCCAGGGCCTCGGTCTCGCGGGCGATCTCCGCGACCACCGCGGGCGCCAGCGAGTAGGGCGGCAGGGCGCAGGCGCTGTCGCCGGAATGGATGCCGGCCTCCTCGATATGCACCATGATCCCGGCGACGCGCACGGTCTGCCGGTCGGCCACGGCGTCGACGTCGACCTCGATGGCGTCGCGCAGGTAGCTGTCGATCAGCACCGGATTGCTGCCCGAGACCTTGACCGCCGAGCTGATGTAGCGGCGCAGGCCGGCCTCGTCATGGACGATCTCCATGGCGCGGCCGCCCAGCACGTAGGACGGGCGGATGACCACCGGATAGCCGATGTCGGCCGCGATCTGCTCGGCCTCGGCGGGCGTGCGAGCGGTCCCGTTGCGCGGCTGGCGCAGGCCCAGGCGCTGCAGCAAGGCCTGGAAGCGCTCGCGGTCCTCGGCCAGGTCGATGGCGTCGGGCGAGGTGCCCAGGATCGGCACGCCGGCCCGGTCGAGGGTGGCCGCCAGCTTCAGCGGCGTCTGGCCGCCGAACTGCACGATCACCCCCAGCAGCGTGCCCCGGCT
>CAZEFK010000269.1:0-8352 GCA_964511405.1 uncultured Comamonadaceae bacterium | reverse complement strand
TCGGGTGCCGTCCAGGTTGACCCGGTATCCCTTCTCGAAATCGGCCTCGGCCTCGCCCTATACGATCGCCGCCTGGTGGACGATCACGTCGGGCCGCGGCCCGACCAGCCGCTCGGCCTCGCCCGGATCCGACAGGTCGGCCGCGCGCAGCGTGACGGCGCCTGCGAAGCCGGCCGGGCGCTGCGGCTCGACCACGTCGACCAGGGTCAGCGCGTCGATGGCGCGGCCACCGAGATTGCCGTCGCGGACCAGGCGCTCGGTCAGCTTGCGGCCGACCATGCCGGCGGCGCCGATGATCAGGATGTGCATGGCAATGTCCTTTGTTGTTGGCGGCGCGCGCCCTTAGCCGTGGATTTCCAGAATCACGCCGCCGGCGAGCGCCGGCGGCACCAGGATGCGGCCGGGCTCCAGCCTGATGTCGTCGGGCGCGAAGGCCTGGGCGGCGGCAAGGTCCGCGGTCTCGACCGAGATCGCCACACCGCAGGGCAGCCGCGCGTCGATGCCGGCGGGCAGGGGTATGCCCGGGAAGCGCTGGGCCAGGCCGGCGCGGTCGACCACGCGGACGAGGCCGCCGGCGGTCTCGGCGGCGAAGCCGGGACCGTCGGCGCGGACCGCCTCGGCGCCCCAGATCCGCATGAGGCGGTCGGCGACCGGGCCTACGTCGTCGGCCAGGTAGGTGACGCTGCTGATCCGCCTGGCACGGTTGCGGTGCTCGAGCCAGCCGGGCGTCCACACCAGCTGCGGCTTGTGCTGCTGGCACAGGAACATCGTCAGGTGCGGCCGCGGGTCCGGCAGCAGGGTCAGGGTTACGACTGCGGCGTCGCGGGTGCCGTCGGGCAGGGTGACGGGCCGGCGGAACTCGACCTGGCCGTCGCTGGCGGCCCCCCGCGCCAGCGCCACGGCCTCGTCGCCGACGGCGTCGTGGCTGCGTAGCGCCAACAGCGACATGCCCTCGCCCAGCGCCAGCGAGTCCCGCACGCGGCGGCCGAACCGGTGGCCGCCGACCGGGTCGGCCTCGATCGCGGCGGCGTCGCCGATGCCGATCAGCTCGATGAAGTTGTCGGGAAACATCACCAGGCGGTTGACCGTGCCCCAGGGATGGCGGCCGAGCGGCGTCGGGTCGAAGCCCAGGCGCTGGTAGGCCTGCGCCGTGGCCTCGACGTCGTGGACGGTGACCAGCGGGTGCTCGAGTCCGAAAGGGCCATTGCTCATGGGCGGCAATGCTAGGACGCTCGGGATGGGCTTGTCATGGGGAGTGGCGGCATGGCTGATGCGATTGGGGTGGTGGGGCTGGGCAACATGGGCCTGGGCATGGCGGCGACCCTGGTGCGCAAGGGGTTCCGCACCATCGGCTTCGATGTGGCGCCCGCCCGCGTCGACCTGGCCGTCGAGGCCGGCGCCGCCCGCGTCCACGGCCTGCCCGAGCTGTTCCAGGCAGCGCCGGTGATCCTGCTGTCGCTGCCGACCGCGGCCCATGTCGAGGGTGTGCTGACCGGCGTCGGCGGCCTGCTCGATTCAGGCGCCCGCGGCCGACTGGTGATCGACACCTCGACCGTCGAGGCCGAGGCGACCCGGCGCCTCGCCGCCCGCCTGGCCGCGGCCGGCCACGCCCTGCTCGACGCCCCGGTCAGCGGCGGCGCCGCCGGCGCCCACGCCGGCACCTTGACCATGATGGTGGGCGGCGCCGACTCGGACCTGGCGCGGGCCCGCTCGGTGCTTGATGCCGTCGCCGCACGGGTGATCCATGTCGGCGGCTCCGGCGCCGGCAATGTCGCCAAGCTGGTCAACAACCTGCTGTGCGCCGCCCATCTGCTGACCACGGCCGAGGGCCTGCGCCTGGCCCGCGCCGCCGGAGTCGAGCCGGACCGCGTCCTGGAGGTCGTGAACGCCGCCTCGGGCGGCAGCGCCGTCTCGGCCACCCATATCCCGCGCTGGGTGCTGTCCGGCGCCTTCGACAGCGGCTTCACCATGGGGCTGATGCGCAAGGACGTGCGCCTGGCGCTGACCATGGCGGCGCGCGCCGGGGTGGCGCTGCCCCTGGCGACCCTGGCCGGCGCCCAGTGGGCCGAGGCCGAACTGGACGATGCCGAGGATTTCACCCGCATCGCCGATTTGGGGGACCGCCGATGACCGAGCCGCTGGCCGCGCTGCTGGCCGACCTTGTCCCGGCCATCGGCAGCCTGGTCGGGGACGCGATCCTGCCGGGTACGGGCGCGATCGTCGAACTGGTCGACCCGGCGACCGGGCGGCTGCTTGCAAGCTACGCGTCGGCCGGCGCCGATATCGTCGACCAGGCGATGGCGGCGGCGCTGCCGGCCCAGGCGGCGTGGATGGCCCTGACCGCGGCCGAGCGCGGCCGCCTGATGTGGGCGATCGGCGCCGGCGTGCGCGCCCAGGCGGGGGCGCTGGCGGCCCTGGAACGCCTGACCGCCGGCAAGCCGATCCGCGACGCCCGCGCCGAGGTTGGCAAGGTCGCGGAGATGTTCGAGTACTACGCCGGCTGGTGCGACAAGCTCCACGGCGACGTCATCCCGGTGCCGACCAGCCACCTGAATTATACGCGCCGCGAACCCCACGGCGTGGTGGTGCAGCTCACGCCCTGGAACGCGCCGATCTTCACGGCCGGCTGGCAGCTGGCGCCGGCGCTGGCGGCCGGCAACGCGGCGGTGATCAAGCCGTCGGAGCTGACGCCGCTGACCACCCTGGCGCTGGGCCGGATCGCGTTGGCCGCCGGGCTGCCGCCGGGCCTGGTGTCGGTGCTGCTGGGCGATGGCCGCGAAACCGGGCGTCTGGCCGTCGGCCATCCCGAGACCCGCCAGGTGGTGTTCGTGGGCTCGCCCGAGACTGGGGCCGCGATCGCCGCGGCAGCGGCGCGCAACCTGGTGCCGTGCATCCTGGAGCTGGGCGGCAAGTCCGCCAACATCGTGTTCGCCGACGCCGACCTCGTGCGCGCCGCCCGGGGCGCCCAGGCCGCGATCTGGAGCGGCGCCGGCCAGAGCTGTGTCGCCGGCTCGCGCCTGCTGGTGCAGCGCCCGGCTTTGGCGCGCATGCTCGACGCCTTGGCCGAGGCCGCCGGTCGGATCGCGGTCGGCCCGCCGGCCGACGAGGCGACCGCCATCGGCCCGATCCAGAACCACCGGCAATGGACCCGCATCGACGCCATGGTGCAGGAGGCCGTGGCCGGCGGTGCCCGCTTGGCCGCCGGCGGCGGCGCGCCGGCCGACCCGCGCCTGGCCGGCGGCTTCTACTACGCGCCGACCGTGCTGGCCGATGTCGCCCCGGCGATGCCGATCGCGCAGGCTGAGGTGTTCGGGCCGGTCCTGGCCGTCCTGCCCTTCGACGACGAAGCCGAGGCCGTGGCGCTGGCCAACGGCACTCGCTTCGGCCTGGCCGGCGCCGTGTGGACCGAGACTGTCGCCCGCGCCCACCGCGTCGCCCATGCCCTGCGCGCCGGCACCGTGTGGATCAACGGCTACAAGACCATCGGCGTGATGAGCCCGTTCGGCGGGTTTCGCGGCAGCGGCCATGGCCGCTCCAGCGGCCACGACGCGCTGCTGGCCTACACCCAGCCCAAGAGCGTGTGGGTCGAGACCGCTGCGGAGCCGGCGATGCCGTTCGGCTACAGCCCGGGATAGGCCATCGCCCGACCTTGGGCTCGGTGCTTGTTCTTGAACCGACCAGTCGGTATAAGCCATCGACGAAACCAAAGCCAAATCACCAAGGGAGCGCACCCATGACGACCGGCACCAACACGTTTCTCGCCGTATTTCTCGGGGGCAAGGACAGCGCCCGGATGGCGGCGTGGAACGCCCTGCCCGAGGCTGAGCGGCAGGCCCGGATGCAGCAAGGCATGGCCGCCTGGAAGGCCTGGGTCGAGCAGCACCAGGCCGCGATCGTCGGCATGGGCGGGCCGCTGGGCAAGACCAAGCGGGCGTCGGCGCAGGGCGTCGACGACACGCACAACGCCCTGACCGCCTATACCGTGGTGCGCGCCGACTCGCACGAGGCGGCCGCCCGGCTGTTCGAGAACCATCCCCATTTCACGATCTTCCCGGGCGAGGCGGTGGAGATCATGCCGGTGCTGCCGATCCCCGGCATGTAGCGCGCCGGCCGCCGCTGCCGGTTCCCGTGCCCGGGCCAATGCTGGTACACCGGTTGCTTAGCCCGGCACGGGACAAGGCAGCGGAGGCGGCAGGTGAAGGTCGTGGTTCTGGGCAGCGGCGTCGTCGGCGTGACGTCCGCGTGGTACCTGGCCGAGGCCGGGCATGAGGTGACGGTCATCGACCGCCAGCCGGGCGCCGGGCTGGAGACCAGCTTCGCCAATGCCGGCCAGGTCTCGCCCGGCTATTCCGCGCCCTGGGCCGGCCCCGGCGTGCCGCTGAAGGCGATCAAGTGGCTGATGATGCGCCACCGGCCGTTCGTGCTGTGGCCCCGGCCCGACGCCTATCTGTATCGCTGGCTGCTGCTGATGCTGCAGAACTGCACGGAAGCCGCCTATCACGTGAACAAGGGGCGCATGGTGCGGCTGGCCGAGTACAGCCGCGACTGCCTTCGCGACCTGCGCGCCGCCACCGGCATCGCCTATGACGACCGCCAGCGCGGCACCCTGCAGTTGTTCCGGACGCAGAAGCAGCTCGACCATGTGCCGGAGGACACCGCGGTGCTGGACGAGGGCGGCGTGCCCTACGAGGTGCTGGATCCCGACGGCTGCATCCGCGCCGAACCGGCGCTGGCCCGGGTGCGCGGCCTGTTCGTGGGCGGCCTGCGCCTGCCCGGCGACGAGACCGGCGACGCCTTCAAGTTCACGCAGATGCTGGCCGAAATGGCCGAGCGGCGGGGCGTCGTCTTCCGCTACGGCACCGCCATCGACGGCCTGAAGACCGAGGGCGACCGCATCGCCGGCGTGGCGATCGACGATGAGACCGCGGTATTCGACGCCTACGTGGTGGCGCTGGGCAGCTATTCGCCGCTGCTGCTGCGCACGATCGACGTGGACGTGCCGGTCTATCCGGTAAAAGGCTATTCGATCACGGTGCCGATCACCAACCCGGCGATGGCGCCGGTGTCGACCGTGATGGACGAAACCTTCAAGGTGGCGATCACGCGCCTGGGCGACCGCATCCGCGTCGGCGGCACCGCCGAGCTGGCCGGCTACAGCAAGACCCTGCGCGGGCCCCGGCGCGCGACCCTGGAGCATTCGGTGGGCGACCTGTTCCCCGAGGGCGGCGACGTGGGGAAGGCGACGTTCTGGACGGGCCTGCGGCCCATGACCCCGGACGGGACGCCGATCATCGGGCCGACGAAGTACCGGAACCTGTTCCTGAACACGGGGCACGGGACGCTGGGCTGGACGATGTCGTGCGGGTCGGGGCGGGTGCTGGCCGACCTGGTGAGCGGCAAGAAGCCGGACATCGCGCATGAGGATCTGGCGGCGAGCCGGTATGAGGGGGTGGGGTCGTAGACGATCCGCTTCCACACTTACGTGCTGCGGGAATCGGCGCCACCGCCCCGCCGCTACTGCGGCGGGATTTGCCGGACCAGCCGGACTTCGACCGTTCCGTTGGAATAGGTCGTGGTCAGGTCCATGAAGACTTCCTGGGGCGTGGTCGCCGTGCGCGGCAGCACGGCCATCCGGGCCTGCACAGGCAGCCCGAAGGCCGTTTGGGCCTGGGGCGGCAGCGCCTGGAACGGGCCGCGGCGGCTGTTGACGGCCCAGATCTGGCGCGCGATGTCGAACAGGCCCTGGTAGTCGGGCAGCTTGGGATAGCGCCGGCGGACGGCGCAGGCGTGGTAGGGCGGGTCCTCGATCGTCAGCACATATTCGGCCTGGGCGCGATAGACCCAGCCGCGGCCGGGGTCGTCATGCAGGAAGCGGCGGACCGTATCAGGCGGCATCGGCGCCAGGGTGCCGCCGCTGGTCGGCGCCGGGTCGTTGCGCTCGGGAAACTGCTGCAGGCAGAACTGGCCGAACGCATCGATCAGCTCGACCGCGGCCGGATCGCTCGACATGCCGGTGGCCGGCAGCGTGATCGTCCGGCTCGGCTGCGGCGGCGTCGGCGAGGCTTGCTGAGCCGTCTCGGGGTGCTGGGTCGTGGCGCAGCCGGAGCCGGCGAGCGCCAGGATGAGGGACAGTGCCAGTCGCCGCACGGATGCCTTCCCTGGTTCGGACGGCTACCTCTATCGGGGCACCGCAGGGGGCGCAACCTTTGGCGCGAGCAGATCGCGGCGAGCCTCAGGTGACAGTCGAGCGGCGGTCACCGCATGGCGGCGTCGATGATGGCGTCGACTTCGGCCAGGACTTGGTCCACGGGGATGTCGCCATCCCGATCGGCTTCCGCCTCGGCCGTTTCCAGCATCGCTTGGAAGTGCCGGCGCCGGCCTTCGGCGTCCTGCAGCAGACGCAGTCCGGATCGCACGACCTCGCTCACGTCGGCGTATCGGCCGCCATCCACGCAATCGCGGGCGAAGCGCTCGAGTTCGGGCGTCAGCTGCACGATCGTATCCAATCTGACCTCCAGCTCAAGATCGCTCCAAGGATAGGAAGCCGGCGCGGGCTAAACAAGCCGGCCTCCTACCGCCGCGCCCCGACCCTCAGCCCATCCACCAGCACGTCGACCATCCGCAGCACGCCCGTCTGCCACCCCGGCTCCCGCCGCAGGCTGCACATGCCGACCAGCGCCTTCAGCAGGTCGTCGGGGCCGATGTCGCCGCGGATCTCGCCGGCCGCCACGGCGCGATCCAGCAGTCCGCGCACTGCCCGGGTCAGGCGGTCGAAGCTGTAGGCGTAGAGGTCCGAGGGGGCGTGGGCGGCCAGCGCCAGGGCCTCGATCATGCCCTTCTTGGTGGCGGCGAGCGCGATGTACTCGTGCAGCCAGCGCCGCAGGGCCGCGGTCGGGGCCTCTTCGGCCCCCACCCGTTCGGCCAGGTCCGCCAGCTGGTCGACTTCGCGACGATAGACGGCCTCGAACAGCGCCTCGCGGGTCGGGAAATGGCGATAGAGCGTGCCGATGCCGACGCCGGCCGTGCGCGCCACCGCCTCCAGGCTGGCCTCGGCGCCGCCGGCGCTGAACACCGCCTTGGCCGCCTCCAGCAGGCGCTCGCGGTTGCGCGCGGCGTCGGCGCGCGGGCGGCGGCCGGTCTTGAGATGGGCGGCTTTCAGGGGCAGGTCGGCCATGGCGGGGCGCTCGGATCGAGCCTCTTGCAAAGCGGAGGATGCCTCCGTATATAGGCCCTGCCACGTCGTTGGCACAGCCTTCTCTACCTAACGCCGTGGCGACCGTTCGTCCTCGGAAATCCGCCGCGCGCCGCCTGGCGCTGCGAACGGCCGCATTCGCCCTCATCGGAGTCTCCGCATGAGCCTAACTCTGTCCTTGACCGTGAACGGCCACGCCCACGCCATCGCGCTGGACGATCCCCGGGTCACGCTGCTCGACCTCCTGCGCGAGCGCCTCGACCTCACCGGCACCAAGAAGGGCTGCGACCGCGGCCAGTGCGGCGCCTGCACCGTGCTGGTCGACGGCCGCCGCATCAATTCCTGCCTGGCGCTCGCCGCCAGCCTCGACGGCGCCCGGGTCACCACCATCGAGGGCTTGGCCCAGGGCGACGTCCTGCACCCGGTCCAGGCCGCCTTCATCGAGCATGACGGCTTCCAGTGCGGCTTCTGCACCCCCGGCCAGATCATGAGCGCCATCGGCCTGATCGCCGAAGGCCAGGCCGGCGGCGATCCCGAGCGCGTGCGCGAGGGCATGAGCGGCAATCTGTGCCGCTGCGCCGCCTATGCCGGCATCACCGAGGCCGTGCTCGACGCCCAGCGCCGCATGGGCGCGATCCGGAGCGCCGCCGCCCGGAGTGCCGCCGAATGACTCCGTTCGAATATGTCCGCGCCGGCTCGATCGCCGAGGCCGTCGCGGCCGCCGCAGCACCCGGCGCCGCCTTCCTCGCCGCCGGCACCAACCTGCTCGACCTGATGAAGGCCGAGGTCGCGCGGCCGTCGCGGCTGGTCGACATCACCCGGCTGCCTGGCCTCGACCGGATCGAGGCGCTGCCCGACGGCGGCGTGCGCATCGGCGCCCTGGTCCGCAACGCCGACCTGGCCCACGATCCCCAGTTCGCGCGGGCCTTCCCGGCGGTGACGGAGGCGCTGCTCGCCGGCGCCTCGGGGCAGCTCCGCAACGCCGCCACGGTCGGCGGCAATCTGTTGCAGCGCACCCGTTGCCCGTACTTCTACGACCCAGGCAGCGCCTGCAACAAGCGCCGGCCCGGCACCGGCTGCGACGCCCGCGGCGGCGACAGCCGCGGCCATGCGGTGCTGGGCTGGAGCGAGGCCTGCATCGCCACCCACCCGTCCGATTT
>CAZEFK010000268.1:0-8639 GCA_964511405.1 uncultured Comamonadaceae bacterium | reverse complement strand
CTGCGTCCACACCACCATGCGCGAGGCCAACGACCGCGGTTTCGAGTGCCTGCTGCTGGAGGACTGCTGCGGCGCGACCAAGCTGGCCAACCACCTGGCCGCCATCGACATGGTCAAGATGCAGGGCGGGGTGTTCGGCGCGGTCGCGCGCTCCGAGCAGCTCATCGCGGTGCTTCCGTGACCGCGGTCGCCGTCGAGACCGTCGGCATGACCAAGGCCTTCGGGTCGTTCGTGGCGCTGGACGACGTCTCGATCAAGGTGCGCGCCGGCAGCCTGCACGCCCTGTTGGGCGAGAACGGCGCCGGCAAGTCGACGCTGGTCAAGTGCATGATGGGCTACTACCCGCCGACCCGCGGCCAGATGCTGGTCGACGGCCGCGAGGCCACCATCCACAACCCGCGCGATGCCATGAGGCTGAAGCTGGGCATGGTGTACCAGCACTTCACGCTGGTGCCGTCGCTGACCGCGGCCGAGAACCTGGTCGCGTCGCGCCCGGACTGCCCCGCGGCGATCGACTGGCGGCGCGCCGCCGACGAGCTTGACGCCTTCATGACGACCATGCCGTTCCAGGTGCCGCTGGACCGGCCGGTGTCGGCGCTGTCGGCGGGCGAGAAGCAGAAGCTGGAGATCCTGAAGCAGCTCTATCTCGACCGCCGGCTGATCATCCTGGACGAGCCGACCTCGGTGCTGACCCCGGACGAGGCCGACGAGATGCTGGGCCTGCTCAAGGGCATGACCACGCGCGGGGCGGTCACGATCTTGATGATCACCCACAAGTTCCGGGAAGTGACGGCCTACGCCGACGACGTCAGCGTGCTGCGCCGCGGCCGCCATGTCGGCGGCGGGGCGGTCGGCCAGCTCGGCACCGACGAGATGGCGCGGATGATGATTGGCGAGACCCGGATCCGGGTCCGCGCCGAGCGCGTCGAGCGGCAGGAGCGGCCGGTGGTGCTGGAGCTGGTGGCGCTGCGCGTGCGCGACGACGAGGGGCGGCCGGCGGTCACAGGCGTCGACCTCAAGGTCCGGGCCGGCGAGATCGTCGGCTTGGCGGGCGTGTCGGGCAACGGCCAGTCGGCGCTGGTCGAGGCGCTGTCCGGCCAGCGGCCGCTCGACGACGGCCGCATCCTGGTCCATGGCCGGCCTTACGAGCCGGTGCGCGGCGCCATGGACCGGCTGAAGGTGTTCTCGCTGCAGGAGGAGCCGTTGCGCAATGCCGCCGTGCCCCGCATGTCGGTGGCCGAGAACATCGCGTTCCGCACCTTCGACAAGCCGCCGATCGCGTCTCTGGGCTGGTGGTTCTCGCCCCGCCCGATGCGCGCCCGCGCTCGGGCCCTGATCGAGCGCTACCGGGTCAAGACGCCGTCGACCGAGGCGCCGATCGAGACCTTGTCGGGTGGCAACGTCCAGCGGGCGGTGCTGGCCCGCGAGCTGTCGGGCGAGGTCGACCTGCTGGTCGTGGCCAATCCCTGCTTCGGCCTGGACTTCGCCTCGGTCGCCGAGATCCGCGCCCAGATCATGGACCAGCGCAACCGCGGCGCCGCGGTGCTGCTGGTGTCGGAGGACCTGGACGAGATCCTCGAATTGGCCGACCGGGTGGCGGTGATGTCGGGCGGCCGGATCACCCTTCAGGCGCCGATCGCCGAAGCCGACCGCGCCCGCGTCGGCCACGCCATGGCCGGAGGCCACGCATGATCCCAGGCATGATCCGGGTGCCGGCCGAGCCTTTCGCCTTCGCCATGCCGCCGAGCAGCACTGCGCTGGTAGTCATCGACATGCAGCGCGATTTCATCGATCCGGGCGGGTTCGGCGCCAGCCTGGGCAACGACGTGTCGCGGCTGGCCGCGATCGTGCCAACCGTTCGGCGTCTGCTCGACCTGTTCCGGTCCAAGGGCTGGCCGGTCATCCATACCCGTGAGTCCCACGATGCGGACTTGGCCGACTGTCCGCCGGCCAAGCGTACCCGCGGCGCGCCCAGTCTGCGCATCGGCGACGATGGGCCGATGGGCCGCATCCTGGTGCGCGGCGAGCCCGGCAACGCGATCGTGCCCGATCTGGCGCCGCAGCCGGGCGAAGTGGTGATCGACAAGCCGGGGAAGGGGGCGTTCTATGCCACGGCCCTAGGCGAGATCCTGCGGCTCAAGGGCATCACCCACCTGGTGCTGGCCGGCGTGACCACCGAGGTGTGCGTGCAGACGACCATGCGCGAGGCCAACGACCGCGGCTATGACTGCCTGCTGATCGAGGACGCGACCGAGAGCTATGTCCCCGCCTTCAAGGCCGCGACCCTGGCCATGGTCCGCGCCCAGGGCGCGATCGTCGGCTGGACCACGGCGCTGGCGCGCCTGGCCGAGGCGATGCGGGCGGCATGACGCGGCCGTTCGACGCCGCCGCCCACGCCGACGCCATGGCGGCGAGCCTGGGCCTGGCGATCGACCCGGCCTGGCGGCCCGCGGTGGTCGAGCACCTGGCGGCGATCGCCCGCGCCGCCGAGCTGGTGCTGACCTTCGAGCCGGCGGCCGAGTCCGAACCGGCGCCGGTCTACGAGCCCGAGCGATGACCCCCGACGCCGTTCTGCTGCGCCCGGCGACGGCGATCGCCGCGGCGGTGGCCTCCGGCGCGGTGTCGGCGCTGGCGGTCACCGAGGCCGCCTTGGCGCGGATCGCCCGGCTGGATCCCGGCCTTGGCGCCTTCACCGATGTGACTGCCCAGCGGGCGCGCGCCGAGGCGGCGGCCATCGATGCGGCGCGGGCCGCCGGCCGGGCGCTGCCGCCGCTCGCCGGTGTGCCGGTCGCGGCCAAGAACCTGTTCGACATTGCCGGCCTGCCGACCCGGGCCGGATCGCGGATCAACCGCGAACGGCCGCCCGCCGGGCGCGACGCCGCCCTGCTGCGGCGGCTCACCGAGGCCGGCTGCGTGCTCCTGGGCGCCCTCAACATGGGCGAATACGCCTACGACTTCACCGGCGAGAACGTCCATGACGGTCCCAGCCGCAATCCGCACGACGCAGGCCGCATGTCCGGCGGGTCGTCGGGCGGCTCCGGCACGGCCGTGGCCGCGGGCTTCGTGCCGCTGGCGCTCGGCTCCGACACCAACGGCTCGATCCGCGTGCCGGCATCGTTCTGCGGGCTGTTCGGGCTGAAGCCGACCTATGGCCGGCTGTCGCGCGCCGGCACCTTCCCGTTCGTGGCATCCCTCGACCATCTGGGGCCGCTGGCCCGCAGCGCCGCGGACCTGGCGCTGGCCTTCGACCTGATGCAGGGGCCCGATCCGGACGACCCGCATCTGGCCGACCGGCCAGCGGTGGCGGCGTGCGCGGCGCTGGGGCAAGGGATTGGTGGCCTGCGCTTCGGCGTGCTCGGCGGCCATTTCGCCGGCAATGGCGACCCCCAGGTGGCCGCCGCCGTGGCCCATGTCGCCCAGGCCCTGGGCGCGCCGCCCACCGTGATCCTGCCGGAGGCCGCACGGGCGCGTGCGGCCGCCTACATCATCACCGCCGCCGAGGGCGCGGCCTTGCACCTGGAGCGGATCCGGGCGCGGCCCCAGGACTTCGACCCCGACACGCGGGACCGCTTCCTTGCCGGCGCCATGATCCCGGCAGCCTGGGTCGACCGCGCCCAGCGCCTGCGCCGCTGGTTCGGCGGCCAGGCCCGGCAGCTGTTCGAACGGGTCGATGTCCTGATCGCGCCGGCCACGCCCTGCGCCGCACCGCTCTCGGGCACCCGCGTGCTGACGGTCGACGACGTGCCGGCGCCGCTGCGGCCGAACCTGGGCATCTTCACCCAGCCGCTGTCGTTCATCGGCTTGCCGGTTGTGGTCGTGCCGGTGTGGCTGCCCGGCGAGCGGCTGCCGGTCGGCGTGCAGCTGGCGGCGGCGCCGTGGCGCGAGGACCTGGCGCTGCGCACGGCGGCGGCCCTGGAAGCCCTGGGGGTTGCGGCGGCACCGGTGGCCGCTCGATGACGGAGACGGACCTGGAGATCAACCATCCCGACGCCCTGGCCGAGATGCAGGCGGCCTTCGCCGAGTACGAGGCGGCGCTGGTCGCCAACGACGTCGCGACCCTGGACCGGCTGTTCTGGCGCTCCGAGCGCACCATCCGCTATGGCGGCGGCGAGAATCTCTATGGCCACGACGCCATCGCCGGGTTCCGCGCTGCCCGCTCGCCGGCCGGGCTGGCGCGGACCCTGGAAGCGACCGTGATCACCACCTATGGCCGCGACTTCGCGACGGCCTCGACGCTGTTCCGGCGCGACAGCGTCCCGGGCCGGCTCGGGCGCCAGATGCAGACCTGGATGCGCACGCCCGAGGGGTGGCGGGTCGTCGCCGCGCATGTCAGCGTGATTCCGGAGCCGTAAGGATCCCGGCCGCCGGCCGCAGACCGTCGAGCACCAGGGCGCGGAACGCCCGATCGACGTCGCCGGGGGCCAGCCCGGGGTGCCGCTCCAGCCACCAGGTCAGCACGGTCAGGAACGCGTCGACGACAAAGCTCAGGCGGAGATCCTGGGCGATCTTGCGATCGTCGGGAACGCCGGGCAGGTCCGCCTTCACCAGGTCCGCCAGGATGCGGCGGAGCTCCTGGGTTGCCAGCAGCCCGCCCCGGCTGCCGACCAGCGCCCGATAGATCGTGGCGTAGCCGGCAACATGCTCGAACAAGGCAAGGCTGAACGCCAGGGGCTCCGCACCCGGTGGCGCCGCGCCGGGCCGGGCCGTCCGGAGGCCGGCCATTTCCGCCTGGAGCCTGTCGAAGCCGCGGCGCAGCAGATCGTCCTTGCCGGTGTAATGGGCATAGAACGTGGAGCGCCCGACGTCGGCCTCGTCGAGGATGTCCTGCACCGTGATGTCTTCGTAGCCCTTGCGCAGGATCAGCGTCATCAGCGCTTGATGCAGCGACCGGCGCGTCCGTGCCGACCGGCGATCCATGGCACCCGTCATGGCGTGGCCTCGACTGTTTCAGGACGAACGGCGCCGAGAGTCCGGTAGCGGACGCTCGGCAAGGGTCGTCCGTGGTCCGATTCCGAACAGGATGTTCACTATCGGATGACTGTTTTGTCGAGGACCAAGGTGGTTGCCATGCACAAGCTGGCGGTTCGGCATGTCCCGAAACCGGCGTCAGGCCCGGAGGGCAATCGGCAGATCGATTTTCCCCGCCTCTACGACCTTCTGATCTTCCTGATGACCCGCGCGCGCGAGCGGGCCTTTCGCCGGGATGTGCTCGATCGCGCCGGGCTCGCGCCCGGCCGGCATGTCCTCGACGTCGGCTGCGGCACCGGGACTCAGGCGATCGCGGCCTGGCGCCGGGTGCAGCCGGGCGGCTCGGTCGTCGGCGTCGACCTGTCCGACCGGATGCTCGCCGCTGCCCGCCGCAAGGCGGACCGCTCCGGCGCCGATATCCTGTTCCGCAAGGCCGATGCCGCCGACCTGCCCTTCGAGGACCGGCGGTTCGATGTCGTCGCGATCACGCTGGCCCTGCACATGGTGCCGCCACAGCGCCGCCGCGCGGCCCTGGCCGAGGCGGCGCGGGTGCTGCGGTGCGGGGGCCGTGTGCTGTTGGTCGACTACGCCGGCGATCCCGCCGACCGCAAACATTCTTCGGCCCGGCACGGCCTGCACCGGGCCTTCAACTTGCACGACCTGCGGGGGCCGCTGGCCGAGGCCGGCTTCGACGAGATCGACGGCGGCCCGCTCGAGTGGCTGAGCCTCCACGCCTTGTGGGGGCGCCGGCGCGGTGCTCAGACGGAGACGGCGAAACCGGCGAAGGGGCCGGTGTAAGGCTTGGGTGGCGGCGGCGCGTAGCCGCCGCGCTTGGAAGTCCTGAGCCCGAGCCGGACCAGCGCCTCCGCCAGGGCGACGGCGGCGGCCACGCCGTCGATCACCGGCACGCCATGGGCCTGGGCCAAGGCCGCGGCCAAGTCGGCCATGCCGGCGCAGCCCAGCACGATCGCTTCGGCGCGCTCCTCGGCGAGGGCGGCGGCGATCTCGGCCCCGATCCGGATGCGGGCGTCGGACGCCGGGTCCTCGAGCGCCAGCACCGGCACCTCGGCGGCGCGGACGCGGGCACAGCGCGCGGCCAGGCCGTAGCGGACCAGGTTGTGCTCGATCGCCGGGATCGACAGCGCCAGGGTGGTGATCACCGAGAATCGGCCCGCGACCAGGCTCGCGGCATGGAACGCCGCCTCGCCGATGCCGATCACCGGCGCCGCCACGGCCTGGCGGGCGGCATCGAGGCCGGTGTCGTCGAAGCAGGCGATGACATGGGCATCGGTGCCGTCGCGCTCGGCCTCGCGGATGCGCTGGAGCAGTCCGGGAACGGCATAGGCTTGGTCGTAGTAGCCCTCGATCGAGACCGGCCCGAATTCGGGCTGGGTCGCCAGCACGGTCGTGCCTGATCCGGCCGCGGCGCGCGCCGCAGCCGCGATCTTGTCGGTCATCGACCGCGTGGTGTTGGGATTGGCAACGTGGATGCGCATGTCACACCAGCCCTTGGCCGGCATCGGAGCCGGCGCGCGCGATCCGCCGCTGGACCATCCGGATCCCGGTCAGCGCGACGCCGATCACCGCGAACGAGACGGCGGTCGTGACCGTGCCCAGGGCGTAGATGTCGGGCCGTGTGACCGTCGCGGTCAAGCCCTGCAGTTCCAAGGGCAGGGTGTTGACCTCGCCGATCGCCTGGCTGGACCGCGCCAGCTCGTCCCAGGAGAGCGTGAACCCGAACAGCCCGACGCCGATCACCGACGGCAAGATGATGGGCAGCACGACGTGGCGGAAGGTCTGCCAGGGCGTGGCGCCAAGGTCGCGCGCGGCTTCCTCGTAGCGCGGGTCGAAGCGGTTGAAGATGGCGAACATGATCAACAGGCCGAAGGGCAGGGTCCAGGTCAGGTGCGCGCCCAGGCCCGACGTGAACAGGCCCATCCAGGTGGTGTGGTCGGCGGCCAGCCAGTCCGGCCCCCAGGCCTTGACCAGGTCGTCCAGCAGCCTGAACTCCAGCGCGATGCCCAGCGAGGTGATGATCGAGGGCACGATCAGGCTGGCGATCGCCGTGTAGAACAGCAGCGTCGCCCCCGGGAAGCGCCGGCGGAAGGCCAGGCCGGCCGCGACCGACAGGACGACGGTCAGCAGCATGACCACGGTGCCCAGCGCCAGCGAGCGCCGGAACGCCGCGCCGATGTCGACGATGCCGCCGCCGGCGAACAGCTTCTCGAACCAGAACAGCGACAGGCCGTTCATCGGGAACGTCAGGCCGCCCTCGGGCCCCTGGAACGACAGGACCACGATCGCGATCATCGGGCCGTACAGGAACAGCAGGTACAGCCCGAAGACGGCGGCCAGGACATAGAAGATCAGGGGCCGGCCTTGCCGCATGGGACTAGAGCTCCTTGCGCAGGTCGACCAGCCGCGACAGGGCGGCGATGATCATCAGCGTGACCCCCAGCAGGATCACGGCGTTGGCCGCGGCCGCCGGGAACTGCAGGGCGTCGAGCCGGGTCTGGATGATCTTGCCGGCCGAGGCGATCTGCTGGCCGCCCATGACGCCGACCGTGATGAAGTCGCCCATCACGATCGTGATCACGAAGATCGAGCCGATCACGATGCCCGGCTTGCACAGCGGGATGACGACATTGACCAGGGTCTGCCAGCCGCTGGCGCCGGCGTCGTAGGCCGCCTCGACCAACTGGCGGTCGATGCGGATCATCGAGTTGAAGATCGGCACGACCATGAAGAAGGTGAACAGGTGGACCAGCGCCAGCACCACCGAGAACTCGGAATAGAGCAGCCAGTCCACCGGCTGCGCCGTCAGCCCCAGCGCCTGCAGCGCCTGGTTGACCAGGCCGTTGCGTCCGAGCAGCGGGATCCAGGCGATCATGCGGATCACGTTCGAGGTCCAGAACGGGATGGTGCAGAGCAGCGACAGCGTGACCTGCCAGGTCTTCGAGCGGATGTGGAAGGCCAGGAAATAGGCGATGGCAAACCCGATCGCGAGCGTGAGCGCCCAGACCAGGAGGCACAGCTCGACGGTCTTGAGGTAGGTCCTGAGGATCGTGCACAGCGCCGGCAGGTCGGCCAGGCAGCCCTCGAAGCTGTCGGTGTAGCCGCGGCCCGAGAACACTGGCAGCATCTCGAACTCGTTGTAGTCCCAGAAGCTCACGACCACGACGAACAGCAGCGGCAGCAGGAAGAAGGCGGCGAACACCGCCGCCATCGGCAAGGCCTGCAGCCAGGCCGTGGCGCGATCCGAAAGGCGGCGCGGCGCTGCCGCGGTCAGGGCCGCGGCGTGGGGGATCGCAGAGTCCGACAGGGTCATGGGTCACGCATTAGAGCAGGATGAGATCAGGTTGACCCGCTGGAGAAAGCCTCGGACCGGTGTGCTGGCACCCCTCCACCCGACCTCCTCCCACAAGGGGAGGAGGCTGGGTGGAGGGGGTGAATCACCGACGCTTCCAGCACATCCCGCTCTAAGCCGGCAGAGGGCGACGTTCGGTTCAGGCGCCTACGCCGCGATGAACTCGTTCCACTTGCGGACCATGTAGTCGTTCTCGTCCATGACCGCGTTCCAGCAGGCGACATTGCCCATGCGGTCCTCGTAGGAGCCGCCGTCGCGCACCGCGCCGGCCTTCTCCAGCAGCGAGCCGTCCGGGGCGTGGATG
>CAZEFK010000267.1:0-8671 GCA_964511405.1 uncultured Comamonadaceae bacterium | reverse complement strand
CGTCACCCGCTCGCGAATCGGATCTGTGCGAACGCTAGCCCCTTGTGGGAGGAGGCTGGGAGGGGGACTCCCGCCGGTCCGAGGCTTTCTCGGGCGGGTCAACCTGATCTCATCCGGCTCTTAAGCGTGACCGGCATTTCGATTTGCCGCTCGGGGCCCGTCACGACGCCATCGGCAGGCCTTCGCGCAGGGCGGCGCGGCGGAGCATGCCGAACAGATCTCGCGGCTCGTCGGGGTCGGCCAGCAGGTCCACCTCCGCGTACAGGTCGGTGCCCTGGATCCGGTCGTGGACATAGCGCAGCGCCGAGAAGTCCTCGATGGCGAAGCCGACCGAGTCGAACAGCGTGATCTCGGCCGGGCTCTCGCGGCCGCGCGCCGTGCCGGCGAGCACCTGCCACAGCTCGGTCACCGGATAGCCGGGCGGCAGCTGCTGGATCTCGCCCTCGATCCGGGTCTGCGGCGTGTATTCGACGAAGATCCGCGAGCGCAGCAGGATGTCGCGATGCAGCTCGGTCTTGCCCGGGCAGTCGCCGCCGACGGCGTTGATGTGCACCCCGGCGCCGACCATGTTGTCGGTCAGGATCGTGGCACAGGCCTTGTCGGCCGTGACCGTGGTGATGATCTCCGCCCCCTCGACCGCCGCTTGCGCCGAGGCGCAGGGCGTGATGTCGAAGCCGAGCCCGGCCAGGCTCAGCAGGCATTTGCGGGTGGCGGCCGGATCGATGTCATGGAGGCGCAGCCGGTCGACGCCGAGCAGGGCCTTGAAGGCCAGGGCCTGGAACTCGCACTGCGCGCCGTTGCCGATGATCGCCATGGTGCGGGCGCCGGACGGCGCCAGGCAGCGGGCCGCCAGCGCCGAGGTCGCGGCCGTGCGCAGCGCCGTCAAGATGGTCATCTCGGTCAGCAGCAGCGGATAGCCGGTGCCGACGTCGGACAGGATGCCGAAGGCGGTGACCGTCTGCCGGCCCTCCCGTGCGTTCTTGGGATGGCCGTTGACGTACTTGAAGCCGTAGAGCTGGCCGTCGCTGGTCGGCATCAGCTCGATCACGCCGACGGCGCTGTGCGAGGCCACGCGCGGCGTCTTCTCGAACAGTTGCCATCGTCGGAAATCGGCCTCGATATAGCCGGCGAGGTCGGCCAGCACCCGTTCGACGCCGATCCGCAGCACCAGCTTCATCATGTGGTCGACGCTGACGAAGGGAACGGTGTTGAGCGTATCGGTCATGGCTCAGGACCTCCGGTTCGCGCGCCCGATCAGGGTCGCCGTCAGCTCGATCAGCAGCCGCGCGGTACGGCCGCGCTCGTCCAGCGACGGGTTGAGCTCGGCCAGGTCCAGGCTGGCGACCCGGCCGCTGTCGCGGAGCAACGCCATGGCCTGGTGGGCCTCCTCCGCCGTCACACCACCGGGCGTGGCCGTGCCCACCGCCGGCGCGACCGACGGGTCCAGGCCGTCCACGTCCAGGCTGACATGCAGCCGCCCGCCGGCGGCCGCGACCCGATCGAGGAACGCGCCGAGCAGCGGCGCGATGCCGTGCCGGCGGATGGCATCCATGTCGTAGACGGTCACGCCGACCTGGCCGAGGGCCGTGCGCTCGGCGGGATCGACGCTGCGCACGCCGAGCAGGCAGATGGCCCTCGGGTCCACCGGCGCTGGCAGGTCCGGAAAACAGCCCTGAAATCCGGGCTGGCCGGCGGCATAGGCCAGCGGCACGCCGTGCAGGTTGCCGCTCTCGGTGCTGTCCAGGGTGTGGAAGTCGGCATGGGCGTCGAGCCACAACACGAACAGCGGCTGGCCGGCCTCGGCGGCGCGCCGGGCCAGCCCGGCGATCGTGCCGGCGGCCATGCTGTGGTCGCCGCCCAGCAGGATGGGCATGGCATCGGCGCTGGCGGCGTAGGCGGCGTCGGCGATGGCGGCCGTCCAGGCCGCGATCTCGGGCAGCGCGCGGACCGCGGGATTGCGGTGGTGGACCGGGTGGCCGGCACCGGGCACCACATTGCCCAGGTCGATGGGCTCATGGCCGAGGTCCGCCAGCATCGGGACCAGCCCGGCGGCCCGCAGCGCATCCGGCCCCTGCTCGCAGCCCGCCAGCGCGGCGCCCTCATGGACCGGTGTACCCACGATCTTGCAGCGCATTGATCCGTCCTCTACGCCCGACGTCCCCATGAGAGCGCATCCGCCCGGCGGGAGGAACGAACCCGATTGGCAAACCGGGCCGGCCGACTTGCCAATTCGGAGGCGCAATGGTTCAATTTGGTCGATCATGGATGCGCTGGACGAGCAACTTGTCATGCGGCTGCGCCAAAATGCGCGACGCAGCATCTCCGACCTGGCCCTCGACCTGGGCGTGTCGCGGGCCACCGTCCGCGCCCGCATCGAGCGGCTGGAGCGCGCCGGCGAGATCGTCGGCTACGCCGTGGTCCTGCGGCCGGAGGCGGCCGAGGCGCGGATCCGCGGCATCATGATGATCGAGGTCCAGGGCCATGCGGCCGACCGCGTCATCCACGCCCTGGGCAGCCTGCCGGAGGTGACGGCCGTCCACACCACCAACGGCCGCTGGGACCTGGTGGCCGAGCTGAGCACCGCGACGCTGGCCGACTTCGACGCGGTCCTACGCAAGATCCGGCTGATCCCGGGGATCACCGGCAGCGAGACCAGCCTGCTGCTGGCGACGCCGCGCAGCAGCCGGCCGGACCGGTAGCCGCTACGGGCCGGCGGCTCGCCGCCGCCGCGCATACCACAGCAGGGCGCCGCCAGCGGCCAGCGCCACGACCAAGCGCGGCAGGCTCAGATGCCAGCGCATGAACTGGCGAGCGCGGCGAACGGTGTCGTGCCACCAGAAGAACCGCGCCGCATCGAAGTCCGGCGCCGGGCAGTCATAGCCAAAGTGAACGGCCCATGGGACGACCGCCCCCTCGCGGACATAGCGCTGATAGAGGGCTTGAGCGCGCTCCAGCTCCCCGGTTTGCAGCATCCAATCAGCGGCCTGGCAGAGTACGGCGGCAAAGGCCTGGGAGCGCCGCGGCAGCTGGTCCGCCGCTGCAGTCGCGTGCTCGGCCGCAACATACCGGTAATGGAAGCGCGCGTTGGGCGCCGGCGCGCTGGCCGCGACCCGGGTGACTTCGCCGGGCGTGACCAGTTCGGTCCCTGGGCCTGGTTGCCCGAGGCAAGACTCGAAGCGACCCTCGAAGGCATAGCAGTCGGGATACGCCTCTGTTCCCATAATCTCCATGCCCGCGTCTCGCGCGATGATCGCGGCCTCGAAGGCGGCTTGGGCCCGGTTGACCGGCAACCAAGCCGATCGGGCCTGCTTCAGGGACCGGGCATAGTCGCCGACCGTGCGCGGCACGGCGTCGAGGTTCGGCTCTTCACTCTTGTGATAGGAGAGCGCTTGGTCGAAGTGCCCGGTCCGGACCAGGCGGCGCGCCAGCAGATTGCTCAGTGTTTCTTTGAACTTGCTGGGTGCTTTGCGGTCGACGAAGGCCTTCAGCTCGTCGACGGTCAGAACCCGCTCTGCCACATAGAGGGCATCGCCAACGAACTGGCCTTGTTCGGCAAGCGGATACAGCTGCTCCAAGGCATCGACGTAGTCGCCGCGAGTCAGCGTCAGGATCGCGCGTTCACCCTGCAGCAGATCGTGGCTTTCGGGCGAGAGGTCGGCGCTGTCGCCGCTCGCTGGGAACGCCCGGACGGCCTGAGCATAGAGTCGGACGGAGGCTGCAGAATCCCCGCGCTGCAAGGCGAGCTTTGCCGCGACCCAAGACGCCAGAGGACCGGTCGCTCGGTTGGTCAGCGTTGTCGCGAGGTCGTACCGCCCCAGTCGGTAGGCGAGGGCGGCCAGCCGGTCCAGTCCGTCGGCATGGTCGAAGCCGCGACGCTCGAGCGCTTCGAACAGGTTCACGATATCCCGCGGGGGGTGGTCGCGGCCCCGACGAAGGTTCGGGGCGATCATGGGATCGACGTCGTCGGAGGTCAGACCGGGGTCTTCGATGTCATCGAACCGCGCGAGCACGAACGCCACCGTCAGACGCTGAACCAGGCTGCTGTTCAGCGTCGCGTCCAGCTCGTCCCATCGACGCACCAGTCGCCGAGCCATGATTTTCAGCGACTGGACCCCGCTGTTGGATTGCCGCGCGGCCTGTTCGGCGTAGAGCGCCGCCGCGTCAGCCAGAAGTCCCCCGACCACTGGCGCACGCTCCGGTGCCAGCGGGTGTCCGAGATCCTTCAGTCGGTTCGCCTCCCTGAGCAGCACCTGCGCTTCTTCGCCATAGCTGGCAACTGCCAGCCCGAGCGGGTCCGGGGCGCCCGCCGCCGCGCGGGTCCGGACCTCGGCGAAGGCGCTTTGGGCCTGATCGGGGGTTCCGGCGCCCGCGGCATAGGCCCGGCCTGCCATGAAGGGCGCCATCAGGGCGCGCTCGGGCGGCCCGTCGAGGCGTGCCGACGCTTCGAACCGCTCCGCGGCGCGCGCGTAGTCTTGATTCCGGAAGGACACTGCGCCGGTGACGTACAGCCGAACGGAGTCGGGCAGCCCGGCGCCCCGTTCGAACGCCTGGTCGGCGTTCGGCGTCGTGCGCATCGCTCGCTCGGTCGCCGCCTGAGCTTCGGTCAAGCCGAGCGCCCAGGCCGACGGTCCCGCGGGGTTCGAGGCGAACGGCTCGGTCTCGACAGCCCGCAGCCGGTCGGACGCCTTGACCAAGTGCTGTGCCTCGAAGGCGAAACTGTTGGCCGGGGTGGCGTCGAGCGTCCAGGACCGATGGTCCAGGAGCTGCCACGGGAAGTCCGGCCCGCAGGCGACGGCCGCCGCTGCGCCAAGGCCGAGCACCAGGCTGATCGCCCACAAGCTACGGTTCGACATCGAGCCGCCGATGATCGGATTCTTCGGCCGGGCACCGCGTCCAGCCGACGAGCCGGCGCTGCCCTGCAGCGAGCAGGCCATTCCGCATCCGTCGTAGCGCCAATCCCGCCCGATCGCGCTCGATGCCGTAGCCATTGGCGCCGTCGGCGACCTCGCAGGCCGGGGCGAGCCGGATGGTGCCCGGCAGCTCGGCATCGATCGCGCCCGTGTTGGCCAGCTCGATCCACGCCAGGCCCGGCACGGTGGCCGCCCGCGTCGTCGCGGTCAGCTCGGCGTGCGCGTCGCGGCCGCTCAGCACCGCCCGCCAGCCTGCCAGGCTCCAGCTGCGGGCGTCGACGGCCGTGGGCAGGCGGAACCACACGATGCCGGCCAGAGCGTCCGGTGGCGCGCGGCTGAGCCGGTTCGGCGCGTCCTGAACCCGCGCGGGGGTGGCGACCAGCTCGGTCGAGCGCGTCGACCCGGCCAGCAGCGGCGCCTCGCTTTCGATCGCGACGAACCGTCCCTCGGCGTCCCAGTCGACGCGCGCGCCATAGGCGGGGAGCGCGACGCGGAACGGCTTGCTCGTGATCCGGCCCAGCCGCGCGGCCCACCGCACCGCCAGGTCCGGGTCGAACAGTCCCTGGTCGGGGCTGCGCACCGCATGAACCTGCAGCACGATTTCGTCGGTCGCCGACACCAGGTCGGCCATGGACGGCGAGCCCAGCCATGTCGGAAGCGCGGTGATCGACAGCGGCAGCCCGGCCGGCAGCCGCGCGCGCAGGGCGGCCAGGAACCGGATGTAGTCGGGCAGCCGCGCCGTGGCGCAGTCATGGTCGATCTCGACCCCGGCGATCACCGCGCCCGCGGCACCGGCGCGGTCGAGGACAGCCGCGACGGCATCGCCAGCCGGCGAGTCGGCCGCGATCCGACCGTCGATCCGGATCACCAGGATCGACCGGCGGTTCGTCGCGGCGAGGGCAGCCCAGTCGGGAGCCGATGTGAAGACTTTGCTGCGGGCGTCGATCCCCCGGGCGTCGATTTCCGCGCCGAGGACTCGCCATGCATGCACCAGGCCGGCCGACTCCCGGACCGCGTCGGTGACGGCCGGGGTCCACACCCGCTGCCAGATATAGGCATCGTTCGGCAGCGGACGGGCGGGATCGGTCGCACGCGTCAGGCTGGCCACGGCCAGCAGGATCAGGAACCGCCACATCGCGTCACGCTAGCACGCGACAGCGGCGATCCAGCGAAGTCGCGCATCCATGGCGTGACCAGCGCGGGAGGCGTTACCGGCAGACTGGACTTGTCCCATTGGGAGGCGATCATGCTCACCCTTGCCGACTGCATCGAGCTCAGCGAGCTGACGCCCGAGGAGATCGCTGCGATCGCCGAGCACGAGGCCTGCGACGCCGCGGTGGCCGCGGAGCTTGGAACCTATCTCCAGCTGCGCCCGAGCGGGCCGCCGGTGATCCGGCGGATGATCCGCGAGGACATCGAGGTGGCGGTCCGGCGCGGCGACCACCGGCACGCCGCTGAGCTCAAGCTGGTGCTGAAGCATTATATCGAACACCATGCGTCCGCTCCCGGCGCGCTGGGCGTCCCGCTCGGCTGACCGGGCGCGCGACCGAGGGGAGGGGGCCGTCATGGTCCTGGATGACCGTGAACGTCAGTTCGAGGCCGAGTTCGCGCGCCGGACCGAGGCCCGGTTCAAGCACCGCGCCCGGCGCGACAAGCTGTTCGGCCTGTGGGCGGCCGGCCGGTTGGGCCTGGCGGCCGATGCGGCGGACCGCTACGCCCGCGGCCTCGTCGAGCAGCATGTCGGTCAAAGCGATGATGCACCGATCCTGGCCAAGGTCGCGGCCGACCTGGCCGCCGTCGGCGCGACCGAAACAGTGGCCGGCCTGCGCGCGGCGCTGGAGCGCTGCGCGGCGGCCGCGGACGACGAACACTGACTGCGCCCGAGCCGCTGCCGCTGATCGGCAGCTTCCTGCTGCTGCTCGGGCTCGGCTTCTTCTTCGGGCTGGCCTTCGAGGACTTCCATGCCCACGACGGCCGCCCGCAGCCGGGCGGCGTGCGCACCTTTCCGCTGCTGGCGCTGGCCGGCGGCCTGCTCTACCGGCTGGATCCCGACCGGCTGCTGCCGCTCTCGATCGGGCTGGCGGCACTGGGCGCCTGGCTGGCCGTCGCCTATCGGCGGCGCATCGGCGAAGCGCCCGCCGAGGTCAGCTTGGTGGTGCCGGTCTGCAACCTGCTGGCCTACCTGCTGGGCCCGGTGGTGCTGGCGGGGCCGGGCTGGATCGCGGTCGGGGCGACGGTCGCCGCGGTGCTGCTGCTGACCGCACGCGAGCGGCTGCACGGGTACGCCCGCCGCCTCGACATCCGTGAGATCCTGACCGCCGCCAAGTTCCTGGCCCTGACCGGGCTGATGATCCCGGTGCTGCCGGACCAGCCGGTGATCCCCCTGACCCAGCTCACGCCTCGGCAGGTCTGGCTGGGCGTCGTGGCCGTGTGCTCGCTGTCCTATGCCAGCTACCTGCTGCGCCGGACCGTGGCGGCCCAGGGCGTCGGCCTGGTCACGGCGCTGCTGGGCGGCCTTTATTCGTCGACCGCGACCACCATCGTCCTGGCGCGCCGCGCCGCCGCCGACCAGGCCGGGCCCGATGCCGAGAGCGGGATCATCCTGGCGACGGCCGTGATGCATCTGCGCATCCTGGCGATCGTGGCGGTGTTCGCCCCTGCGCTCGCCGCGGTCCTGGCGCCGCCGATGGTAGGACTGGCCCTGCTGGGCGGCGGCCTGACGGCATGGGCCTATTGGCGCCGGGTGCGGCCCGCCGGACCGGCGGCGTCGGGCGCGCCGGCCGGCAATCCGCTGGAGCTGACCGCCGCCCTGGTGTTCGCCGGCCTGTTCGTCATCGTCTCGCTGGCCTCGACCTGGGCGCGCAGCCGGTTCGGGACCGCCGGCGTGTTCGGCCTGGCGGCCGTGGTCGGCGCGGCCGACATCGATCCTTTCGTGCTGAGCGTCGCCGAGGGCAGCGCCGGACCGCTGCCGGCCGGCGACGCCGCGGCCGCCGTCCTGATCGCCGCTGCCTCCAACAACCTGGTCAAGGCCGGCTATGCCATCGGGTTTGCCGGCCACAGCCGTGCGGCCGTGCCGGCCGCGGCCCTGGCCGCCTTGGCGTCGGCGGGCGTCGCCGCGGCGCTGTGGGTTGCCCTGGGGTAGGGTCGGCGATGGCTCGGCGAGGCGCGGAGGCCGGCGGCGCTGGCCCGCCCGTGATCGCCCAACCCTGGATCCCTCAGGCGCGCATTCGGCGCAGCGTCTGGAGCAGCGTGTCGGGGTCGAGCGGCTTCTCCAGTATGGCGGTCACGCCGGCGCTGAGCGCCCGGGCCCGGGCCGCGTCGTCGAGCCGGCCGGTGATCACCACTGCAGGCATGGCGATCCGGCGCGCCTTCAACTGGTCCAGCACCTCCAGACCGCCGACGCTGGGCATGTGCAGGTCGAGTACCAGCAGTCCGTCGGGGATCGTTTCGGCCGCGCGCAGGAACGCCTCGCCCGAGGCGAAGGTCCGGGCCTCCAGGCCTTCGGTGGCCAGCAGGACCTGCAGGGAATCCCGCATGGCGTCGTCGTCGTCGACCACATACACCGGCGCTGGGCCATCGCTGTGCATGCGCTTATTGGTATGCGAGCAATCGCCCCGGCACCATAAGGGTTTGTCCGGATCAGCCGGGACCGCCCATGAACCGGGCGTAGGAGGGGCAAAAGTCCGGGCGGCCCTCCCGATTCACGCTTCGTCATTCCCGCGAAAGCGGGGATCGTGCGCGCGCAAGCGCAATTGGTCAGG
>CAZEFK010000266.1:0-8903 GCA_964511405.1 uncultured Comamonadaceae bacterium | reverse complement strand
TGCCATCTTCACGTTGGCATCGCTTGCCTGCGCCCTGGCTCCGTCCGCGATTCTTCTGATCGCTGCTCGCTCCGTGCAGGGCCTGGCCGCGGCGATCCTGGTGCCGAACTCGCTGACGCTGCTCAATCACGCCTATACCGATCCGAAGGCGCGCGGCCGCGCGGTTGGCTTATGGGCAGCGGGTGCGAGCGTCGCCTTGACTGCTGGGCCATTCGTCGGCGGCTCGCTGATCGCGCTGGTCGGCTGGCGCTCGATCTTTTTGGTCAACCCGCCGATTGGCGTGGCCGGTCTCTGGCTTGCGTGGCGCTATGCGGAAGAGACGCCCCGGCTCGCGCAGCGCGAGATCGATCTGCCGGGCCAGATCGCGGCGATCACGGCGCTTGGCGCGCTCGCTGGCGCCCTGATCGAAGGCGGCGCGCTCGGCTGGGGCCATCCGCTCGTCATCGCGGGTTTCGCGGCCGCAGCCGTGATCGGACTCCTGTTCGTCTGGCGCGAGGCACACGCGCCGCAACCGATGTTGCCGCTCTCGCTGTTCGGCCATCGCATGTTCGCCCTGACCGCGCTGGTCGGACTGCTCTTCAATATCGCCTTCTACGGCCTAATCTTCGTTCTGAGCCTTTATTTCCAAAAGATCTGTGGCTGGTCGCCGTTTGCAACGGGCCTCGCTTTCGTGCCCATGATGGGCATGGTGCTACCCGCCAACCTCGTCGCCGCGTCGGTCAGCGAGCGTTTCGGCGCGCCGCAAACCATCGCGCTGGCTTCGATGCTCACAGCCGCCGGCTGCATTGCCTTGCTACCCATGGCGGCGGGCTCGGGCTACTGGGCGATCGGCGCGCAGCTCATGGTTCTCGGCGGCGGGCTCGGCCTGCTCGTGCCACCCTTGATCTCGACGCTGCTCGGCAGTGTCGAGAAGTCGCGATCCGGCATCGCCGCGGGCGTGCTGAACGCGACGCGGCAAACAGGTAGCGTGCTTGGTGTTGCCCTGTTCGGCTCGCTGGTCGGAGGCGGCAACTCGTTCATTGCCGGCGCACATGCCTCACTCGCGATATCGGCCGCCGTGCTGTTCGCGGGTGCGGTCGCGATCTGGCACGGCCGTTGAGACCTACCGCCGCTTGTAGACCACGAAGCCGGCGATCGCGTCATAGAGCGCCTGAGGCTCGTCGGCGCGGATCGAGTGGCTGCTGTTCTCGAAGATGCGCAGGTCCGAGCCCGGGATCAGGCCGTGGATCTCCTCGGAGAATTCGGGCGGGCAGATCCAGTCGTGGCGGCCGGCCAGGATCAGGGTTGGCGCCGTGATCCGGCCGAGCTCCGGGCGCAGGTCGAAGGTCCTGAGGAAGCCGCCGAAGGCGCGGTTGAGCGGCTCGGGCGAATGGATCGCCCGCGCCCGGGTCTGGGCCGCCGCCGCGGCATCGAAGCGCCGCGAATAGAGCGGCCCCATGACTGCGTAGTACTCCTTCAGCTGCTCGGCGCTGGCGAAGCTGCCGGACCACAGCGTCGCGCAGACGCGCTGCTGCTCGGGCGTGCCGCGGTCGGCCACGATCTGCTGCGCCCGCTCGATGAAGCCGCCATGGGCCGCGGTGACCACCAGGATCAGGTGCGACACCGAGCCGGGATAGCGGGCGGCATGGGCCATGGCGACCATGCCGCCATAGGAGGTGCCGATGCTGACCACCGGCCCCAGCCCCAGATGGCGGCGCAGCGCCTCCATGTCCTCGACATTCTCGTCCAGGGTGTAGCGGGCGGGGTCGCCCTTGGCCGAGCGGCCCTGGCCGCGATGGTCGAAATAGACCAGCTGGAAGCGGTCGGCGAGCGCGCCCATCCCCGGCTTGAAGCCGCTATGGTCGCCGCCCGGGCCGCCATGGATGACCATGGCGGCCGGTTTCTCGCGCATCTCGGCGCCGTCCGGCACCAGCCCCGCACCCTCGATGTCGAAATAGATCTCGGTGCCGCGAATCTGCGCGCGCATGCTGCTCCTCCCGCTGGAGCGGCCACAGTCGCGGGAAACCCGGGCCGGCGCAAACCCATTCGCCGCCTTCCCTTTGTCCCGAACCAGTGCCAGACAGGGCGGCATGCATGTGGCGCGGACCCTGACGGCCTGGATGCGCGACGGCTTGGCCGCCTATCGCGACCGGCGCCTGGTCGCGATCCTGGCCATGGGCTTCGCCAGCGGTCTGCCCCTGGCCCTGGTCGGCGGCACCCTCAGCCGGTGGCTGAGCGAAGCCCAGGTCTCGCGCACCGACATCGGCCTGTTTGCACTGGTGCAGCTGCCCTACACGGTCAAGTTCCTGTGGTCGCCGGCCATCGACCTGGCGCCCCTGCCCTGGCTGACCCGCGCCCTCGGGCGGCGGCGCGGCTGGGCGCTGGCGCTGCAGGCGGCCCTGGCCGCGGCGATCCTGTGGCTGGGCACCGCCGATCCGGCGGTGAATGCCGAGGTCACGGCCGCCGCGGCGCTGGTCGTGGCCTTCCTGTCGGCCAGCCAGGACATCGTCATCGATGCCTACCGCATCGAGCTGCTGGACGCGCCTGCGCCCGCCGACCTTCAGGGCGCCGGCGCGGCCGCGACCCAGTGGGGCTACCGGTTCGGCCTGATCGCCGGCGGCGCCGGGGCGCTGGCCGCCGCGGAGTCGGGCGGCTGGTTCTTCGCCTATGCGGTGATGGCGGCGCTGATGATGGTCGGCATGGCCGCGGTCCTGGCCACGCGCGAGCCGGCGGCCCCGGCGGTCGGCCCGCTCGACGGGCATCTGCAGCGTGCCGTCGTCGAACCGTTCGCCGAATTCACGACCCGGCCGAGCTGGCTGCTGATCCTGCTGTTCGTGGTGCTGTACAAGTTCGGCGACGCGCTGGCCGGCCACATGACCAGCACCTTCTACACCGACCTGGGCTTTACCAAGATCGAGGTCGCCAGCGTCTCGAAGCTGTTCGGCGTGGTCGCCAGCATGGCCGGGGTGGCGCTCGGCGGCGTCCTGGTGTTCCGGATCGGCACCCTGCGCAGCCTGCTCGCCTGCGGCGTCCTCCAGGCGCTGTCGAACCTGGCCTATGTCCTCCAGGCCCGCGCCGGCCACGACGTCGGCATGCTGACCCTGACCATCGGGATCGAGAACGTCATGGGCGGCATGGGGTCGGCCGCGTTCGTCGCCTATCTGTCGGGGCTGTGCGGCGCCGGCTACACCGCGACGCAGTACGCCCTGCTGTCGTCGCTGTCGGCGGTGGCGCGCACGGTGCTGTCGTCAGGCGGCGGATGGCTGGCAGACCGGCTGGACTGGGTGGGGTTCTTCCTGGCGGCGACCGCGGCGGCGACGCCGGGGCTGCTGTGCCTGCTGATTCTGATGCGGCGCCAGCGAGCCCCGCTGGCGGTGCCGGCGGCCTGATCAGCGGCGCCGCGGCTCGGGCTTGGGTTGGCTGTCGGCGTCTGTCCGGCGGACCGGCGCCGGCGGCACGGGCGGCGGCTCGGGGGTCTGCTGGAGAGCAATGGCACGCTGCGCTTCGTCAATGGAGCGCAGCGGCCGCTCGAGATAGCGGCTAGGCACGGATCGGCATACCGGCTGTGAACGATTGCGCCACATTCCGATAGAGCGTTTAATTTTTCGCTAAATCCGCCCCTGCAGCAGGCCGGCGACCGCGGACAGGACGTCGCGGATCGGGATCAGCGCCATGGCCTCGCCGCCCCAGGCCTGGGCCTGGATGATCTCGACCTGGCGGCCGAAGGGCGCGAACTTGGCCGGGCTGGTCGGGCCGAACAGCGACACCAGCGGCACGCCCGACGCGGCCGCCATGTGGCCGCCGCCGCTGTCATTGGCGACCGCCGCGGCCATGCGCTGGCACAGCGCAATGGTGAGGGCCGGCGGCGCCCCGATCTGCCGGGCCACCCGGTTCTGCAGCGGGAACAGGGCGCTGGGCACGGCCGCCCCGATATGCTCGACCAGGTCGGCCTCGGCCGGCCCCAGGATGAACACCGGCACGATGCCGTCCTGGACCAGGGTCCGGGCGACCGCCACGAAGGAATTGACCGGCCAGCGCTTGTGCTGGCCGCCGGCGCCCGGCACCAGCCCGACATAGGTCGGTCCCTGCGGCAGCAGCGCGGTGGCCAATGCCACGATGTCCTCGGGCAGGCTCAACGGCGCCGAGGGGTCGGCCGGCTCGCCGGTCGCCAGCTCCAGCAGGTCCAGCATCTGCCGGACCATGGAGTCGGGCCGGACATAGCCCTTGGGCGGCTTGATGTCGGACAGCATGAACTCGGCCGCCCCCGACACGAAGGCGCGGGTGTTCAGGCGCTTCACGGCCAGCGTGGTCTTGACGCTGCGCTGGGTGTCGATGACCAGGTCGAACTCGACGTCGGCGAACGGCCGCGGCTTCAGGAGCTCGGCCCAGCTCTGGCCGATGCCGGCCTCGTCGACGACGGCATCGAGCAGACCCTCGACCAGGCCGGCCAGCTCGCCGCGATAGGCGCTCTTGCCCTGGCCGGCCATCCACACCAGCTCGCCCGCGGGCACCGCCGCCCGCAGCGCCCGCACGAACGGCAGCTTCATCAGGCCGTCGCCGACCAGGTCGGCGCCGACATAGACCAGCACCCGGGCGTCCGCCGCCACGCCGCTCACGCTTTGCGCCTCGTCAAGCGCCTGTCCCCGTCGCGCGCCATCATCCGCTAT
The DNA here is from genome assembly GCA_964511405.1 of uncultured Comamonadaceae bacterium. GTDB lineage: Bacteria > Pseudomonadota > Alphaproteobacteria > Elsterales > Elsteraceae > CAZEFK01. Next base: position 4,257 of record CAZEFK010000266.1, on the reverse strand, counting down.
GCTGCCCATGCTGCGAGGCCAGGCTCATGTCCGTGCGCAATCTCGACAAGCTGTTCAAGCCGCAATCGGTCGCCCTGGTCGGGGCGAGCCAGCGGCCGAACGCCATCGGCGCCGTCGTCGCCCGCAACCTGCTGCGCGACGGTTTCGCCGGTCCGGTCCTGCCCGTCAACCCGCATGCGCGGGCGATCCAGGGGGTCCTGGCCTACCCGTCGGTGGACGCGCTGCCGCTGGTGCCCGACCTGGCGGTGATCGCGACGCCGCCGGCCGCGGTGCTCGAGACCGTGGCGACCCTGGGTGCCCGCGGCTGCAAGGCCGCGGTGATCATGACCGCCGGCCTCGGCGCCGCCCGGCTGGACGACGGCCGCCTGCTGGTCCAGGCCGTGCTCGACACTGCCCGCCCGCACCTGATGCGCATCGTCGGCCCCAACTGCCTGGGCATCACGGTTCCGGGAATCGGTCTCGACGCGACCTTCGCCCATGTCCCGGCCCGCCGCGGCGACATCGCGCTGCTGACCCAGTCGGGCGCCATGGCCACCGCCATGCTCGACTGGGCCGAGGCGCGACGGATCGGGTTCAGCCATGTGGTGTCGCTGGGCGACATGGCCGATGTCGATTTCGGCGACTTGCTGGACTATCTCGGCGCCGACACCGAGGTGCGCGCGATCCTGCTCTATGTCGAGGGCATCGCCCACGCCCGCAAGTTCATGTCGGCGGCCCGCGCCGCCGCCCGCGCCAAGCCGGTGATCGTGGTCAAATCGGGCCGGTTCCCGGCCTCGGCCGAGGCCGCCCGGTCGCACACCGGCGCGCTCGCCGGCGCCGACGCGGTTTACGACGCCGCCTTCCGGCGCGCCGGCATGCTGCGGGTGCCCGACCTCGAATCGCTGTTCGCCGCCGCCGAGACCCTGGCGCGGGCGCGCCCGGTGCGCGGCGACCGCCTGGCGATCCTGACCAATGGCGGCGGCATGGGCGTGATGGCGACCGACGCCCTGATCGCCGCCGGCGGCCGCTTGGCCGAGCTGGCGCCGGCCACGCGCCAGGCGCTCGACGCGGTGCTGCCTGCCATCTGGTCGCACGGCGATCCCATCGACATCATCGGCGATGCGCCGGGCGCCCGCTACGGCCAGGCCCTGGGCGCGCTGCTCGGCGATCCCGGCGTCGATGCCGTGCTGGTGATGAACTGCCCGACCGCGGTGGCCTCGGCGACCGAGGCGGCCGACGCCACGATCGCGGCCCTGGCCGGCCGCCCCGACCGGCGGCCGACGGTGCTGACGGCCTGGGTCGGCGAGCACGCCGCGCGGATCGCCCGCGACCGGCTGGCCCAGGCCGGCCTGCCGGCCTACGCGACGCCGGAGGAGGCGGTCGCCGGCTTCATGCACCTGGTGCGGTTTCGGCGCGGCCAGGAGCAGCTGCTGCAGGTGCCGCGCTCGGCGCCGCCCGCCCAAGCGCCCGAGCGGGATGCCGCCGAGGCCCTGATCGACCGGACGCTCGACTCGGGCCAGGACTGGCTGGACGAGGTCGCGGCCAAGGAGCTGCTCAAGGCCTATGGCGTGCCGGTGGTCGAGACGCGCCGCGCCGACAGCCCCGAAGCGGTCGAGCGCGCCGCCGGAGAGATCGGGGGCCGGCTGGCCCTGAAGATCCTGTCGCCCGACATCCTGCACAAGTCGGATGTCGGCGGCGTCGTCCTCGATCTGGCCACCCCGGCCGCCGCCGCGGAGGCGGCGCGCCACATGCGCGGCCGCGTGCTGGCGCGCCTGCCCGAGGCGCGCATCGAGGGCTGGTCGGTGCAGCGGATGGCCAGCTCGCCCGGCGCCTTCGAACTGATCGCCGGCGTCACCGTCGACCCGATTTTCGGCCCCGTGGTGCTGTTCGGCCATGGCGGCGTTGGCGTGGCCGCGATCGGCGACACCGCGCTGGCGCTGGCGCCGCTCAACCTGGAGCTGGCGCACGAGCTGATCGGCCGAACCCGGGTGTGGCGGCAGCTGCAGGGCTATCGCGGCCGCCCGCCGGTCGATCTCGACGCCGTCGCCGGCGTGCTGGTGCAGCTGTCGCGCCTGGCCACCGATCTCGGCCGGGTCGCCGAGCTGGACATCAATCCGCTGCTGGCCGACGACGCCGGCGTGGTGGCGCTGGACGCCCGGATCCGGGTGACCCGCAGCCGCAACACCCCGCCCTCGATCCTGCCCTACCCGTCGGACAAGGAGCGCCGGGTGACGCTGCGCGACGGCAGCCTGGTGTTCCTGCGCCCGATCCAGCCCGAGGACGCCGCCCTCTATCCCGAGAGCATCGCCCGCACCGACCCGGTCGACCTGCGCATGCGCTTCTTCGGCAGCCTGCGCGAACTGCCGCCGGCCCTGGTCGCGCGGCTGACCCAGATCGACTATGACCGCGAGCTGGCGCTGATCGCCCTGCCGCCGCCCGAGGACGACCCGGCCCCGACCGCGTTCCTGGGCGTCGGCCGGGTCACCGCCGACCCCGACAACGTCGCCGCCGAGTTCGCCCTGTTCGTGCGCACCGACTGGAAAGGCCGCGGTCTGGGCACGGCCCTGATGACGGCCATCATCGACCACGCCCGCCAGCGCGGCATCCAAACGCTGTGGGGCACCATCCTGCGCGAGAACGAACCGATGCTGGACATCGTGCGGCACATGGGGCTGTCGGTCGAGCCCGACCCCCAGGATCCCACCCAGATGATCGCGCGGCTGGAGATTTGATCGGACCGCGAGCGGCGACGCGAATTTCCTTGCATTCGCAGCGATCTTGAGGCATAGTACACGTAATTGATGGTGCGAAATCTGCCACCGTCGTCAAAGCCCGCCCGGATCATCCGAGGCGGGCTTTTTGTTGCCACGCCGAGGCGCCGGCAACCGCCCCCATAGCCCGCCGACATCCGTAAGCCCGCCCTTGAGGCGGGCTTTTGCTTTTCGGGCCGCGGCAGGGGCCACCGTCCGCTGCGCCAGCGCGCGGACTGAACAGTCAATCCCTGTATTGGCAAGGAAATGCCCATGACGCGCAAGTTATTGCCGTTCCCGGGCGCCGAGTCCGTGCTGGATCCGCTCACTCTCGAATCGGAAATGCGCATCGCGGCGCTGCGTGCCGCGCACCGGGCCGCGGCAGCCGCCGCGCACGCCCGGCCAGCGCAGCCGACGGAGAACCGGGACCCGGTCGCTGACATGCTGGCGCTCTATAACGGTCCGCCGCGGCGGCCGTCACCGCTGTCCGCGATCACCGTCGAGAGCTACGCTGCCTCGATCCGCCACGCCGCCCAGCAGCTGCGCCAAGTCCCCGGCATCGCCGCGCAGGCGCGCGCCGCCGACACCTTGCCAGCGCTGATGAGTCCGGCCGAGGCCCGGCTGCTGCAGCTCTTGGGCGGCAGCGGCCGGATCGATCGCTACGGCATCCGCCACTTCGACAATCCGGCGCTGATGCCCGATTCGGCGGCCCCCGATCTGACGGCCTTCGGTCCGCCGACCCTCTATCCACCCCTCGACCCGAACGATCTGACGCTGAACTGGTCGGGCACATCAGGGCCGGCATCGTGGGGATCGACGGCGAGCCTCCCCGCTGTCCAGCCCGCCGATTATCCGGCGGCGCCGACATCGCAGCCGGTGTTCCACCTGACCGCGAACACTGATGGGGGCGGCCTGCTGAACCGGCTACTCGGAATCGGCACGGCCCAGGCCCAAGCGGTCGAGCCGGAGGAGCGCGTCGGCAGTGAGCTGTCGGAGACCGACGAGCTGAGGCTGGAGAGCTACAATGAAGGGTTGAGGCAGCTGCAGGCGATCGAGCCCAACAACCAGCAGCTCCGATCATTCAACCCGCCAAATTATGTCCCCAACCAATCCACCGTCGACACGATCTGGAACGAGGTGGCCGCAGCGCGGGCCCGCGCGGCCGGCGGCGGTCCGAGCACCGCAAAAAACCCATTTGGCATACCAGGGCACTTTGTTCCTCAGCCGTCCAACAAGGGTGGTGGTACGACCTATGTCGATCCTGCGAACCCCGCCTATAATCGGGTGCGAGTGATGCCCGGTAACCCGAACAGCCCGAATCCGGCGCAGCGGAATCCCTATGTGGTTGATCTGCGCAATGGACAAGCAGTTGATGTTGACGGCAATCGGCTGCCCAGAACCGAAGACCCGGCAGCACATATCCCTCAGAATCGCTACATCTATAGGCCGTGAAATGATCTACGATCGGACTTATTTTATCCGGCTCCTGGATGAGTTGGATGAATTCGCCTCTGCAGAGTTCCAGGAA
>CAZEFK010000265.1:0-8984 GCA_964511405.1 uncultured Comamonadaceae bacterium | reverse complement strand
CGTGTGGTTGCCGCCGGCGATGCCGCCCTGCAGCGTGGTCGGGCCGCTGCCGGCCTCTATAAAATCGCTGCCGCTGCCGCCGGTCAGGGTCTGGCGGCCCCAGCCGCCGATGAGGGTATCGAAGCCGCTGCCGGCCTGCAGGCTGTCATTGCCGTTGCCACCCTGCAGCAGGTCGGTGCCGCTGCTGCCCTGCAGCGTATGGTTGCCGCCGGCGGTGCCGCCCTGCAGCGTGGTCGGGCCGCTGCCGGCCGTCAGCAGGTCGTTGCCGGCGCCGCCGGTCAGGGTCTGGTTGCCCCAGCCGCCTTGAAGCGTGTTGTTGCCGCTGCCGGCCTGCAGCCAGTCGTTGCCGTTGCCGCCTTGCAGGGTGTCGGGGCCGGCGCCGCCTTGCAGCGTGTGGCTGCCGCCGGCGATGCCGGCCTGCAGCAGGTCGGCGCCCGTGCCGGCGATCAGGGTGTCGTGGCCGGCGGCGCCGATCAGCGTGTCGTGGCCGCTGCCGCCCTCCAGCAGGGTGTCGCCGCTGCCGGCCTCCAGCCAGTCGCTGGGCAGGCCGCCGATCAGGGTGTCGTTGAAGGCCGAGCCGATCACCGACTCGATGCCCTGCAGCACCTCGATCGCGCCATCGGCCAGCCAGGCCCGGTGCTGGCCCAGATTGACGTTGGTGGGGCCGGCGGCATCGGCGAAGCTCAGCGTGTCCTGGCCGCCGACGCCGTCGATGGTGGCGTTGCCCTGGCCGGCCAGGAACAGGTCGTGGCCGGTGCCGCCGACCATGGTGTCGCTGCCCGGGCCACCGACCAGCGTGTCGTTGCCGCTGCCGCCATAGAGGTAATCGTTGCCGGAGCCGGCCTCGATCAAGTCGTCGCCGGTGCCGCCCATGATGGTTTCGGGGCCGGTGCCGCCGACCAGCGTGTCGTTGCCGGCGCCGCCGAACAGGGTTGGCTGCGGCGGGATCTTCAGCGGGTCGATGGGGAGGCCGGTGACCGGGTCGATCGGCAGCCCGGTGACGGGATCCAGGACATAGTTGGGCAGCGCGCCCTGCGGCCCGGGCACGGCGTCATAGGCCAGGCGGATGTCGTCGATATGGCCGCCGCCGCCGTTGGCCGTGGTATAGGCGCCGGTGTCCACCAGCGCGCTGCCGAACGGACCGGCCCGTTCGCTGGGATAGCCGGTGCCGGTGGCCTGCAGGTCGATCTGGGTGATGCCCAGATCTTCGGGCCGATGCAGGTCTTCGGGATGGACGGTGCCGTCGCGGTGGGTGTCGACCCAGAGCCGGAACTGGCTCCAGTCGGTGTCGTGAGCGTTCAGGACGCCGTCCTTGTTGGTGTCGGCGGTCGCCTCCAGGCCGGCCAGTGCCGAGTCGCTGAAGCCCTTCTGCGCAAAGCCGCTGCCCGGAAGGCCTGCGACGACGTTGCCCTGGTCGTCGACGCGCACCAGGATGCCGGTGTTGGCGCCAAACGTCTGGGTTCGATGCAGCAGACCGTCGGCGCCGACCTCCTCCACCGCCTGCGGACCGGCTTGGCCGACCGTGGCGAGTTGGGTGATGGTCTTGGTCTGGACGTTGTCACCTTCCTTGCTGGTGCTCGTGGTCTCGACCGTCATGTCGAAGGTCGGGAACAAGTTCGACGGCTGGTTGCCCGCCCCGGTCAGGTCCAGCGCCACCACCGCGTCGGTCAGGCCCTGGGTGGGATGCAGCACATCGTGGCTGGGATAGTCGGCACGATGGGCGTTCTCATGCCCGTCCGGCGTGTCCAGGGCCAGCCGCTGCTGGGCGGTGGCGATGATCTTCAGCCAGCTCTGGGCGTCCTTGTCCGTGGGATCTGCGGCAATCGCGGCGTCGATCTGGGCCTTCTGCTGCAGGTACGCGGAATAGGTTTGGCCGACGGCGATATCCTGCATCATGTCGGTGACGGTGGTGGCCGTCGAATGGACCATCGCGCGCTTGACGTAGACGTTGCCGCCGTCGATCGGGATCGTGCGCAGGGTCTCCAATACGGCCTGTCCGACCACGTCCGATGGCGTGGTGCCGGTCAGCACCGTGCCGGCGGGCTGGTACAGCCGCGCCTGGATATGCCCTTGGACCATGCCCAGGTCGATGCGGGGCACTTCCGCGACGCTGCCGCCAACCGCCGACAAAGCCGCCTGGGTCAATGACGTGAACTGCGCCGCCATCGCCTGCGCGATCGGCGCGAAGGTCGGGGCGTTGAACTGGTAGTCGGCGATGTCGCCGACCTGGGCATTGGCGTCCAGCCCGATGGTCGACCAGGCTTGCGGCGCCTTGACGTGGACTGCGGCTCCCCAGATCTGGTCGAGGATGTAGTTGATGATCGGGGTCAGCACAGAGCCGCCCGCGAGGGCGGCGATCATATCGACGACGAAATATATCCCCTGCTGCGTCGAGCCTCTGCCGTTGATGGCCAGCTGGACGATGTTGCTGATCGCGACCATCACGGCCGCGACCGCGGGCGCCGCCTGGGCATCGGCCAGGCTGCCGCTGTTGGTGCCGCCCCCGCCGCCACCCGCCGCCCCACCGCCGGCCCCGGCCCCGCCGCCACCAGCGGCGACCGCATCGACCGCCGTCACCACCTGCGGATCCTGGACCAATGCCAACAGGTTCTTGAATGTCTGGGTGCTGGCGATCTGCGCGAAGCTGCCGTTGAGCGCCATCTCGCCGAGCACCGCGCCCAGCTTGGGATCGAGCCCCGCCGCCTTGAACAGCTGCGATCCGGCCTCGGCCCCGACCACGCCGCTCAGCGCGTGGACCAAGTCCTTAATGGCGGCCTCGCCCCCGGCCTGCAGGGACGCGACGAACGCGGAATCGGAGAAGTTCGAGTTGATGTAGTGGATGAGCGTATCCGCGATGCCGGTGCCGATCGCCCCGCCCAGAGTGGCCAAGTACTTGTTGTCGCCAGCCAGCGCCGAGCCGACGATATTGCCGATCGCGTCGGCGAGTTGGATGGTGATGCTCGAAAGTGGGGGGATTTGATTGGCGGCGACGAACTTTTTGAGGGCGTCAGCGGCGGCGCCGATCGCCGTCGTCACATCCGTGGCGTTGTTGATCGCTTTGGTCAGGTCTGCAGCAACGGTTGGCGGAAGCTGGTTCGCAGCGCCCGGCGCGGAGCTGATTTGGACCGTGCCCGTCGACGTAGTAGTGACAACCACGGCGTAAGGCTCACCGTTCAGTGAGAAGCTGACGGTGGGCGCGGCAGGGTTCGACGTGTCGACAGTCGCCGCAATGCCTCGGCTTTGTAGCCCATGGACCAGCTGTTGGGCGGCGTCGGTCGGTTGCAGGGTGCTAGGCGTGGATCCCCCACTCCCGCCAGCTCCTCCAGTGCTACCTGTTCCATTTCCGCCGATCGGGCCACCGCCTTCGCTCCCAAGGGACGTGGAAGAAATTTCACCTTTGGCGTATGTCACCGAAGAATTGGCGTTTCCTGTAAGAATCTCCTTGTCGCCCACTGAATAGGAAAATCCATTTTGATCAATTCGTAAACTTCCGCCCTCTGCCGTCGTTGCCGCAACTACGCCTTGAGCGAAAGAAATTCCTTTAAGAGACGCGGCTGCGAGTGAACCAACAACTTCACCATTTCCGTTTTTTATCTGCCAAGCGCCACTTGAATCCAATGAAACGGCCATGCCTCCATTCTGTGAGTCCTTAAGTACAAGTGTTTGGCCAGCAGCACTCGAAATATTGATGTTCGACGGGTCCGGAAGCCGGAGTAGCGCACCGTTGGTCGCGATCGTTGCGCTACCACTCGGGTAAACAGTTATCGTCCCGATAAGTCCATTGGTCCCGTTACAGTTAATGGTCAGATTTCCATCGGTCGCATCGGCGATCGGTGTTGACAGGCTTGCTTCCGCGGCAGGGACGCCCGCAGATTCGGCCGCAGTCCTAATGTCGCTTTCGATCTCGCTATGGTTCGCCGGTCTCAGGGTCGAAGCACTCTCCCTGAGACGATTGTAGACGTCTGCTAGGCTGCTCACTCCACCGATCAGGCCAGATGCAACGCTTCCCGGGAGATGCCGAAGGATGAAAGCGTCCCCCACCGCGTCGAGGGTCAAGGCTGTGTTCAGAAACCGGCTATTCGATGGTAAGGGAACAGCATAGTATGTAGCGAGAGTATCAGACGCCATGAGATGTATAGCATCGGCCGTCTGCTGTTGCGTCGACTCTAGGTTGCTGTAGTAATCATTCGTCTCAAAATTTGTCACTGCTTTAGAGATACTTGGTGGAACAGCGCCTGCCCAGGCTTCCGGGCCCAAGCCAAGTGCCTTTAATCCTTGCTGCGCATCATTGTTAACGATGAAATTAAACGATGGTATTGTGCCGCCATCTGTTATAACTTTGGCAAAAAACGCACTAGCGACAGCATTACTGGAATTTTGTTGTTCAGGTCCAAAGAGATCGATGCTCTTCCCATTAAGCAATTCATCTGCAGCTTTGTTGCTCGCCCGGATGGCGACGGCATCAAAGGTGCGTGCGCCTGAATTGACCTGTTGGGCGATGCCGATCCATTTGATAGCGTCGGCTTCCGCACCTATGGCATTTGGGAAGTTCGCTTTCAGATCGTCGTAGGCAATCTGATAGGCAGAAGCATAGTTTTTAGAGTTGAAGGCTTGCAACACCTGAGTGAATGCGGTTGATGAAAGCTGCATTGTTTAGCTCCGCAAAAAACCGGTTAGAAGAGTCATCAGGCCTTTGTGGATGAGTTTCCAGTTTTTAAGCTGAGAAAAATAAAACTCATATTGAAATATCAAATTATTTGCAAGCTCCATGTCAACATTGCAGTTGCGTAGGTTCATAATTTCTTCCGAACACGTTATGATAACATCATTTTCTGGGACATCTAATTTTCCGACATAGTATGAATATCCGTTTCGAGCAAGAATTTGCCAATTATCGAATCCCTCTTTGACCATAACGAGACCGTCAACGTCGGTCTTCATGCCAAACTCCCGGGCTGCCCTTGAAACGCTTGCTTTGAATGGGCGCCCTGCGGCAAATTCGGTAAGTCTTGTTATTTGGACGACGTTTGGAGTCTTCTTCCCTACAGAGAAGCGAATCTCTTTGAAGTTATCAAGTGTGACCCCCTCGAAACTTGGGTAAATCGTGAATAGCTGCAGCGCCAGAGAACCATCGTCAAACCATGCAGACCCGATGTAGTTACGTGGTATCACCATCTTATGCCTTGCGATATCTAAATCCACAGGATAGGTATTCTCGGAAAGCCTGGCAAAAAATGGTGGAACTGACAGTTTGTCCATTGCGACCTCTTCCGCGCAAAGCCTCGCAGATGCAACGCTGGTCGTGACTAGTCCAAGCCAACAGACGAGCACCGCGTCGAGCCCATGGTAAATCCGCCACTTGTGCGAAGTTAATGGAACTACGGTGCCAGCGGATTCCTCAGCCAATCGCCGTTTCACCCGGCACCTCCACGCTCCTCGAACGCCGCCAACCTCCTCAGCCGTAGTGCTGCGCGATCTACACCTTCTCGGCCTGGTCCTTGTCGACCGAGGCGCCGGACATGGCCTAGCCGCCAGGCCCAGCGGGATTTCCGCCAGCGAATGTGGCGATCGGATTGGGGCCGGTGTCGGCCGAGCGGCCGCCGTCGGTCACCAGCTGGGGCTATCTGGAGGACTCTCATTACGCTCATCGTGGGACCACTCTGCAACCGTCTGGAATGTACCTCGCACCTTGCTGCGAGGCTATGACGGATATCACGATCACTATCGGTCTTCGCGAAATCTGCTTGCGTCCTAGAGAGTCGTTTGGATTGAACCGATTTTGTCTCCATATTAGGCATGTGACGTCTCGATTGGCGGAACGGCTGCCGGGCGGCGGTGATCATCCTCTGGTCGACATCGGCCTGGCCGGCGGCGCCGACCGCCTGGGCCGCCTGCTGGGCATCGGCGGTGGCGATGCGCACGGCCTGGGTGGCGTCGTCGACCGCGGCGTGGACGGCGGCCTGGTAGCGGGCCTCGGCCTGGAGTGCGGCGACCGCGTTGGCCTCGGCCTGCTGCGCGGTGGTGACGGCGGTGGTGGCGGTGGTGATGTCGGTTTGCGCGCTGTTGCCGCTGCTGATCGCGGCGTTCCAGTTGCCGCTGTCGGTCAGCTGCTGGGTGGTGCCGACATCCGCCGAGACCTGGTTGACCGCCTGCTGGGCGGCGTGGTCGGCGGCGTTGGCCTGGGCGATGCCGTCGACCACGTTCTGCATCAGTTGCGCCGACGCCTGCTGGGCGGCCAGGTAGTCGGCGCTGCTGCGGTCGTAGAGGTCGAGCGGGATCGCCGCCGGGGCTGCGGCGGCCTGCGCCAGGTCGGCCGCCTGCTGGGCCGCGGCGATGGCGTCGCCGGTGGCGGCGTAATGGTCGACCAGTTGGCTGACCACTTCGTCCGGGGTGAAGCCGTCGACGGGATTGCTGGCGCTGCCGAGCTCGACGTCGGCGGTGAGCGCCTGGGCGCCGTCGGCGCGGGTGGCCAGGCCCACGGCCTCGATGCGGCTGCCATCGATGACCGCCTCGATCGGCAGCATCTGGGCCTGGATGCCGGCGATGCCGGCCTGGGCCAGCGACTCGGTGCTGCCCGAGGCGTCGCCGTTGGGGTCCTGGTACAGGCCGAGCTGGCCATAGGCGGCGCTATCAGTGGTCAGGTCGCCGCCGCCGGTCAGCGCCTGCAGCGCCGCCTGGGCGCCGGGCAGATCCGCCGACGCCTGGGGCACGCTCTGGGGCGACAGCAGCTGGCCGACACTGGTGACCGGCTGGCCGGCCGGGTCGTAGGTGACCATGCCGGTTTCGGGGCCGACCCAGCTGGTCGGCTCCGGCGTGCCTGCGCCGGTCAGGTCGAACTCGGCCAGCGACAGCTGCAGCGGCAGCAGCTCCAGCCCCAGGCCGGCCTGGTCGACCAGCAGCGGGTCGCCGTTGGGATAGTAGTGGCGGCCTTCGGCGCGGCCGGTGCGCATATAGTGGTCCAGCCCGTCGACATAGCCGCCGGCATTGATGCGCGCCAGTTCGTTGGGGAACGAGCCGAGATAGGCGGCGACGTCGGGGTTGGCCGCCAGATAGGCGTTCTCCAGCGACAGGTCGTAGCTGCGGCCTTCGTTGCGGCCGAACAGCAGGTAGTGCTCCAGCCCGTTGCGCAGCGCGCCGCCGGCGACCGCCGAGGCGACGTCGCCATAGCGGTTGAGGTAGTCCTGATCGGGGTTGGCGTTGGCAGCCGCCGCTGCGGCCGCTGCGGCGGCAGCGGCCTGGGCCGCCGCCAGCTCGGCCGCGAGCTGCTGGGCCAGGCCGGTCTGGGCGCTGGCCTGGGCCTGGGCGAGGGCCGCCGACAGCTGCTGGATCTCGGTCATCAGCTGGGCGGCGAGGCCGGCGGCAAAGGCCGGCGGCGGGGGCGGCTGGGTGTCGGCGAGGGTGGCGAGCTGCGCGCCGGTCAGGGTGCTGCCGTCGGCGAACACCACGCGGTCCAGGCCGCCTGTCACGGCGATGCTGCCGCCGTCCTGCAGGGTCAGCACGATTTGGCCGCCCACGCGCTTGGCCGTGACCTGGCCCTGGTCGACGTCGACCAGATCGAGCACATTGCCGGCGCCGGCGGTGTCGATCGTGACCTGGCCGTCGCCCGAGCGGTAGCGGTATGTGTTGGCGCCGGACCCGCCGATCAGGGTGTCGCTGCCGCCGCCGCCCTCCAGCGTGTCCTGGGCGCCCGCGCCCTGCACCACCGCCGAAGCGGCGGCCGAGGCCTGGAAGAACTCGGCGGAGGGCTGCCGGCCCTCGGCGCGGCCATAGGTCTCGTAATGGGCCCAGGCGGTGGTCTGGCCGGCCGCCACGGCCGCCGCGACATCGGGGTTGTTGGCCAGGTACCAGGCGGTGTTGAACCAGGCGTTGGGGTCGCGTTGCTCGCGCTGGCCGGTGGTCACGAAGTGCAGCAGCGGGTTGAAGCCGGGATTGGCGGCCATCGCGGCGGCGACATCGGGGTTCTGCGCCAGGTAATAGCCGGCATCGAAATCCGGCGTCGGCGACCGGCCCTCGCGGGCGCCGTACAGCAGGTAGTGCTGGAAGCCCGACGCGACCCGGCCGGCGGCCACCGCCGCCGCGACATCCGGGTTGTGGGCCAGGTAGTACTGCTCATCAAAACCGTCGACGGCGGTCTTGCTGCCCACGAACAGCTCGTCGCCGGCGCCGGCCGTGCCCTCGGCCAGCGCCGTGCTGGCCAGCACCGTGTCCTGCGCCGTCGCCCCCAGGATCACCTGGTCGCGGTTGCGCAGCAGGAACAGGTCGGGCCCGGAGCCGGCGACCATGGTGTCGACGCCAAAACCGCCGTCGATGGTGGCGCGGCCGCTGCCGCCTTCCAGGGTGTCGCCCGATGCCCCGACCAGATAGGCGCTGCCGCTGCCGGCCTGCAGCAGGTCGCCGGCCATGCCGATCAGGGTGTCGTTGCCGCTGCCGGCGACCAGCGTGTCGTGGCCGGAGCCGGCGACCAGGCGGTCGTTGCCGGTGCCGCCCTGCAGCAGGTCGGTGCCGCTGCCCCCGACCAGCGTGTGGTTGCCGCCGCTGTTGCCGCCCAGCAGGGTAGTGTTGCCGCTGCCGGCCTGCAGCAGGTCATTGCCGCTGCCGCCGATCAGGATGCCGCTGCCCCAGCCGCCCTGCAGCGTGTCGAAGCCGCTGCCGGCCTCCAGGATGTCGTTGCCGTTGCCGGCTTGCAGCAGGTCGGTGCCGGTGCCGCCGACCAGCGTGTGGTTGCCGCCGGCGATGCCGCCCTGCAGCGTGGTCGGGCCGCTGCCGGCTTCGATCAGGTCGCTGCCGCTGCCGCCGGTCAGGGTCTGGCGGCCCCAGCCGCCCTGCAGCGTGTCGAACCCGCTGCCGGCCTGCAGGCTGTCGTTGCCGTTGCCGCCCTGCAGCAGATCGGTGCCGGTGCCGCCCTGCAGCGTGTGGGTGCCGCCGGCGGTGCCGCCCTGCAGCGTGGTCGGGCCGCTGCCGGCCGTCAGCAGGTCGTTGCCGGC
>CAZEFK010000264.1:0-8999 GCA_964511405.1 uncultured Comamonadaceae bacterium | reverse complement strand
CCGCAATGCCGGCCAGACCTGCGTGTGCGCCAACCGCATCCTGGTCCAGGACGGCGTCTACGACGCCTTCGCCGCCAAGCTGACCGAGGCGGTTCGGGCCTTCAAGGTCGGCTCCGGCTTCGACGACGGCGTGGTCCAGGGGCCGCTGATCGACGAGCGCGCCGTCGCCAAGGTCGAACGCCACGTCGCCGACGCGACGGCCAAGGGCGCCCGCATCCTGCTGGGCGGTCGGCGCCATGCCCTGGGCGGCACCTTTTATGAGCCGACCGTACTGGCCGGCGTCACCACCGACATGATGATGGCGCGCGAGGAGACCTTCGGGCCGGTGGCGCCCCTGTTCCGCTTCCGGGACGAGGCCGAGGCCGTGCGCATCGCCAACGCCACCGAGTTCGGCCTGGCCGGCTATTTCTACAGCCGCGACATCGGCCGCATCTGGCGGGTCGCCGAAGCCCTGGAGTATGGCCTGATCGGCATCAACGAGGGCCTGATCTCGACCGAGATCGCACCGTTCGGCGGGGTCAAGGAAAGCGGCATCGGCCGCGAGGGCAGCAAGTACGGCATCGACGACTACTTGGAGATCAAATATCTGTGCATGGGCGGGATTTGAGCGTCGGCGGCTGCCGGGCGCTGTTCCTCGACCGCGACGGCGTCATCAATGTCGACCATGGCTATGTCGGCCGCATCGCCGACATGGCTTTCCTGCCCGGGATCTTCGCGCTGGTGCGGGCGGCCCGGGCGCGGGGGTTCGTGCCGGTGGTCGCGACCAACCAGTCCGGGATCGCGCGCGGCTATTACGACCTCGCCGCGTTCGGCGAGCTGACCCGCTGGATGATGGGGCGCTTTGCGGCCGAGGGGGCACCGTTGGCCGCGGTCTATTACTGCCCGTGGCATCCCGAGGGCCGGGGCGCGTTCGCCGGCGAATCGCCCTGGCGCAAGCCGGCGCCGGGCATGCTGCTGGCGGCGGCGGCGGACCTCGGGCTCGACCTCGGCCGCTCGGTCATGATCGGCGACGCCGAGCGCGACATCGAGGCCGCGGCGGCGGCCGGCATACCCGCCACCTGGCGGTTGGCGCCCGCCGGGACTGCGACGATTGCGACGCAGTGCATCGCGGACTTGGCCCAGGCCCTGGCCTTGCTGGCGACATTGTGATGGCCGTCACAATTATTGCGATTTAGCGCAACTTGCGGGGATAGCCGCCTTCGCCTATACTGGTTCGCATCTCAGGAGGGTGGGCAAAAATGACCATTTCCGCCAGCAGCTTGACGGCCGCCACGCAGTTCAGCAACGCCAGCCAGAACCTGGCGTCGGTGCAAAACAAGATCTCGACCGGCAAGAACGTCGCCAACGCCCTCCAGAATGGCGCGGTCTTCGCGATCGCGCAGTCGATCAGCGCCGACATCTCCGGCCTCGATGCCGGCGATCAGAACCTCAACCAGACCCAGGGCTTCCTGCAGGTGGCCAACGCCGCCGCGACGGCGACGTCAGACGCCCAGATCCAGGCCCAAGGCACCATCGCGGAGCTCGGCAGCGGCGTGCTGTCGTCCCAGGCCCAGGCGGCGCTCACCCAGCAGCTGCAGGGCCAGGCCCAGCAGATCACGAATATCCAGGCGGGTGCGGTCTTCAACGGGATCAACACCTTCGGCGGGCCGGCCACGGTGGCCACCGGCAATGGCGGCCAGACGGTGACGGTCAATCCGTCGGCCCAGGGCACGCCGTCCTCGGCTGCGACCACGCTGAACACCATTGCCGCCAACGTCACCGCCAGCGGCGCGTCGGCCGCCCAGGCCGCGCTGGCGCCGGGCGGATCGGCGGCGCAGGCGGTGTCCACGACCGGCAACACGCTGAACCAGATCGCCGTCAACAACTCGACGGTCCAGGCGACCCAGCAGTTCAACCAGTCGATCAATGATGCGCAGCAGAGCGGCCGGGGTGCGTTGGTCGACACCAACCTTGCGCAGCAAGCGACCAACCTGGCGCAGGCTCAACAGCAGCAGCAGCTGTCGGCCTCGAACCTGGGTCAGATCAACAAGTCGCAGAGCGTGGTGCTGACCCTGTTCAGCTGAGCGCGCCGGCCATCGCCTGAAATCGACGCCTCCTCCGGTCCGGGAGGAGGCGTTTTCGTTTGGGCTGGACCTGACGAAATCTCGATCAGGATGCCACGCCCATGTCGCGAAGCAGGGCGGACAGCTTGGCTGCGGTCCCGTCCTCGTCCAGCGGCGTATAGACGACCAGGCGCATGTCGACGGCATCCGGGACGCTGAAGCTCATATGCTCGAAGGCCATGCGCCCGGCGGCCGGGTGATTGATCCGCTTGTTGGCCGTGGGCGGACGGGTTACCTCGTGCTTGGGCCACCATGCGCGGAACTCGCGGCTTTTCGCGGTCAGCATGGCGATCAGCCGCTCGAAATCCGGATCGCCGGCGTAATGCGCACAATCGGCCCGGAACATCGCGAGCGCCGCCGGTGCCAGGCTGTCCCAGTCCGTAAGCAGACGGCGATGCGCCGGATCGGCGAACACCATGTGCATGATGTTGCGGGCATCGCCGTGCAGCCGGCCATAGTCGCCGAACACGGCGGCCGCGGCGGCATTCCAGGCCAGCACATCCCACCGCCGGCCGGTTACATAGGCGGGTTGGCCGGTCAGGCTGGCGAGCATCCGATGGAGCGATGCACTGACCTGTTCCGGCCCGACCGACCGGCCCGCCTGGGGCCGGTCGCTGAGCAGGAACAGGTGCCGGCGCTCCACGTCATCCAGGCGCAGCGCGTCGGCCAGCGCCGCAAGCACCTCCGCCGACGCGCGGACGTCCCGGCCCTGTTCGAGCCAGGTGTACCAAGTGGTGCCGACACCGGCGAGTTGGGCGATCTCCTCGCGACGCAGGCCCGGCGTCCGGCGCCTGAACCCGTTCGGCAAACCGACCGCATCAGGCGTCAGCCGCTCGCGCCGGCTGCGCAAGAATGCGCCGAACTCGCGCCGGCGCGCGTCCGGTCCAATCTCCGCTTGGGTCACCACTCGATCATAGCAGAACCAATACCAGTATAACAGCAGTTCTGTTTGCGCTGGGCCGGGGCTCCCATCCTTTCGTCGTGGGACAAGTTCGGTGGACATGAGGTCCATCCGGCTTTCGACGACGGAGAGAAAGAGTGATGCAACAGCATGTCGTCATCATTGGCGGGACGTCGGGAATGGGATTGGCCGCCGCAGATATTCTGCTCCGCCAGCGATTCAAGGTGACCATTTCCGGGCGTGATCCGCAACGACTGGCCAGGGCCAGCCAAACACTGCGCAACGAAGCCAGCGCCCTGGCCGTCGACGCCGCCGATCCGGCTGCGGTGGCCGCCCTGTTCGACCGCCTCGGCCGCTTCGACCATCTCGTGCTGGCCTTCGGCAGCAACAAGGGACTCGGGCCGTTTGCCACGGTCGGCCTGGACGACGTGCGGCTGAGCTTCACCGAAAAGGTGTTTCCCCAGTTCGCCTGCGCCCAGGCGGCCCAGAAGGTCCTGAACCCGACGGGCAGCATCACCTTCCTGTCGGCAGTCAGCGCCGTCGGGGCCATGCCCGGGGCGGCCGGCATCGGCGCGGCCAATGCCGCGATCGCGGCGCTGGTGCCGACGCTGGCCCGCGAACTGCAGCCGCTCCGGGTCAACGCGGTGGCGCCCGGTGTGATCGACACGCCCTGGTGGGACTGGATGGCGCCTGACCAGAAATCCGCATGGTTCGCCGATTTCGTCGGCAAGACCCCGGTCGGCCGCGTCGGCACGGCCGAGGACATCGGCCAGGCCATTGCCTTCCTGGTCACGAACGGATTCATGACCGGGCAGACCATCGTCTGCGACGGCGGGATCCGCCTGTCGTAGCCAAAGCCGCTCCGACCCTCTCCACTCTTGGGGTGGAGAGGGCGTAGGCTACGCCGCCTTCAACATCTCGAAGACGTCGCCGGTCGGCCGGGTACCGTCGATATGGCGGCGATGCCATAGCGCATAGAACAGCAGATTCCAGGCCGCCGGCCCGTCCTCGCGGCCAGGGCTGGCGAACAGGCTGACGACCTTGGCCGGCTCGCACAGGGCGCGCACCGCCGGCTGCTGCGCCACCAACGGCCCGAGGTCGCGGCCGCGCCGGGCGATCCAGTCGCGTACCGGCACGTTGAAGCCCTTCTTGCGGGCGAAGGGCTGGGCCGCGGCCAGTCGGCGCTGCAGCAGCAGGCGGCACAGATGCTTGCCATGGCGCCCGCGGACCTTGAGGTTGTCGGGCAGGGTCAGGGCGAAGTCGGCGACCACCGGATCCAGGAACGGCGTGCGGCCTTCCAGGGCATGGGCCATCAGGCAGCGGTCGAGCTTGGTCAGGAGATCGCCCGGCAGCCAGGTGGCGCAGTCCACGGCCTGGGCCACTTGCAGCCGGCTGCGGCCGGGCAGCGCCTCGGCGCGCCGCGCCTGGTCGATGCCGCGGCGCCAGCGCTCGCCGGTCGAGCCGGGCCGCGAGTCGGGCCGAAGCACGCCGGTGCGCGCGATCTTGTTCTTGCGCTTGGGCTCGCGACCGCCCAGCCACCATGGCCGCACGACCCGCCGGTAGCGGCCATAGCCCGCGAACAGCTCGTCGCCGCCCTCGCCGGTCAGCACCACCTTCAGTTCGGCCGCCGCGACCTTCGCCAGCTTGTAGCTGGGCAGCGCGGCGTAGTCGGCGACGGGATCGTCCAGCGCCGCCGCGATCTCGGGCAAGAGCGTCCAGAAATCATCCTCGTCGAACAGGACGTCGGTGTGGTCGGCTTTGACCGCCTCGGCCAGGATCCGCGCCTCGGGCCGCTCGTCGGCGACCTGCCGGCTGTCGAAGCCGGCGGTGAAGGTGCGCACGCGCTGGCCGTTGGCCGCCATGTAGCTCAGCACCAGGCTGCTGTCGACGCCGCCCGACAGGAACAGCCCATAGGGCACGTCGGAGCGGCAATGCTGCACCACGGCCTCTTCCAGGATCGTGTCCAGCTTATCGACCGCCTGCTCCACCGCCGCCTGGCGTGGCGGCCCCGCGGGCAGCGCCGGCTGCAACAGGCGCTCGCGGATGCGGCCGGCCTCGACTACCAGCACCTCGCCCGGCAGCACCCGCTCGATGCCCTGGAAGATGGTCCCGCGGCCCGTGGTGAATTGCAGGGCCAAGAGTTCGTCGCGCACGCCCTCGTCCAGCACGGCGGCGCCGACCAGGCCGGCGGCGACCAGCGCCTGCGGCTCGGACGCGAAGGCCAGGCCCCAGTCGGTCTCGATATAGTAGAGCGGCTTGATGCCGAACGGATCGCGGGCCAGGACCAGGCGGCGATGGGCGGGATCGTAGAGGGCGATCGCGTACATGCCGCGCAAGGTGCGGGTGAAGTCCAGCCCATGCAGCCGATAGAGATGCAGCGGCGGCTCGCAATCCGACTGCGACCGGTGCGGCACCCGGGCCAGGTCCGCGCCGCTGCGCAGCTCCAGATAATTGTAGATTTCGCCGTTGGCCACCAGCCCGATGCCCGAGCCGTCGTCGATGAAGGGCTGGTCGCCGGTCTTCAGGTCGATGATGGCCAGGCGCGTCTGCACCAGGCCGGTGGCATCGGCGATGAAATGGCCGCGCCCGTCCGGGCCGCGATGGCCGAGCGCGTCGGCCAGCCGGTCGAGCAGGGCCGGCTCGGGCGCCTGGCCGTCGATGCGCATCACCCCCGCTATGCCGCACATGCCGTCACCATCCGATCGAAGCATTCGAGATACTGCCGCACCACGTCGGCCTCGCCGAAGGCCGCGGCGCGCACCCGTCCCGCCGCCGCCAGGCGCCGGCGCAGGGTGCCATCTTCCGCAATGCGGCGCAAAGCCTGCGCCAGGGCGGCGGCATCCTCCAGCGGCACCAGCACGCCGTCGACGCCGTCGGCGATCAGCTCGCGCGGGCCGTGGCTGGCAGCCGCCACCACCGGGCAGCCATGGGCCCAAGCTTCGATCACGACATTGCCGAGCGGCTCCAGCCGCGACGGGCAGACCAGCAGATCCGCGGCGGCGAGCAAGGCCGGCGCGTCGCCGCGCCAGCCCAGGAAGCGGACCCGATCGGCAACGCCCAGGCGCGCGGCATCCGTTTCCAACCGTCCGCGCTCGGCCCCTTCGCCGGCCAGCCAGAACACCAGGCCAGGCACCTCGGCCATGGCCGCCAGGGCCAGGTCGAAGCCCTTTTCGTCATGCAGGCGGCCCAGCCCCAGCATCACGGGCGCATCGGCCGGCGTATCCAGCGCGGCGCGGGCGACCGGGGCCGCCGCCGCGACGTCGACGAAGTTGGGCAGGTAGTGCACGCGCTCGGACGCGAAGCCATGGCCGATCAGCCATTGGCGCAGCGCCTGGGTGTTGGCGATCAGATGATCGCATTTGCGGTAGTAGCGGGGGTTGTAGTAGCCGCCCAGTCGGGCGGCCAGGCAGTAGCGGCCGGTCGGGGTGTACTGGGTGGCCCGGCTCATCCAGGTCAGCACCAGATCGGGGGCGAAGCCGCGGACGGCGCGCCGGATGCCGAGGCGGCTGGTCAGATCGAACAGGGGCCGGAAGGGCAGCTCGACCGGCGCCAGGCCGGCGGCGGCCAGGTCGGCGGCGCGGTCGCGGTCGGCGCGGATCACCAGCCGCTGGTCCAGCCCGGCGGCGGCCAGCGCCTTGACCAGGCGCACGAAGAACGCCTCGGCACCGCCATGCCGCCCGCCGGCGATCACGTGCGCCACCTTCATCGTCCGGTCAGCCATGGACGGTCGGCGGCAGGAGCGGGCAAGAGGGCGCGGCGGTCACGGCGCGGTAGATGTAATGCCTTAGATCGAGCTTGGGAATGGCCCGCGCACTGCACCATAGATTGAAGCATTGTCGACCCGATTCCGTCGCACTCAGAAAGACTTAAGCCAATCATCGTTCGAAGATTCAGCGATTTTGGCGTATTGCCACGCGACTGATCAAATTAATAAACTAGAAGGGCTATAGTGCCCGCCGGTGCCGAGTCTTAAGGTGCGGCGTGGACGGCCGGCCAGCCGGGAACTCAGTTCGTCGGCCGGCGATTACCATGTCATCCGGTGGAGCAGCAAAATCTCTGCGGGCGGGCTCGGATTGCAAGACGATGGAGTGAGTCGTGAAGACAGGCACCGTGAAATGGTTCAACGCAACGAAGGGGTACGGCTTCATCGCCCCCGATGACGGCACCAAGGATGTGTTCGTCCATATCTCCGCCGTGGAGCGGGCCGGCCTGCAGTCGCTGAAAGAAGGGCAGAAGCTGAATTTCGACATCGCGCGCGAGCGCGGCCGCGACGCCGCTGCCAACCTGGTGGCGCTGAACTAGCGCGTCATTCCGGGGAATTCCGCAACACCGGCCGGAGGCCCGCCCTCTCCGCCTGGCAGGGCGGAGAGGGCTGTTCGGGATCAATGGATCTCGTCGGCGGCGGCGATCGCCTGCTTCAGAACCTCGACGGTGAAGCCGGGCTTGCGCGCGGCTTCCAGGATCACGGCTTCGCGGCGGGCCAGCAGATCGCAGGCGCCCGGCACCGCGCGCGCCACGGCGTGCGGGATGACGACCGCGCCGTGGCGGTCGGCGTGGATCAGGTCGCCGGGCGAGACCACCATGCCGTAGACGCTGACCGTGGTGCCGATATCGACCAGATGGACATGGGCGTGGCTGGGCATGATCGCACCGGCCAGCACCTGGAAGCCTGAGGCCATCATGTCGATGTCGCGCACACAGCCGTCGGTGATCACGCCGATGCAGCCCAGACCCTGGTGGATGGCGGTCTGGACTTCGCCCCAGAAGGCGCCGAAGCCGGCATCGGGGCCGTCCAGGTCGGCGATGACGGCGATGCTGGGCAGGGGCGGGGCCGCGATCTGCTCGTAATAGGCGGCGCGCAGCGCCCGTGCGTCGGTGCGTGGCCGGGGGTCGGGCTCGCGGCTGCGGATGGTCGCGGTGCGGGCATAGCCGACGATCGGCTTCAGGTCCGGAAACGGGCACACGAGCGGGCGGCGGTTGAAGCCCAGGGCGCGGCGCTCGGGGGCGACCAGCTCCAGGGCGTTGCAGATGGTCGGCGTGTCGACGCTGGCCAGCACGGCCAGCTCGTCCGCCGACAGCGGCGTGAACGGCTCGGTCACTCGGGTTCCCTCCAGACTTCGATTATTCGCCGAACAGGCGCAGGACATTGCGGCGGGCGATGGCGACGCGGTCCAGGGCCACGGCGGCCGGGCTGCCCGGCGGCTGCTCGCCCATCGAGCGCAGGGCGGTCTCGGCCAGGGTCAGGTCGCGGTTGAGGGCCCGGTGCTCCAGCATGCGGAAGCGGCTCTCGAACCAGGTGACGGCGGCCCAGCGGGTGCCGCGGGTCACGACATTGACGCGATGCAGGGTGTCGCCGGAATAGAGCACGGCACCGCCGGCCGGCATCTTGACCGCGTTCGGCATGCTGTCGGCGTTGATCACCAGCTCGCCGCCGTCATAGCTGTCGGGCTCGGACAGGAACACCGTCATCGACAGGTCGACGCGCATCTCATTGGGCGGCGCGCCCATGATGGCGTTGTCGGTATGGTCGCCATAGATGGCGCCGACATCGTGCCGGCTGAACCGGAACGGGAACGAGCGCTTGAGGCCCGCCATCTCGGTCAGGAGCTGGTTCTTGGTCAGGTATTCGGTGATCCGGCGGCTGAGCGCCAGGCTTGCATCGCTGTCGGGGACCTGGCGGTTGCGCTTGATGTTCTGACCGTCCGGGCCGGCGGTGATACGGCCGTCGACGGTCTCCAGGGGCTCGAGGCCGCGGACGATCTCGGCGGCGAGCTCCGGTGGGATTAGCTGAATACGGTAGATCATCGGGATCTGGGACGGGGCAGGGAAGGCCGACGCACATTTCGTGCGCCGGCTGCGCCCAAGGTCAATAGACCAGCTCGTCGCCACCCTTCTTGTCGGGGATGACCAGCTCGCCGCGCTGAGCCAGATCCTTGGCCATCTGGACCATGTAGGTCTGGGCCTCGTCGACGTCGCGCAGGCGCACCGGGCCCATG
>CAZEFK010000263.1:0-9054 GCA_964511405.1 uncultured Comamonadaceae bacterium | reverse complement strand
ACCCCGACTGGGGCGAAAGCGCCGACCGCGGCACTGCCGGCGGCGAGGTCGGCCGCAGCGGCGAGCGCGCCCAGCCGACGCCGCGCCTGGTGCCGATCGAAGCAGGCACCCGCGCGCCGGCGCCGCGCCTGCAGCCCATGGGCCGGGCCGCCGACCTGTTCGCCGGCCTGGCGCTGGGATATCGCGGCTTCTGGGACGCCAAGCACGAGGCGGTGACGACCTATCTGGCCGAGCCCTTCGTTGCCGAGGGCGGGGTCACGCGCGGTCCGGCCTGGCTGATCGAGCGCGGCCGCGCCAACAACGCCCTGGCCATGCTGGACCTGGCGGTGCTGGACCGCGCGGTTGCCGACATCGGGCCGCTGATCCAGAACGGACAGCGGCTGTTCCTGGTGCTGCCGATCTCGTTCGCGACCCTGGTCCGGCGGTCCGACCGGATGGCGTTCCTCGAGCGCTGGTCGGCCGTGCCCGAGGCAATGCGGCGGCTCAGTCGCTTCCTGTGCTGGGAGCCGTCGCTGGAGATCGGCGATCTGCCGCTATCCGAGGTGCTGATGGTGCTGCGCCAGATCGCGCGCGAGCCGGTATTCGCGGCACCGACCATCCCGCGCGAGCTGGACCGTCTGGCCCAGCAGCGGGTCCAGGCGGTGCATCTCGATTGCCTGGGCATCAGCACCGGCGCTTCGGCCCCGGCCGCGGTCCGCCGCGTCGTCGGCCACGCCCGGCAGGCCCGGCTGGCCGCCTATGTCGGCGGCCTGACCGCGCCCGAGCTGCGCCAGGCGGCGATCGACGCCGGAGCCGCGTTCCTGGACCTCAAGCTCGGCCGGCTGTCCGACCTACCGCCGAAGCCGCGGCGGCTGAGCGCCGCCGAGGCGGCGGCGGAGCTCAGCCCTTGACGCCGCCCATGGTCAGGCCGGCAGTCATGTAGCGGCGGAATACGTAATAGATCACCAACGGCGGTAGGGCGTAGAGGATCGAGGCGGCCATCAGGTAGTTCCAGGGCGCCTCGTCGCTGTTCAGGAACTTGCCCAGCACTACCGGCACGGTCAGGGTCGAGTCCGACGACAGCAGCAGGAACGCGTACAGATACTCGTTCCAGGCCAAGAGCAGCGCATAGGTGCCGATGGCGACCAGCGCCGGCGCCATCAGCGGCAGATAGATGCGCCAGAAGACCTGCGGCACCGAGGCGCCGTCGATGCGCGCCGCCTCGTCCAGCTCGTCCGGGATGCTGGCCGCATATTGGGAGAAGATGAAGATCGCGTAGGGCGTGGCGAAGGTCACCTCGATCGCGATCACCGCCCACGGATTGTCGGCCAGACCGTAGCCCTGCATGATCCGGAAGAACGGGATCGCCAGGAACGACATGGGGATCACGTAGGTCAGCAGGGCGGCGTTGGTCAACAGCCAGCCCAGGCGGATCTTGAGCCGCACGATCGCGAAGCTGGCCAGCGAGCCGATCGCCAGCGTCAGGAGCGCGACCATGACGCCGATGAACAGGCTGTTGCCCATCTGCCGCCAATAGTTGGCGACGTACCAGTAGCCTTCGTGGATGACCGTGGCGAAGGCGTTGAGCGTCGGATGCGGCGGCCAGATATTGGTGGCGAACACGTCCTCCTTTTCCTGCACCGCGACCAGGACCATGTTGTAGAGCGGGGTCAGCGTCCAGATCAGGATCAGGATCCCGACCAGGATGGCGCCGGCCTCGTTCCAGCCGCGCCGCGCGCGGCTGCTGACCGCGCTCACAGCCGGACCTCGCCCTTGGTCAGCTTGCGCATCAGGAACACCACCAGCGGGATCAGCAGCGGCAGCGCCGAGATCACCGCCGCCATGCCCATGCCCGGGTTGCTGAGCTCGAAGGCGTTGCGGATGCCCAGCGTCGCCAGCACGTGGGTCTGCAGCGCCGGGCCGCCGCCGCTGACGAAGTGCACGGTGTTGAAGTCGCCCAGCGTCCAGATGGTGGAGAGCATGGTGCACACCCAGTAGAGGTTGGCCATGACCGGGAAGGTCACGTGGACGAAGCGCTTCAGGCCGGTCGCACCATCGACGTCGGCGGCCTCGTACAGCTCCTTCGGGATCGCCATGCGCCCGGCCAGGAAGATCAGCGTCCAGAACGGCAGCCACTTCCAGATGTAGGCGACGATGTTGGAGCCCATGGCCAGCACCGCCGAGTCGAGCCAGGGCGGGCCGTCGGCCTGGAACAGCACCCAGATCACGTTGTTGATCAGGCCCCACTGGCCGTTGAGCATCCAGTTGAACGAAATGAAGGTCGGGATCAGCGGCACCGCCCAGGGCAGCACGAACACCAGAAGCAGCCAGCGCACCCAGCGCTCGGGCCGCATGAAGAAGCCCGACAGCAACAGCGCCAGGAACAGCTTCAGGTTCACGCCAACGGCTAGGAACACCAGGGTGTTGAGGACGGACCTGAGATAGATCGGGTCGTCGAACAGCGCGGCATAGCTGGCCGGCGAACTGCCCAACCACAGGCCATACCCCACCGGGTACAGCACGAAGGCGAAGAACACCGCGACGTAAGGCAGCACGAAGGCGACCGCCCAGGCCGACTCCGAGCCGCTCATGAGACTGCCCGCGCGCGCCAGGGCGCCGCGCGCGGGCCGGGAGTCCAGGGCCGAGACGCCGGCCATCAGGTCAGGCGGTCCATGTTATTGGGCCGGGACCGGATATTTGGCGAAGATGGCGTTGATCTGCTGGAAGGCCGCGTCGACCGCCTGGGCCGGGGTCTGGCCGCCTTGCATGACCGCCGCTTCGGCCTTGCCCCAGACCTGCTGGGCATTGACGTCGGCGTAGGCGGGGTTGAAGGCGTGGAACCAGGGCTGGGTCGGGCCGTCGACCTCCTGATGGGTGGCGACCGGCAGGTGCGGGTCCTTCGGATCGGTCCAGAACGGATCGGTCTTGACCAGCGAGGGCATGACCGGCAGCCAGCGGCCGCGCGCCGCCACCAGGTAGCCGTCCAGGTTCTTCGGCTGGATCAGGTAGGTCATGAAGGCCTTGGCGGCGTCGGTATTCTTGCCGCCCTTGGGCAGGAAGGCGAGCTTGATCGAGACCAGAGAGGTGATCGGCTTGCCATCCGGGCCCTGGGGCTGCGCCTGGGTCAGGATCTCGTGCTCGTACTGCTCCTTCTTCTCGGCCTGGGCGACCGGGATCGACAGCGACGCGTTGGGCGTCATCACGATCTGCTTGGCGTAGAAGGCGCTGTTGTTGTCGGGATCGCCCCAGTTGATGGCGCCCGGCGGCACGTAGCCCTCCTTGTAGGGCGTGGTCAGCTTGGTCAGGGCCTTGATCGCGGCCTCGCGCACCTTGGGATCGTCGGTGTGCAGCTTGCCGTCGGGGGTCACGATCTGGCCGCCATAAGAGACCAGGAACTGGTTGAACAGGTAGGTGCTGTCGCTGTCCTTCGTGGCCATGGAATAGCCCAGGCCGTACACCCGCTGGCCCTTGGCGCGCAGCTTCTTCTGCACGTCCTGGAAGAAGTCGAAATACTGCTCCCAGGTCTTGGGAATATCGTCGACCTTGTAGCCGGCGGCCTCGACCAGCGGCCGCCACACGAAGTAGTGCAGCGCCTGCTGCTTCAGCGGGATGCCGAAGAAACTGCGCTTGTGCTGGGCATTGTCGTACAGGCTGGCGGCGGTCAGCGCCGTCTGGCTGTACTCGGCCTTCTGCGAGTTCACGATGTCGCTGGCATCGACGACCTTGTCATTCCATGCCGCCTGCGGCAGCAGCAGGAAATCGGCGTTATCGACATAGCAGATGTCGGGGACATCGCCGGTCGTCATTGCCGAGATGATCTTCGCCGGCAGGTCGGACCCGTTGTAGAAGGTCAGGTCGACCTTGTTGCCGGTCTGCTTCTCCCAAGCGGCGACGGTGTCGCGCAGGGCCTGGTCCTCGGCTGGATAGTAGCCCTGGTTCCACCAGGCCGTGATGGTCTGGCCGGCGGCAGCCGGCTGGGCGAGCGCGCCGAGCCCGGCGACGCAGGCCGAGAATGCGAGAGACCGCCAAGCGCGGCGATTGTCCATGTGTTTCCTCCTGCCTGCCTGCTGGGACGGCAAGCTCTGCCGTCCCGGACGCTGTTGCCGATCGTGCCGTCGCCCGGCGCGCCGAGGCGTCAAACCTACGGACGCAGTATAACCGCGTCAAGAACGCTGCCCTAACGCCGGCGACGGGATCAGACGAGGTCTGAGCGATTATTTGATCAATGTTCGCGGGCACTGGCGATATGGGCGGCCATGCCCGCCGCCAGCGTATCGAACAGGATGCAGCACGCGCGTCGGCGGCGACCATGGCCTCGGCGTAGGGCTGCAGCGCCGGCGCCGCGTGGGTCGGGGCCAAGCCGCGCCGCGAGCGGGCGAACAGCGCTGCCCCGAGCGCCGCCTCCTGCAGGTCGATATGGCGCCCAACGTCGGCTGGGTCAGCCCCAATGCCCGCGCGGCACTCGATAGCGAGCCCGCGCGCAGGACGGGCAGGTACGAGCGCGTGATCCATAGATTTTTGTATGCCGCGATCGAGCAGCTTGGTCAAATTCGTTGGGGCGAATCCGCTGGGTTCGGATAATCGAGGAACGCAATCAGCGGCCCATACCACGCGCCAGTGCGCGTCTCACATTCCCAAACCACATGGACTCGCCAGCCGGCGGCCTCCAAGGCTTCCCGAACCCGCTGGTCTCGCGCGATGTTTGCAGCGAATTTGTCCGTCCAGAACGCGACGCGAGTGCGGGGTGTAGAGGCCGCTCGGCAGCCGGCGTGGCGATGCCAGAAGCAGCCATGGACGAATACGACGGCCCGCCGACCCGGAAACACTAGGTCGGGCGTGCCTGGGAGATCGCGACGGTGCACGCGGAAGCGGAAGCCCGATCGATGGAGCGCCTGGCGGACAACCATCTCGGGTGCCGACCCCCGCTGCGCGACCCGGCCCATGAGGGCGCTGCGCGCGGCCGTTGGCGGCGGCTCGCGTGGCGATGTGTCGTCGGCAGCGGATCTGGTCAACTCGGCCTCGGTATACTGGATCGGAAGGTGAGAACGGTGAAGGACAGCATCGCACGCGAATTGCGCAAGGCGGGAGATCGGACGACGATCGCATCGCAAGCTCAGAAGAAGAATTATGCGGAAACCTTGTCGCGGGAGCTCGCCCAGCGCTTTGCCGATCTGCTGCGGCCGCAGTTTCCCGGCATACTGCCCGACCCCAGCGGTCGAGGGCAGGAAAGTCGCGCCCGCACGTCCAAGGGATTCAAGAAGTTGGACGTAAACTATTCCACGGTTGAGCTGGGGCTGGGACTGGGAGTTTCAATCAAAACAATCAATTTTCCCGATCCGAAAACGCGCCGATACACAAAGAATTACACTCGAGTGGATAGCGAACTACGCGCCGAGGCGTCGGACTATCACGAGCGGCAGCCTTATGCGGTGATGGTGGCGATCGTGTTCCTGCCCGCCGACTCGGTGGACGACGGCCTCACCGCCGTGTCCAGCTTCGGTGCCGCGGTGCAGGTGTTCCGCAATCGTGCCGGTCGCGATTCCCACGAGGACGCGGCCATGCTGTTCGAGCGGGTATTCATCGGCCTCTACGATACCAAGGCCGACGAGGCCATCTTCGGACGCGTGGCCTTCTTCGACGTGAACGTCCCCCCGCCGCGGCGAGGACGTCCGCGTGCCATGCTCGGCATGGAGGCGTTGATCGCCGAAATCGTCGCCACCTACGATCATCGCAACGCGCCGCCGTTCGAGTGGGACGATGGCGAGGCGGTGACTCTCCTAGCGCCGGACCTGGGCGAGGACGGGGAGGACGAACCCCTCTGATCAGGCGGCCCGTCGCGGTATCGGCCGCGAATCGAGCCGTTCGATGTGGCTGCGGACCGCCTCGGCGAATCCGGGACGATGGCGCAGGCGTCCGCCGAGTAGGCGGCCCAGGAATCCGGCCGCTGCGCGCGCAGACAGCGGCATTCCCGGGAATTGGAGGAAGTCCGTCAGCGGCTCCCGGTCTTCGGCGAACGGCCAGGTTCCGATCGGCGCGGCGCGGCGCCGGCTACCATCGAACCAGGCGGCGGCGGGCCAGGGCGAGCCTGCGTCCAGGATCGCACCGTCTGGCCCCGAGTAGCGCCGAGGAGAAGCCAGGCGTTCGCCGAGCCACGCGGCCGCCCTGGTGTTCACCGCGTTTCCCACCAGCAGCCAGCGGCGGCGGTTCCGGAACGCGCCGCCGTCTACCGTCCGTTCCCCGGCCGTCCAGCCGGGCGGCAAACCTTGAAGGCGCTCGGCGTCCTGGATATCCGGGACGATGAGTCGGAATTCGCCGACCGAGGTATGCCCTGCCACGCCGAGGGTCGGCGGCAGCAGGATTGCCGGTGGCGAGGGCACACCGATTGTCGAACCGCCCTTGAGCGTGGGCACGCAGTCCTCGCCCCAGCCGAGGCCGCGCGTGCCTTCCGTCCAATAGAACCCATGGGCGCGCTCGTCGAGATCCCACGTGGTGTCGGCAGGGGCGATATCACCGTGGAAAAGAACATCCCGCGGATCGCCCTCGAGCGTAGCATAAAGAAAGATTCGCAGGCGTCGCTGCGGCGTCCCGAACGCGAGGGCGTCGACCGTGCGATAGGCCCATCGGTAGCCGAGCAGCTCGAGGGCGTCGACCACTTCACGGAGATATTCACCTCTGTGCAGCGAGCGCCAATTGGGGACGTTCTCGAGCACGACGTGCGGGAACGGGCGCGCCGCCAGCAGCTTCAGGGCGTCGCGGACGAGGCTGGAGCGTCCACCTGCGAACCCTTGGACACGGCCGGCCTGGCTGAGGTCCGTGCAAGGGAAGCCTCCGGTCAGCAGATCGGATTTTGCCGATATCGTCGCAACGACTTCGCTGGTGACGCGGATATCGCGTGTCAATGCTGCCTCCGGGAATCGGGCGGCAAGCACCGAGGCGGCTTCGGGATCGATCTCGCAAAAGGCGCTCGCACGATGGCCGGCGCGTGAGAGGCCGAGTTCCAGGCCTCCAACGCCGCCGAATAGTCCGGTGACGTCGAAGATGCGCACAGCCGATCGATCCGACACGTGGAGGCTCCTCACTGGCGTTCCCGAATTGTACTCATCTGTTTGAGGCTCGTCGAGGTCCTATGGCTGCGCCCACTCCCGCTGGGCCCGAGAGCCGTCCGAGACGCTGGCCGGGCTGGGCTGCCTGGCGCCGGCGGGATCGGCCTGTCGGGATCGGCCTTGCCGGCGCTGCCGGGTTGAGCGAGCCTGACGCCATGGCCGATCCCGTCCTCTACGGCGCCGCCTACAGCGTCTATACCCGCATCGCGCGCCTGGCGCTGGTGGAGAAGGGCGTGGCCTACCGGCTCCACGAGATCGACATCTTCGATCCGGCCGGGCCGCCCGCCGACTACCGGCGCCGCCATCCCTTCGGCAAGATCCCGGCGTTCTCGCATGACGGGCTGGAGCTGTTCGAGACGGCCGCGATCTGCCGCTATGTCGACGAGGCGCTGCCCGGGCCGGCGCTGCAGCCCGCCGACCCGCGCGGCCGCGCGCGAGTCGCCCAGCTGGTCGGCATCCTGGACGCCTATGGCTACCGCCCGATGGTGTGGGACGTGTACGTCGAACGGATGCGCAAGCCGGCCCAGGGCGTGCCCACCGACGCCGAGCGCCTGGCCGGCGGGCTGGCCGCCACCGAGCGCTGCCTGGCGGTACTCGGTGACCTGATGGGCGCCGGCCCCTGGCTCGCCGGGCCTGCGCTGTCGCTGGCCGACCTGCATGCCGCACCCATGGCCGCCTATCTGCGCGCCGCCCCAGAGGGTGCCGAGCTGCTGGGGCGCCACCCGCGCCTGGCCGCCTGGTGGGACCGGATCGCCGAGCGGCCCTCGATGCGCGCGACGCCGTCACCCAGGCTCGGGGCGTGACGCTGTTTACGGCTGGGTCGGGCTGGCGCGACTGCGCAGCGCCGCCTGCAGCAGGGCGTCCAGCGCCACCAGGAAGCGCGAGCGATCGGCCTTGGCGAAGGGCGGCGGGCCGCCGGTGACGGCGCCGGTCTCGCGCAGGTGCTGGGCCAGGGCGCGGCCGGCGAGGGCGTTGCCGATATTGTCCTTGGTCCAGGTCCGGCCGTTGGGCGCCAGGGTGCGGGCGCCGGCCGCGAGGCAGCGCGCGGCCAGCGGGATGTCGGCGGTCACGCAGACGTCGGCGGGGCCGATCCGCTCGGCGATCCAGTCGTCGGCCGCGTCGGCGCCGGTTCCGACCAGGACCAGCCGGATCCGGGGATCGTCGGAGGGCCGGATCGGCCGGGCGCCGTTGGTGACGATCAGGACCTCCAGGCCCAGGCGCGCGGCGATCCGGGCGACCTCGGCGCGCACCGGGCAGGCGTCGCCATCGACATAGATTTGGGTCATGGGATCTGGGTCACGGGGTGAGCGCCTCGCCACTGTCGGCGTCGAAGAGATGGAGATGCCGAGGCTCCGCCGCCACCCAGATCTGATGCCCGATCCTGGCGGCGTGGTCGCGCGAGATCCGCGCGGTGAGCAGGCCGGCGTCGGTCGCGACGTGGACGAGCTGCTCGGCGCCCAGCCGTTCGACGACGTCGACGGTGCCGGCGATCGACCAGCGGCCGTCCGCAACAGGCCGATCGGCCAACGTCAGCCGCTCGGGCCGGATCCCGGCGGTCACGCGGCCGGATCGGCTGCGGCCGACGGCCCGGACTTGGTCTGGGGCCAGGGCGATGCGCGCCGTGCCGGCGGCCAGCGTCACGGCGCCGCCGGCCGGCTCGACCCGGCAGTCCAGGAAGCCCATGGCCGGCGTGCCGATGAAGCCGGCGACGAAGCGGTTGGCCGGCGCATCGTACAGCGCGTCGGGGGTGCCGACCTGCTGGATGCGCCCGGCGTTCATGACCACGATCCGGTCGCCCATGGTCATCGCCTCGACCTGGTCGTGGGTGACGTAAACAGCGGTTGCGGCCACGGCCCGATGCACCCGCAGGATCTCGGCGCGCATCTGCACGCGCAGCTTGGCGTCCAGGTTGGACAGCGGCTCGTCCAGCAGGAAGGCCCGCGGCTCGCGCACGATAGCGCGCCCGAGCGCC
>CAZEFK010000262.1:0-9062 GCA_964511405.1 uncultured Comamonadaceae bacterium | reverse complement strand
CACGTACGGTTCGGAGGGCGGGGAGGCCAAACCTTCCCGACCCCTATCAGCCGTGTGGCAAGCTCGACATAGTTTCTGTTGATACCTGCGTCGAGCCAACTGGATTCCCGCGTTCGCGAGAATGACGAGCAAAGAATTTGGTCGGAATAGCCAATGAAGGATGTGTGAATGCCATAGGTCCTCCCCGAGGCCGTGGCGCGGCCTCAGCTGCAGGTCCAGCTGAACTTGGCGAAGTTCAAGCCGAAGCTCTGGATCGGCAGCCACTGGTAGCCGGTCAGGCATTTGTGGATCGCCTGCCGCTCCAAGGCGGTCAGGAGGTAGACGTCGGACTGGTCGTCGGCCAGCGTCTTCTGCAGCGCCTTGTAGATCGCGTTCTGCTTGGCGGGGTCGGTCTCCTCGCGCGCCTGGTCGATCAGGCGATCGACGTCGGGGTTCTGCAGCCAGCTCATCGACGACCAGGTGCCCGACGCCTTCGAGTGGTATTGAATGTAGAACACGCTGTCCGGCGACGGATAGGTCGGGCCGTTGAAGATCTGGGCCGAAGCCGGCGTCGTCTCGGGCTTGCTGGCAAGCTCGGTGATCCGGTTCCAGGGCTCGGGCTGCAGCGTGACGTCGAAGCCCAGCGGGTCGAGCACCGACTTCAGCAGCAGGCCGACCTCCTCCTCGAACTTGGTGCTGGCGACATAGGCGTGGACCAGCGGGATCTTGCCGTGCCCGGCATATTTGCTCTGCTTCAGCTCGTCGGCGGCCTTCTGCAGGTCCTGGGCAGGAACCGGCAGGTCGGCCGGATAGGCGTCACCGAAGACGCTCGCCAGCGGGCCGTTGACCGGCACGCCGGGATAGAGCTGCTCGCGCACCGTGGCGTAGTCCATGGCATAGGCGATCGCCT
Organism: uncultured Comamonadaceae bacterium; assembly: GCA_964511405.1. Taxonomy (GTDB): domain Bacteria; phylum Pseudomonadota; class Alphaproteobacteria; order Elsterales; family Elsteraceae; genus CAZEFK01. The sequence goes on along the minus strand of CAZEFK010000262.1, from coordinate 8,173 downwards.
TGCGCACATGGATGTCGTCGGTCGGCGCCACCTTGTGGTTCAGCTTGATGTAGTACCCGCTGGCCGTCGGGTTGGTGATGATCCGGTAATCCTTCATCTTGGCGATGGCGTCGAAGGTCTCGTTGGCCTGGTAGCGCGAACTCAGCCCCAGCTCGCCGCGGCTGGCCATGGCCTTGACGGTGGCCTCGTCGGTGGTCGGCACGAAGCGCACTTCGTCGATCGGCTTGCCTTCGCCGTAGAGCTTCAACCGATATTGCTCGTTGCGGTCGATGACGAGCTGGCCGCCATGGGTGAAGGACTGCACCCAATAAGGCCCGGAGCCCGCCGAGTGGTCGGCCAGGTAGCCCTCGGCCCAGGGCTCACCCTTGGCGTTGGCCTGCGCCAGCTCGCTGTTGACCACCAGCAGCAGGGCGGTGGTGCCCAGGAACGGCGCATAGACGCGGTTGAGCGTGATCCGCACCGTCGCGGGATCGACCGCCACCACATTGTCCGGGCTGATCAGGCCGGCGAACAGGAACGCCGGGCCCTTGTTGATCGCCAGCAGCCGCTTGACCGACCACACCACGTCCTGGGCCGTGACCGGCTTGCCGTCCTGGAAGGCGGCCTTGGCCAAGTGGAAGGTGTAGGTCTTGTGGTCGGGCGAGATGTCCCAGCTCTCGGCCAGCAGCGGCAGGCTGTTGCCCTTGGCGTCGACGGTGGTCAGGCCTTCGTAGGTGTTCACCGCCGCCATGTATTCCGTGTAGTCCTTGACCTTGGCCGGGTCGATCGAGCCGAACACCTGGGTCGTGGTGACGGTGATCGCGGTCTTGGCCAAGGCGGGCGTGGCCGCTGCGGCGCTCAGCGCCAGGGCGGTGGTGAAGCGGACGAGACGGCGCATCGGGGTCCTCCTGTGGTCAAGCGGCGGCAAGCGGGCGGTAAGGCAGGTCGCCGAGCCCGAAGGCTTTCGGCCCGACGACGGCGAGGGCGACCTCCGAGCGCAGCAGCGGGTGGCAGGGTAGGCCGACGACGGCGCAGCGCTGGCCGTAGCGCAGCACTTCGGTGGTGATGGCGTGGCCGGACTCGTGGTCCAGCACCAGGATCAGGTCCGGGACCGTGGCGACCACGGCGCCGTCGCGCGCGAACAGCAGGAACTCGTTCTGGATGGCGATGCGGCCGCGCTGGCCGGCCGAGGCGCCGAAGCCCTCGAGCGCGATCTCGCCGCGCGCGAAGCCGCCCTCGAGCCGCCGCTCCAGGTCGACGATCTTGCCCTCGAACAGGCGCAGGCCGCCCTCGCGGGCGCAGATGGTGTCGATCGGATTGGCATGGACGCGGTTGGCCTCCAGCACGGCCCGGCCGAGCTGCAGCGCCTTGGTGAGGGTGCCGGGGATGGCCGTGCGCTTGACGAAGGCGCCGGCCATGGGCGCAGTCGCCGAGCCGGCCGAGCCGCCCATGGCGATGGCGGCGGCGCGGCCCAGCCGCTCGACCCATTTGTCGTCGAGGGCGTGGCGCACGACCGTGACGTTGCCCTTGTCGTCGGCGAAGGCTGCCGGGGCGGAGCGGTGGCCGTAGATGCTGAAGGTGGTCATGTCCAGCTCGGGAAAGGCCCGCCCCATGCCGTCGCCGTCGACCACCGGGATCCCCGCCTGGGCTGCGGTCACCATCGGCGCCATCGAGTTGGAGCCGCCCATCTCGAAGGCGATCACGGCGTCGATCCTGGCGCCCGACAGGTCCTCCACGGCGCGCAGGGCGCGCAGGCATTCCTCGCCCTGGCGCAGCTTCTCGATGCCGATCACCGGCGCGCCGATGCCGCCGACCGCCACCACGTGGGCGTCGTCGGCCAGTTCGTCGAGCCCGATCACGCGGACCTGGCGGCCGGCCTTGAGCTGCTGCTGGCAGCGCAGCCGGCCGATATAGGGATTGCCGCCGCCGCCGGTGCCCAGGATGGCGGCGCCGATGGCGATGGCGTCGATGTCGTCGTGGCTCAGGGTGCGCATCACAGCCTCATCTCGCCGGCGACCTTGACGCGGACGCGGGTGGCGTTGCCGGGCAGGTAGGCGAGGGGCACGTCCTCGCGCTCGACCACGGCGATGGTGTCGGGATCGGCGCCGGCCGCGGCGGCGCGCGCACGGGCATCGGCCTCGGCCTGGGCCAGCGCCTGGTCGCGCGTCATCCCGCCGGCCAGCGACACCACGCGGTCGACTTCGCCGCTGGCCTGGGCGATGGCGGCGCCGACCGCATTGGCCACGGCGAAGTTCTCGGGCCGCACCACGGCCAAGCCGCCGATCCGGTCGGGCAGCAAAATGCTGCCGCCGCCGACCGCGATCACCGGGACGGGATCGGCGGAGACGCGGGCGCGTTCGACCGCCTGCTCGACGACGTCGTCCATGGCCGCCTTGGCGGCGCGCAGCAGGGCGGGATCGAGCCCGGCGACCTGGCGGCGGTCGCCGACCTCGGCCATGCCCAAGGCCACGGCCACATCGGTGGCGGTCAGGGTGTCGCCGCCGAACACCAGGGCGCGGCGGGTGATCTCATAGCCGACGCTGCGCGGGCCCACCGTCACCTGCGCGGCGTCGCCCTGGACCAGCGAGCCGCCGCCCAGCCCGAAGCTGGTGACGTCGGGCATGCGGAAGTTGGTGCGCACGCCGCCGACGCTGACGGCCAGCGCCGCCTCGCGCGGGAAGCCGTGCTGCAGCAGGCCGACGTCGCTGGTGGTGCCGCCGACGTCGATGACCACGGCATCCGCGGTGCCGGTCAGGAACGCGGCGCCGCGCATGGAGTTGGTCGGGCCGCTGGCGATGGTCAGCACCGGATGCCGGCGCACGCCGTCGGCGTCCATCAGCGTGCCGTCGTTCTGGCTGATGAACACCGGGCAGGCGAGGCCGCAGGCGGCCAGCGCCGCCGTGAAGGCGTCGACCGTGCGGCCGGCCAGGTCCAGCAGGCTGGCATTGAGGATGGCGGCGTTCTCGCGCTGCAGCAGGCCGACCCGGCCGATGTCTGCCGAGCACACCAGGCGCGCTCCGGGCACTGCGCGGGCCAGGATCTCGGCGGCCTGGCGCTCCATGGCGGCATCGGCCGGGCTGAAGATCGCCGTCACCGCGATGGCGCCGATGCCCTTGGCCCGGATGTCGCGGCCGATGGCCGCGATCTCGGCCGGGTCGAGCGGCGCGATCGGCCGGCCGTCGAACTCGCTGCCGCCATGGGCCATGTAGCCATGGCCGCCGACTGCGGCCAGCAGGTCGTCGGGCCAGTCGACCATGGGCGGCAGGCATGCGCCGGCCGGCAGGCATAGCCGCACCGCGGCGGTGGGCATCAGGTGCCGGCGCTCGACGATGGCGTTGGTGAAGTGGGTGGTGCCGATCACCACCGCGCCGACCTCGGCGCGGGCGACCCGGGCGCGCTCCAGCACCCGGGTCAGGGCCTCCTGCACGCCCGAGGTCACATCGCGCGTGGTGCTGGCCTTGACCGCGGCCGCGACCGTGCGGCCGGCCATGACCACGGCATCCGTGTTGGTGCCGCCGACATCGACGCCGATGCGATACATGCCTGTCCTTTCACTCGGTCGTGGAGGCGAGCACGGCGCGGCGCTCCTCCAGGGTGACGGGCGGCTTGGCCTGCTCCTCGGCGTCGGTCAGCACCGGCACCGCGGCGATCAGGGCGCGGGTGTAGGGGTGCCGCGGGCGCTCGAAGACCTCGGCGACGCTGCCCTGCTCGCAGATCTGGCCGCGCCACATCACGGCCATGCGCGTGCACACGTTGCGCATCAGCGACAGGTCGTGGCTGATGAACAGGTAGGTCAGCCGCCGCGCCGCGCGCAGCCGCAGCAGCAGGTCGATCACGGTCTTCTGCACCGACACGTCGAGCGCCGAGGTCGGCTCGTCCAGCACGAGGATCTCGGGCTCGACCGCCAGCGCCCGGGCAATCGCGACCCGCTGCTTCTGGCCGCCCGACAACTGGTGCGGATAGCGCTGGGCGAAGGCCGCGGGCAGCTCCACCTGGGCCAGCAGGGCCGCGACGGCGGCGGCGCGGTCGCGCACGCCGGCGAAGCGCAGCGGCACGTCCAGGGCCTGGGCCACGGTGCGCCGCGGGTTCAGCGACGAGCCCGGGTTCTGGTAGATCATCTGGATGCGTCGCCGGAACCCCGGGTCGCGGCGCCAGGACTCGACCGGCCGGCCGTCGATCTCGATGCGCCCGGCGCTGGCCGGGACCAGGCCCATGACCATGCGTGCGACTGTGGTTTTGCCCGAGCCGGACTCGCCGGCAATGCCGAAGATGTCGCCGCGGCCGAGCTGGAAGCCGACGTCGCGCACGGCCGCGACCGGCGGCCCGGCGCGCCGGAACCAGCCGCGCGGTCGCTGGAACTGTTTGCCCAGGCCGTCGGCCACCACGATGGGCGCAGCGCCGTCGGACGCGGCCGAGGCCTGCACGCGCGGGCCGTAGAGCGGCGGGATCGCCTCGATCAGCCGCCGGGTGTAGGCCTCGGCGGGGCGGTCGAAGAGCTGCCGGACCGAGCCTTGCTCGACCAGACGGCCGCGATGCATGACATAGACGTGGTCGGCGGTCTGGCGGACCATCGCCAGGTTGTGGGTCACCATCAGCAGGGTCAGCCGCTCGGTCGCGACCAGCTCCTGCAGCAGCCGCAGGATCTCGTCCTGGGTGGTGACGTCCAGGGCGGTCCCCGGCTCGTCGGCGATCAGCAGCCGCGGCCGGTGCAGCAGCGCCATGCCGATCAGTACCCGCTGGCGCATGCCGCCCGAGAGCTGATGGGGGTAGCTGCGCAGCACCCGTGCCGGGTCCTTGAGCTGCACCTGACGTAGCACCGCCATGATCCGCTCGGTGCGCTCGGCAGCGCGGCTGGGCGTGCCGAGCCGGCGGTCGGCGTAGTCGAGCACGTCGTCCAGGTGGCTGCCGATCGTGAACACCGGGTTGAACGCGGCCAGCGGATCCTGGTGGATGATCGCGATCTCGGTGCCCTTCATCCGCTCGCGCTGGGCGCGCGGCAGGGTCAGCAGGTCGGCGCCGGCGAACCGGATTTCTCCGCCCAGCATGCGCGCGCTGCCCGGCAGGGTCCCGATGATGCTCTTCATCGTGACCGTCTTGCCGCTGCCCGATTCGCCGATCACGGCGACGCGTTGGGCCTCGCCGATCGCCAGGTCCAGGTCCTGGACCACCGGCACCAGGCGCCCGTCGGCCAGGAAGCCGACGCTCAGGCCGCGGAGTTCGAGCAGCGGCGCCGTCATGGCAGCTCGACGTCCAGCATGTCGCGCAAGCCGTCGCCCAGCAGGTTGAAGCCCAGGATGGTGTACAGCACGGCCAACCCGGGCATTACCGCCTCCCACCACTGGTCGGGCAGGAACTGGGCGCCGGACGACACCATGGTGCCGAGGTCCGGGGTCGGCGGCTGCACGCCCAGGCCGAGGAAACTGAGCGTGGCGCCGAACAGGATGACGAAGCCGGCGTCGAGCGTGCTCTTGACCGAGATCGCGGCCATGCAGTTGGGCAGGATCTCGCGGAACAGCACGTGGATGTGCGAGGCGCCGGACAGGCGCGCGGCCTCGACGAAGTCTTCGGCGACGACGCTGCGGGTGACGCGGTAGACCAGCCGGCAATGCCAGGTCCACCACAGGGTGGTGATCGCGATCATGGCGTTGACCAGGTCGGGGCTGAGCACGGCGGTGATCGCCAGGGCCATGACCAGTGGCGGCATGGCCAGCATGATGTCGGTCAGCCGCATGATCACGGTCTCGACCCAGCCGCCGAAATAGCCCGCGCACAGGCCCAGCACTGCGCCCAGCGGCACCGACACGCCCAGCACGCCGGCGACCAGCAGCAGCGAGACGCGGTAGCCGAACAGGACCCGGCTGAACAGGTCGCGGCCGACATTGTCGGTGCCCATCAGATGCACGAGGCTCGGTGCCAGATGCCGGCTGCGGAAGTCCAGCACCGCGCCGGCATGGCCGGGATAGGGCGCCAGCACCGGCGCCAGCAGCGCCGCCAGGACCACCGACAGCACCATGGCGGCCCCGATCACGGCGGCGGGATTGCGCAGCAGCCGGCGCCACGCGCGGGCCGCATTGGACGGGGCGGCCTCGACGCCGACGGCCATGGCTTCGGTCATGCCGTACCCTGGCGCAGGCGCGGGTCGATCAACCCGACCGCCAGGTCGATGACCAGGTTGGCGACCACGAAGAACAGGCCCGAGACCAGGACCACGCCCATGACGGCGTTGAAGTCCTTGGACAGGATCGCGCGCACGCCGTAGCTGGCGATGCCCGGCCAGGCGAACACCAGCTCGACCACGAAGGCATTGCCGATCAGCGACGCGAACTCCAGCCCCAGGATGGTCAGGGGCGCTACGCTGGCCAGGCGCAGCATGTATTTCAGCACGATCACCCGCGCCGGCACGCCGAAGCTGCGCAGCGTCTCGACATGCTCGCGCCGCGCCACGTCCAGCATCGCCGAGCGGGTGATCCGGGTGACCTGGCCGATGCCGGCGGCCGCCAGCGCTGCGGCCGGCAGCAGCAAATGCAGCGCGGCGTCGCCCAGCATGTCCAGCCGGCCCTGCAGCACGGCATCGACCAGGGCGAAGCCGGTGAGATCGGGGCCGACGCCGAGGTCGGTCGACAGCCGCCCGGTCAGCGGCACCAGCCGGCCGCTGTCGGCCGCCAGGAGCTGCAGCAGAATCGCGACCACGAAGCCGGGCGTCACCACCCCCAGCAGCGAGACCAGGCGGGTGACGGTGTCGAGCGCGGTGTTGTGCCAGCGCGCGGCCAGGATCCCCATGGGCAGCGCCAGCGCCAGGATGGTGGCCAGGGTGACCAGCACCAGCTCCAGGGTCGCCGGCAGCGCCTCGGCGATGTCGCGGGCGACCGGCCGCCCGGTCAAGGTCGAGCGGCCGAGGTCGCCGCGCAGCACGCCGGCCAGGTAGCGGCCGTACTGGACGATGGCGGGATCGTCGAGCCCCATCTCGCGGTGGAGCTGGGCCACCTGCTCCGGCGTCGCCTGCGGCCCCAGCGCGATGCGCGCCGGGTCGCCGGGGACCAGCCGCGCTACCACGAAGATGACCACCGACAGGCCGATGAGGACCACCACGAACCCCAGGGCGCGACGGACGAGATACAGGCCTGGGGACATTGCGCCCGCCACTATAGCGGCGCGGCCGGGGCTGCCACGCGGTGTTCCCGCATGGCGGCCCCGGTTGCGCGCATGGGTCCGGTCAGATCGACCGCATCAGGCCGCCATCGACCCGGATGTTCTGGCCGGTGATGTAGCCGGCGCCGTCCGAGGCCAGGAAGGCCACGGTGGCGGCGATCTCGGCGCTGCGCCCGTAGCGCCCCATCGGCACGCTCTGCCGGCGCTCCTCGGTGGCCGGCAGGCTGTCGATCCAGCCGGGCAGCACGTTGTTCATGCGCACATATCCGTTCTCCGTGATGCCGGCGGTCATGGTAGGGCCGCCCGGCCGGCGCGTCAGCCGCCGTGGGGTGACCCGCCCTCAGTGGGCGAGCGCCGCCATCTCGGCATAGAGATCGGCCTTGCCCTCGAAGCCGATGCCGGGCAGGTCGGGCATGGTGATGTGGCCGTCGACCACCGCGACGCCGTCGGGGAAGCCGCCATAAGGCTGGAACAGGTCGGGATAGCTCTCGTTGCCGCCCAGCCCCAGCCCGGCCGCGATGTTCAGCGACATCTGATGGCCGCCATGGGGGATGCAGCGCGCCGGCGACCAGCCGTGGGCGGCCAGCATGGCCAGCGTGCGCCGATATTCGCACAGGCCGTAGGACAGGGCGCAGTCGAACTGCAGCCAGTCGCGGTCCGGCCGCAGGCCCCCGTAACGGATCAGGTTGCGGGCGTCCTGGTGGCTGAACAGGTTCTCGCCGGTGGCCATGGGGCCGGGATAGAACTCGGCCAGTGCCGCCTGGAGCTGGTAGTCGAGCGGATCGCCCGCCTCCTCGTACCAGAACAGCGGGTACTCCCGCAGCATCTTGGCATAGGCGATCGCAGTCTCCAGGCCGAAGCGGGCGTTGGCGTCGACCGCGAGGCGCGCCCGGCCGCCGATCTCGGCCAGCACGGCTTCGATGCGCGCCCGATCCTCGTCGATCGAGGCACCGCCGACCTTCATCTTCACGACCGTGTAGCCGCGCTCCAGGTAGCTCAGCATCTCGACGCGGAGCTGGTCCAAGCCCTTGCCCGGATAGTAATA
>CAZEFK010000261.1:0-9067 GCA_964511405.1 uncultured Comamonadaceae bacterium | reverse complement strand
CATCATCTAAAACACATCTCTGAGTAGAAAAAGATGTGTGCGAACGCTAGCCCACGGGGGGAGGAGGGGCGAAGCTGCTGCGACAGAACTCCTCCTCCCCTTGTGGGAGGAGGTCGGGTGGAGGGGGACTCCCTGCGGTCCGAGGCTTTCTCGGGCGGGTCAACCTGATCTCATCCGGCTTCTAGGCGACCCGCGCGCCGCCGGCGCGGCGGCGCAGCTTGGCCGGCGCGCGGCGCGCCATCAGGGCGCGCAGCAGCTGTTCCATGGCGTCGGCCACGGTTCCCCGGCTGTCCTTGGGCAGGTCGTCGATCGCCTGGGCCAGCGCCAGCAGCGGATCCGACTTCAAGAGCTCGCGGCCGCGCGGCGTCAGCGCCACCAGCGCGCGCCGCCGGTCGGCAGGATCGACCTCCCGCGTGAGATAGCCCTTGGCGATCAGCGCCGCGATGCTGCGCGACGTGGTGCCCAGGGTCGTGCCCTGATAGCCCGCCAGTCCGGTGAGTGTGCGCGCGGGGGCGCTGGCGCGCGAGAAGTAGCGCAGGGCTGCCCACTGTGCCGGATTCAGGCCGTCGGTGAAGGCGAGGCCGAAGGTCGTCCGGGCCACCTGCTCGATCAGCGCCGCCAGGCCGACAGAGGCGACTTCGATCTTCGGTCCCTCGGACATGCTAGCCACTCGTCAACTCCGTCGATTCGCGCTCAACTTCTGGTCGACTTGACACACAAACGCACGGCCGGGCTCGCTGGCCCGCCGCGCCTCTGTACGCTCTCGCCTCTGTGGCTCGGGCGAGGCGACCGCCTTGGTCCCATTCTCGCCATCAATATGACGGAAATAGCGAGCGCCAGCATCCCCTGTTGCAGTGTTTGCAGGGGTCCCTTGGTATAGCCGCGGCGATCAGCGCGGCTGTGGCGGCTTGGAGCCCAGCCAGGGCGGCAGGCCGGGCGGCGCCGCCGGCTCGTCGCCGTCATCCATGGGGTCCGGGTCGGTTTCGGGATGCGTCGGCCGACGATAGCCCGCCGCGGCCAGCCCGGCCGCTACGATGCGCCTGACATCGCCGACGGACATGGCGGCGTCGGCCGGCTCCCCGTCGGTGGGCGTTTCGTCGGCCAGCACCAGGTCGACCAGCGCGTCGACCAGGGCCTCCAGGCCGTGGCGGGTGGGCTCGGTCATGGCAGCCATCCATCCAGGTCGCCGCGCAGGATCGCGCGGGCCAGCCGTTTGCGCGCCGCCTCGCGGCGCTTGGCCGGCAGCGTCGGCTCGGCGGCGCCGGCATGGGCCGCGATCAGCCATCGGACGTCGGGATCCCCGGCGAAATGGGCATCGATGGCGAGCAGGCACTGCCGGGCGTGCAGGGCCGCGTCGCCGGGCGGGGTGGGCTCGGCCAGCCGGGCGATGGCCTGTGCCGCCGAGCGCCGGCGGTCGTGGGCGCGATGGTCCATGATGCTGCGCATGATCCCGGCCAGGAACGCCAGCAGCGGCACGCCCTCGGGCCAGTGGCGGCTGCCGTCGAGGGCGCGCAGCAGGGCCTCGCTCAGCAGGTCGTCCCAGTCGACGCCGGGCAGCGTGCGGGCGCGCAGCTGGGCCACGCGCTTCAGGCGCAGCAAATCGGCCGGCGCCAGGCGCTCCAAGGCCTCGGCGGTGCGCTGGGCGGCGGCCAGGGCGTCGGGGGCAGGATCGTCGAGCGCGGACATCTCGGCCGATGATGCGCGCAGCGCGGGCCTCGGCGGACGCGATCTCGAAAATTTTTCCGCTGCGTCCGGACCGCTCGGCGTCCGGCGCCTCAATCCGGTGAGTCGTCCCGTCCCTCGAGGTCCGTTCATGTCCGACCTGGATGCCGCCGCCCCCGCCGCCCTGCAGGCCTTGCTCGAGCGCATGGACATCAGGCGCTATGACGGCCTGCCCGACGCCCTGCCGGAGCCCGTGCGGTCGGCGTTCCGGGCCTGTCCCCGCCACCGCTTCGTCGACCGCTACCGCCTGCCCGGCCAGGATCCCGTGCATGACGTCCGATCGGGCGACGCGGCCGGGCATCTGGCCGCCATCTATCAGGACGAGGCCCTGCGCCATGTCGGCGCCGACGGCGCGGCGCTGCCGTCGACCAACTCGGTCCCCAGCTTCGTGCTGCGGCTGCTGGCCCTGTTGGATATCCGGCCCGGCCAGCGGGTGCTGGAGATCGGCTCGGGCTCGGGTTGGCTGCTGGGCGTGATCGCCCAGCTGGTGGGGCCCGGCGGGCGCGCCATCGGCGTCGAGATCCTGGCCGACCTGGCAGCCCGCAGCCGCGGTTTCCTGGCCGGAACCGGTGTCGCCAATGCCGAGGTGATCGCCGGCGACGGCAGCCTGGGCTGGGCCGCGGGCGCGCCCTACGACCGGGTGATGGTCACCACCGGTCTGTGGGACGTGCCGGCGGCCCTGTTCGACCAGGTCGCCCCCGGCGGCCTGCTGCTGGTGCCGATCCAGGTCCGCGGCTACGGCGAGGATGTCTTGTTGCTGCGCCGGGTCGGCGCCGGCTTCGTCAGCGAAGCGACCGCTACAGCCTATTTCGTCCGCGCGGCCGGCTTGGCCGGCGGTCCGGCCGGGGCGCCGCGCGACCTCGACGCGGTGCCGCTGCTGGCTGACCTCGCTGCGACGGGACGCATCAGGCGTCAGGCGCTGGATCCGCTGTGCCCCGACTCTTTCATGCGCCGCACCCACGATTTCCGGTCCTTCCTGTCGCGCACCGAGCCGCGGTTCTGCGCCTTTGGCCCGGAGCGGCAGCCGGGCAGCGACGTCGTGCTGACCGGCTTCGGCATCCTGGACGAATCCAGACTCTCGGCGGCGATCTGGCAGCCCGACGCCGTTACGGCCTATGGCGGCCCCGAGGCCATGGCCGACCTGATGGCCGCCTATCGCGACTGGACGGACCTGCTGATGCCGTCGGTCACCGCCTTCCAGGCCGAGCTGCTGCCCGCCGCGGCGGCCGAGCCCGGACCGTGGACCGAACGGCGCGGCCACTCTGCCCTGGTCTGGCGGCTCAGGCCGGGCCGGCCGCGGGCGTCGGATCTGGGGGGCGGCTCATGAGGCTGGCCATCCGACCGGCCGCGCGCTATGCCGGGGGTGTGCCGACGGACTACCGGATCTGCTGCTGGCGGGTTGCGGCCGAGATGGCCCTGCCTGGCCTTTGGCCCTGGGACGGCGACGACCGCCCGCCCCAGGTCACGATCCGCTTCGGTCCGGTGCCCGACCTGGCCGATCCGGTCGAGGACGGCCCCATCCTGCAGGTCGGCCGGGATCGCGCCGTGCGGCTGGTGGTCGGCCGGGCCGCGCGGATCGCGATCCGCGGCGGCCGTGACATCGTGGTCGATCCGGCGGCGTCCGACGCCGCGGACTGGCCGGCCTTCCTGCCGGGGCCGGTGCTGGCGGTCCTGGCCCTACAACGCGGGCTGCTGCCCCTGATCGCATCGGCCGTCACCATCGGCGGCCGCGGGGCCGCGCTGGTCGGGCCCTCGGCGGCCGGCAAGTCGACCTTGGCCGCGGCGCTGGTCGCCCGCGGACACCGGCTGGCCGCCGATGCGGTGGCGGTGATCGATCTCGGCGCCCTCGGCGGACCGCTGCTGCTGCCCGGTCTGCCGCTTCAGGCCCTCTGGGAGGACAGCATCGAGGCGCTGGGCATCGGCCGCTCCGGCCTCGGCCGGGACCGCCAGGATCGCCCGCGCTACCGCGTGCCGGTCGCGGCATTCGACCCCGCGCCCGTGCGCCTGGACCGGCTCTATCTCGTGGAATCGGCGCGCGGGCCCGATCAGGACGCGATCACGCCGGTGGATGGGCCGGCCGCGGCCGATCGGCTGCGCCATCTGGTGGCGGGTGGCCGCGCCGCGACCCGCATCGTCCCGCCGATCGCCCTCAACGACGCCGTCATCCGGCTGAGCGCGGCAGTCCCGGCACGCCGCCTGCCGCTGTGGGCCGGGATCGAGCGGCTGCCGGCCACGGCCGCCCGGATCGAGGCCGACATGGCCCCCGCTAGCCCTCAACGACGCCGTCATCCGGCTGAGCGCGGCAGTCCCGGCACGCCGCCTGCCGCTGTGGGCCGGGATCGAGCGGCTGCCGGCCACGGCCGCCCGGATCGAGGCCGACATGGCCCCCGCTAGGGCCCAGCCATGACCGGCATCTGGTGGCTGGCGTCCTATCCGAAGTCGGGCAACACCTGGGTGCGCGCGTTCCTGGCGAGCCTGCGCCGGGACGGCGGCGCGGTCGACCTCAATGCCCTGGACATCCCGATCGCCGCGGCGCGGCCCTGGTTCGACCATGTCGCGGGCGTGCCGTCGTCCTTGCTGACCGATGCCGAGATCGAGGCGGTGCGTCCGGCCTGCTACCGGGTCCTGGCGGCCGAGGCCACCGAACCGTTGATCCTCAAGGTCCACGACGCCTGGCAGCCGGCCCTGTTCCCGGTTGACGCGACCGCCGGCGTGGTCTGCATCGTGCGCGATCCGCGCGACGTTGCCGTGTCGTTCGCCCACCATCTGGGCAAGACCATCGACGAAGCGATCGCCGCCATGGCCGACCCCGCCAACACCATCGCGCGGACCGGCCCCGGGCTGGCGGCGCAGCTGCCGCAGCGTCTGTCGAGCTGGAGCGCCCATGTCGAGAGCTGGCTCGATGGACCGGGCGTGCCGGTCCACCTGCTCCGCTACGAGCACATGGCCGCCGACCCGGCAAGCCGCCTGGGCGGCGTCGCCCGGTTCGTCGGCCTGGAGGCGTCGGCCGAGGCCGTGGCAATTGCGGTCGCGGCCTCGCGCTTCGACACCCTCCAGGCCCAGGAGGCCGGCGCCGGCTTCATCGAGCGGCCGGCGCGCATGGCGCAGTTCTTCCGCCGCGGCGTCGCCGGCGGCTGGCGCGACAGCCTGACGCCCGCGCAGGCCAACCGCATCGTCCGCGACCACGGGCCGATGATGGCGCGGCTGGGCTATCGGCTGTAGATTATCGGCATTCGATGCAACTTGCGCGGTTTTCTGATTTATCGGATAGTTCGCCTAGCTAAAACAGCGGAGGCGATTATGAAACATTTCGGTCACATGATGCAGCTACTTCTCGCTTCGGCTGCATTGTCCGGATGCGCAGCTATTTTCGACGGCACTTCGCAAGATATTGCGGTCAACACCAACCCGGGCGGCGCGACCTGCAGGCTCGAGCGGCAAGGTAGCAGCATCGCCACGATTCCGACCACGCCCGGGACGGCGACGGTTCGCAAGACCAAAGAGGACATCTTGGTTCGTTGCACCAAGGACGGCTATCAGGAAGCGACCTTCGTCAACCATTCCGGCGTCGCCGGCGCCACCGTCGCCGACATTCTGGGCGGCGTCCTGACGGGCGGCGTCGCGTGGGCTGTGGACTCGGGCACCGGGGCCGATAACAAGTACGATTCCCCGGTCAATCTTACGATGGTCAAGCAATAGCCCGACGTTTCGGCTCGGGCCGAAGCGACCGCGCCGGACGGCGTCGGAGCGGCAGGGCACAGTTCCTGCCGCTCCAAGACCGCAAGCGAGGTCGCCGATGTCCGACGAAACCTGGTTCCGCATTCCGAGCCCCGTTGCGGGGCTGTCCTTGGCGTTGTGCCGGCAGCCGGCGGCCGGAGTCTCGGCCGGAGACGGGCAGCGCCCGGTGCTGTACGTCCATGGCGCCACCTTCCCGTCCAGCCTGTCGATCGCCTACCGATTCGCCGGTGGGTCCTGGCGCGATGCGCTGAACCGTGTCGGGTTCGACGTCTGGGGCCTGGATTTTTTGGGCTATGGCCGGTCCGACCGCTATCCCGAGATGGCCGGGCCGCCCGACGCGGCTCCGCCCTTGGGCACGGCCGAGCTGGCCAGCCGCCAGATCGAGGTCGCGGTCCGGTTCATCCGCGAGCGCACCGGCGCCGTACCGTCGATCGTCGCCCATTCCTGGGGCACCCTGGCGACCGGCTGCTTCGCCGCGCGCTGCCCCGAGCTGGTCGACCGGTTGGCGCTGTTCGGTCCGATTGCGCCGCGCACGGGTATCGCTCCGGCGACACCGCAGCCGGCCTGGCGCGAGGTGACCCTGGACGACCAGTGGGCGCGCTTCGTTGCCGACGTGCCGGCCGGGGCGGCGGCGGTGCTCGACCGCGGCGCGTTCGAGACCTGGGGCCAGCGCTACCTGGACAGCGATCCCGGCGCCCGGTCGCGCCGGCCGCCGGCCGTGCGCGTCCCGGCCGGCCCGGCCAGCGACATCGCCGCCGCGTGGAGCGGGCGCCTGCCCTACGATCCCGGCCAGATCCGCGCGCCGGTTGCGATCCTGCGCGGCGAATGGGATTCCCTGACTACCGACGACGATGCCCGGACCCTGTTCGACGGCTTCACAGCGGCGCCGATCAAGCGTGACGTCAAGCTCGGCCACGGCACCCACCTGATGCACCTGGAATCCGGCCGCTTCGCCCTCCATCGCGAGACCGAGGCATTCCTGTCGGGACAGGATGCCATGCCGGGACCGACGATCTGAGCGCGGTTGCGCTCTATGCTGCACCGCACCATCTGGGGAAGGCTGCCGTTCTCCCGGCCGCAGGTGGAAGGAAGATCCCATGCTCGGATTGAACGGCACGATCGACCAGCTGACCCGCTATCGCCGACGCTGGGAGACCTTGGCCGCGGCGGCGCGGGCGCCGGCGCCGCCGTCCGACGCCGATCCCGGCCGGCTGGTCGAGGTCGGCGCGTTCGGCGCCGATCCCGGCAATCTGCGCATGCTGACCCATCGGCCCGACAGGTTGCCCGCGTCGGCGCCGCTGGTGGTGGCGCTGCATGGCTGCCTGCAGACCGCCGCCGAGTTCGATCGCGGCAGCGGCTGGTCGGACTGCGCCGACCGCCACGGCTTTGCCCTGCTCTGCCCGGAGCAGCGCGTCGCCAACAACCCCAGGGGCTGCTTCAACTGGTTCGAGCCCGAGGACACCACCCGCGGGTCCGGGGAGGTGGCGTCGATCCGCGGCATGATCGAGCGGATGGTCGCCGACCACGGACTCGACCGCCGCCGCATCTTCGTCACCGGCCTGTCGGCCGGCGGCGCCATGGCTGCCGCCCTGCTGGCGACCTATCCCGAGCTGTTCGCCGGCGGCGCGATCATCGCCGGCCTGCCGTACGGGTCCGCCGGCGACGTGCGCCAGGCCCTGGACGCCATGTTCCAGGGCCACACGCGGCCGGCCAAGGATTGGGGCGACCGGGTGCGTGGCGCGTCGCCCCATGCCGGCCCCTGGCCCGCGGTGTCGATCTGGCACGGCACCGCGGACAGCACGGTCACGCCGCTGAACGCCGCCGAGCTGGCCAAGCAATGGACCGACGTCCACGGCCTGTCCCTGGAGTGGTCGGTGGAGGAGCGCGCCCGCGGCCATCTGCGCCGGGTCTGGCGCAGCCGCTGGGGCGAGGAGCTGGTGACGCTCAACCTGATCGACGGCATGGTGCATGGCGCGCCGATCGACCCGCATGCCATCGATCCCGACCGCCGCTACGGCCGGCCGGCGCCGTTCTTCCTGGATGCCGGCATCTCGTCGACCGACCAGATCGCGCGCGCCTGGGGCGTGGCCAAGCCGCCCGCGGACCAGCCGCCCGTAGACGGGCCGCCGATGGTCCGTCCGCCGGCGGAGTCGCTGGTCCAGCGCGCCTGGCGCCTCATTGCGCGCGGCGCAGCCAGCCGGTAGCGAAGTCGACTGCCTCGGGCAGCGGCAGGAACCGGGCTTCGGCGCCGCCGACGCGGCCGTCTGCGACCAGCCCGCCCGCCGCGAAATCAGCGCCGATCGCCGCAAACGGCCCATCGTCATGGGGATAGGCCTGGAACTCGACCCAGCGGCGGCGGCCGTCCAGCAGCTGCGCCGTGCCCTGGGACACCGGGGGCCGGTCGGGCCGGGCGCGCGGCTCGGCCAAATGGAAGGCGGTGCACACCTCGAAACCGACGCCCAGCAGCAGGACCATGGCCGCGCGCTCGTACAGGCGGGCCAGCGGCGACCGCTCGCCGAAGGCGTCCTCCAGCGGGTGCTCGGCCAGCAGCATGCGGGCATTGCGGCCGCGCGCGGCGAACGAGCAGATCGGGTGCCCGCTGCGCAAGGTCCCGGGCCAGGTGCGGAACAGCTCGGCGATCCGGCCCATGCCGCGGGTCGGCGTGATCTGCGGATCGAAGGGCGGCATGGCGGCGCGGATCGGCGCGATCCAGGGCACCGGCACCGGCGGGTCGGTCCACTGCGCGGGGTCGGTCAGGTCGCTGGAGAATGCCGGCATCACCAGGGTGCCGTCGGGCGCGATGGCGTCCAGCAAGGCCTGGATCACCGCGACCGGGCCGCCGCACACCCAGCCCAGGCGGCTCATGGCGGTGTGGGCCAGCACCGTCATGCCCGGGCGCAGGCCCAGATGGCGCAGGTCCTGGCCCAGGCTCGCCCGTGTATGCGGCGGGTCGCTCACGCCTCGACGCGCGGCAGCTCGGGCCGGGTGCAGCCGCGGGCGCACAGCTCGCGCACCCGCCGCGCCAGGGCGTCGAGGCCGGCGTCGGCGATGCCCATGTCATGCAGGTGCGCGACGGTGTTCCAGAGATAGTCGGTGTTGGCGCCGCGGTCGCCGCAGCTGGTCGCGATCAGCCGGGCCGTCGATTCCGGATCCAGGCCGCCGGCATATTGCGGATTGTCGCGCAGCACCACGAAGGTCTGCGCGGTCACCCGGCCGCCGGCATGGGCCACCGGCACCTGAACCGGGCGATAGGCGTGGCCGATCATCTCGCGCTCCCACAGCAGCTCCTTGGCCTGGGCGGCATCGGCGGCAGCGACCCGGAACACCACGCCGCGGCAGGAGCCGCCGCGGTCCAGGCCCAGCACCAGGCCCGGGCGGTCGCGGGTGCCACGATAGTGCCAGGAATACAGGCAGAAGCTGCGGTGATAGCCGCGCAGCAGAGCCGGCGCCTTGTCGATGTAAGGGAACTCGGGGTTCCAGATGAGCGAGCCATAGGCGAAGACCCAATAGTCTTCCGCTGCTGTCGTCATTGCCGCCGTGCTGCCAGAGCAACCCCCGTCGCCACCACCGCCATGCCCGCCACCGCCTGCGGCCCCAGCCGCTCGCC
>CAZEFK010000260.1:0-9102 GCA_964511405.1 uncultured Comamonadaceae bacterium | reverse complement strand
TGCACCGAATCACAACATATTGATCCGATTCAAGACCTTTTGGGATCGGCTCTTATGGACTACTGGCAGGGCCGCTGTCCCCTGACCGGCATCACCGACGCAGCCCTACTTCGTGCCTCTCACATCGTCCCCTGGGCGGTATGCGAGACCGACGCGGAAAGGCTCGACGTGCATAACGGGCTACTCCTCTCGGCGCTGTGGGACGCCGCGTTCGACCGCGCGCTTGTGACCTTCGACGACCAAGGCAGACCGGAGTTCTCACCGAGTCTCAGCGAGCAGGCGCGCGACGAACTCCGCTGGAATTCGCCGATCTCGCTGACCGATGAGCATCGCCGGCGGCTTGCCCACCATCGAGAGCGGGCGCGCGGCTTAGCCCGGGTTTCTCAAGCCGGCGGCGTTGAGCAAGGATGGTAGTCGGGGGCGGTGCGGCGGAATGTAGCCCCGGCGAGTCGCGGCGGCTTCTCGGACTGCGTGGGATCGCCGTGCAAACTGGCGATTCCCGACCACACAGTGGCCAGCAAATCCGTTACTTTTCAAGCCGTTGCCAGCTGCCGACCCGATTACCAAGGGAGTGCTCTACCACTGAACTACGGCAGCAAAGCGCAACGGTCGATGCACGCGGCGTCAGAACCGGTCGAGCGGCAGGGCCAGGCGGCGCACGCCGCCGGCGTCGGCCGCCGGCAGGCGCCCGGCGCACAGATTGACCTGCAGCGCCCAGACCATCAGCAGCGGTGGCTCCAGGGTGGCGTCGCGGGCGCGGCGCATGGCCGCGAAGCTCTCGGCCGCGATGCCGTCGCGCAGGTGGATGTTGGCGGCGCGTGACGCTGCGACGGTGGTCTCCCAGGCGGGCGGGCGGCCCGGCCCATAGTCGTGGCCGACCAGCAGCCGCGTCTGGTCCGGCAGCGCCAGCAGGCGGCGCGACGACGCGTAGAGCGCGAGCGCGTCGCCACCGGGAAAGTCGCAGCGGCCGCTGCCGGCGTCGGGCATGAACAGGGCGTCGCCGACGAAGGCGCGGTCGCCGATGCGGTAGCTGAGGCTGTCGGGGGTGTGGCCGGGCGTCGCGATGACCTCGATGTCCAGGCCCCCGACGGCCAGCCGGTCGCCGTCGGCCAGCAGCCGGTCGAACGCCCGGCTCGGTCCGTCGAGGCCGTAGACCGGCGCAAACTGGCGTTCCGCGGCGGCGACGCCTGATCCGATCGCGATCCGGGCGCCGGTCTGCTCGGCGAGCCAGCCGGCCGCCGTCAGGTGGTCGGCATGGACATGGGTCTCGAGGACCCAGGCCAGCGTGGCCCCGTCGTCCCGAATCGCGCGCAGCAGCCGCTCGACGGTGGCCGTGCCGATGCGGCCGCGCCGCGGATCGAAGTCCAGCACCGGATCGATCGCGACCGCCGCCCCGGACGCCCGGTCGATCACGGCATAGGCCACCGCTCCGGTGGCCGGGTCGTGGACGGCATGCAGGGTCGGCTCGATGGACACCGCGCCAGCCTGCCGCATCGATGCCGCTCGCGCAATGGCATGCTCGGGACGACGGGAATGGCAGATCGGCTTCGCGCTATCGGCCCGGTTCCGTGGTCCCAATTTCGCGATGTGGCTGAGATGCGAGCATAGACCCTACGATCGCGTCAGCGTCGGGTCGATCACGTCGGCGCAGGCGTCCGTGGGGGCGGCGGCGACCTGCCCGACCAGCGGAACGATCTTGAGCGTGGCGGAGCCCACCCGGCACGGAAACGCGACCGCGCCGCAGCCCGACAGGCTCAAGCAGACCACCAGCATCAACAGGCACTTCATCGGCATGTCCCGCTCTTGCGGGGAGACAACGGCGGCCGGCGTCGCGCCGCTCCGCGATCACGCCCTGCGACCCGCTAGCGCATTGGCGCCGCCACGGCCGATCCTCATCTATCAGAGATCGAGGATCACTCCCCCCGGCCTCTGCCGGGGGATTTTTTTGGCCGCCGGTCCGCCGCTATCCGAAATGGAAGTTGGCATAGGCGAACAGCCGGTCGCGGCGCACCGGATAGCGGCCGGCGCCGCCCCGTCCGGCGGGATGGAGCATGTGGCGGAGCCGGCGGTCCTCGACCCAGCCGAGCGCCCCGGCCAGCGCCAGAGCCGCGTCATTGTCCCCGGGCACCGTCAGGGTTGGCGTGGCACTCGGGCAGCAGGCCCGGGCGCCGGCCAGCAGGTCGGCCGCGATCGCGGCGTCGGTGGCCAGGCAGGGCCCGACCGCGTGATCCTGCGCGAAGGCGTAGCCTGCGATGGCGCCGTCGCGCCGCGCGACCAGGCCGCGGCCGGACAGCTCCCGCGCCAGCAGCGCCAGCACGGCGCCGCGGTCGGCGCCGAACTGCGCCCGGTCGAAGGCCTGGACGGCCGCCAGGTCGGCCGGGACCAGCGGCGCGACCGCCGCGCCCGCTGCGCGCGGTCGCTGATCGGACGCGCGCAGTACCACCGCCACGCCGTGGTCCCGGAACCCCAACTGCTCATACAGCGGCGCGCCCATCGGCGAGGCGTCGAGCAGCGCCATGGCCCCCGCCGGCACCAGCGCCAGCGCTCGTTCGGTGATCCGGCGGGCGAAGCCGCGCCCGCGCCACTCCGGCGGCACGGCGATCATCCCGATATAGCCGAGGCTGCCATAGTCGACAGTGCTGGCCGTGGCGGCGATTCGGCCGTCGGCCAAGCCGACCAGCAGGTGGGCGTTGGCCAGCTGCTCGCAGCGGATCAGCGCCGGCAGGAAACTGCGCCCGAAGGCGCGGGTCAGCGCGTCGTTGGCAGCCGCCCGGTCGGCGGGCTCGTAGGCGCGGATCTCCAGCAGGCTCATGGTCGGCATCCCACCACGGGACCGGGGCGGCCAGCCATGCCCTTTGCGCATCGGCCTCGGACGGGAGCGATTCGTTAACGGCCGCACCGGCAGGATGGTCGCGGCGCAAGAGGGCGCCGAGGAGCTTCCGGATGACCGTCATCGATCTGGACCTGCTGGAACAGGAACTCAGCGAAAGCCTGGATCGCCTGCTGGCGGCCGTATGGGCCGTGGCCGGCGATCCGCACGGCGACGTGGGGCTGCAGCGCCAAGTGGCCGACGCCCGGGCCGAGTTCCGCGATCTCCATCGGCTGGCGGCCGAGTTCGGCATCGAGATCTGGTCGGCGATCTGACGGCGCTTGCATTCGCCGCCGCCGTCGGCTGCTGTTGGGCGGGCAGCGACGGAGGCGGGCGATGATGCGGACCGGGGCGGTTGCGCTGGCGACGGCGGGATTCGACGACGGCAGCTTCCTGTCCGACCTGGCGCGCCGCGTGGCGATCCCGACCGAAAGCCAGGTGCCGGACAGCTTCCCGCATCTCGCGCGCTATCTGGGGCAGGAGATCGGGCCGGCCTTCGAGCGCCTGGGCTATCAGACCAGCCAGTTCGACAATCCCAGCGGGCGCGGCGGTCCGTTCCTGGTGGCGCGGCGGATCGAGGATCCGGGCCTGCCCACGGTCCTCGGCTACGGCCATGCCGACGTCATCCGCGGCCTGGCGCCGCAATGGCGCGACGGCCTCGACCCGTGGACGCTGACCCAGGAGGGCGAGCGCTATTACGGCCGCGGCAGTGCCGACAACAAGGCCCAGCATTCCATTCACCTGGCGGCGCTGGCGGCGGTGCTGGCCGAGCGCGGCCGCCTGGGCTTCAATTCGGTGTTCCTGGTCGAGACCGGCGAGGAGATCGGCTCGCCGGGCCTCCATGACTTCTGCCGCGCCCATGGCGACCTGCTGGCGGCCGACCTGCTGCTGGCCTCGGACGGACCGCGGCTGTCGCCCGGCACGCCGACCGTGTTCATGGGCGCCCGCGGCGCCTTCAATTTCGACCTCACCTGCGATCTGCGCCAGGGCGGCCATCACTCCGGCAACTGGGGCGGCCTGCTGGCCAACCCCGGCGTGATCCTGGCCAACGCCATCGCCGCGCTGATCGACGCCAAGGGCCGGGTCAAGGTCCGCGGCATCGTGCCGGCAGCGGTTCCGGATTCGGTGCGCGCCGCCCTGGCCGGCCTCGAGATCGACCCGGGCGAGGGCGGGCCCGCGATCGATCCCTGGTGGGGCGAGCCCGGCCTGACCGGGCCCGAGAAGGTGTTCGCCTGGAATACCCTGGAGGTGCTGGCCTTCACCACCGGCAATCCGGACAACCCGGTCAATGCGATCCCGCCCCGGGCGTCGGCCCATTGCCAGATCCGCTTCACCGTCGACGTGCCGCCTGAGCGCTTCCTGCCGGCGATCCGCGCCCATCTCGACGCCCATGGCTTCCCGGCGGTGGCCGTCGCCCCGGCGCACAAGGGCTATTTCCCGGCGACCCGGCTCGACCCCGACCATCCGGCGGCGCAATGGGCCGCCGCGTCGATCGAGCGCACGCTCGGCCGGCGCCCGGCGCTGCTGCCCAATCTGGGCGGTTCGCTGCCCAATGATTGCTTCAGCGACATCCTGGGGCTGCCGACGATCTGGGTCCCGCATTCCTATGCCGGCTGCTCGCAGCACGCGCCCAACGAGCATGTCCTGGCGCCGATCCTGCGCGAGGGCCTGGCGATGATGGCCGGCCTCTATTGGGACCTGGGCGAGGCGCCGCCCAAGCTCGCCTAGTCCTCGCGGCGGACCAGAATGCGGGCGGTGGTCTGGCGGTCGATCGGGACATAGCCGATGCCGCGGTACAGGCGATGGGCGACCGCGTTGTCCTCTTCGGCCTGGAGCGTGACGAAGGCGCGGCTGCCCAGCAGCGCCCGGGTCAGGTCGCGCACCAGGGCGCCGGCATAGCCCTGGCCGCGCCGGTCGGCGCGCGTGAACACGGTGCCGATCCGATAGCTGTTGCGGGTGGCGCCGACCACGGCCGCGATCGCGGCGATGCCGCCGTCGTCCCAGACATGCAGGCGGCTGGCGTCGATGTGCAGCTTGGCCGTGATCCGCGCCTCGGGCGCCCGCGATTCGGCGATGAAGGCGTCGAGCATCGCCTGGGCGACGCGCACGTCGCCCTGGTTGGCCAGGCGCCGCCGCCCCGGCGCGCCGGCTGGCGGGGCCGGCGGCTCGTCGATGCGGTACAGGATCTGCTGCTGCGGCGGCAGGGGGTCGCGCAACATGATGGCGGCCAGGCGCTCGACCGGCCGGCGCGGGCCCGAGATCGAGCGGATCTCGGTCGGCAGCCCGCCGGCCAGCACGTCGGCGGCCATCTCCGGCCCCGACGACAGCAGCAGCGCGCCGCCGCGCAGATGGGCGGCCAGCAGCAGGGCATTGTCCTCGGTCACGCCCAGATAACGGGCGGCCGGCGGGTCGGCGAGCTCGGCGAAGCGCTCGACCGCCGACAGGATCATGCAGTTCTCGGCTTCCTGGTGGTACAGCGGCGCGAGCCGCGCCAAAAACCGCTTGGCATCGGCATCCTCGACCACGATGGCGGTCTCGATCATGGCATCAGCCGGCGCGCCGGAGCGACTCAGGCGCCCCGAAGACGGCGGCGAAGCTGTCGCGGAGCGCCCGGTCCAGGTCGGCCATGGTCGCCGGCACGCCCAGGTCGGCCAGCGAGGTCACGCCGAAGCCGCTGAGCCCGCAGGGCACGATGCCGGCGAAATGCGACAGGTCGGGCGCGACATTGATGGCCAGCCCGTGCAGCGTGACCCAACGCCGCACCCGCACGCCGATGGCCGCGATCTTGGCCTCGCCGCCGGGGCGCTCGACCCACACCCCGACCCGGCCCGCGCGGACGGCGCCGCGGACGCCGAAGCGCGCCAGCGCCGCGACGATCCAGGCTTCCAGGCCATGGACATAGGCCCGGATGTCGCGGCCCCGGCGCTCCAGATCGAGCTGCACATAGGCCACGCGCTGGCCGGGCCCGTGATAGGTGTACTGCCCGCCGCGCCCGGCGGCGTGGACCGGGAAGCGATGGGGCGCCAACAGGTCCGCGGGCTGGGCGCTGGTGCCGGCGGTGTAGAGCGGCGGATGCTCGAGCAGCCAGACCCGCTCCGGCGCCGTGCCCGCCCGGATGGCGTGGACGCGGGCGTCCATCGCCGCCAGGGCGTCGGCATATTCGACCGGATCCGTCGCGGTCAGCCATTCGATCGTCACGTCGCCGCTGCCCACTTCGTGCCACCCGTCTTGCGCCGCTTGAACCCGTTCCCCCGATTTGGTATGCCCACGGGCCGCTTGGCAAGCGAGCCGTCGCAAGACGGGGCGCAGCCCGGCAGGAACCGTGCGGTCGTGGCGGAACTGGTAGACGCGCAGCGTTGAGGTCGCTGTGGGAGAGATCCCGTGGAAGTTCGAGTCTTCTCGACCGCACCATAACAATCCGGGTCAGTGTGCTACCCTTCGGCGCTAGCGCCGGAAGCGCCGCGGCGCCCGTGCGACAAGGGTGCCGAGAATGGCTGAAGACCTGCGTAACGCGGCACTCGACTATCACCGCCAGCCGGTGCCCGGAAAGCTGGCGATCACGCCCACCAAGCCGCTCGCGACCCAACGCGAACTGGCCTTGGCCTATTCGCCCGGCGTCGCCTACGCCTGCCAGGAGATCGTCGCCGATCCGACCACCGCGGCCCAGCTGACCGCGCGCGGCAACCTGGTCGGGGTCATCACCAACGGCACCGCCGTGCTGGGCCTCGGCGCGATCGGGCCCCTCGGCGCCAAGCCGGTGATGGAAGGCAAGGCGGTTCTGTTCAAGAAGTTCGCCGGCATCGACGTCTTCGACATCGAGATCGACGAGCGCGATCCCGACAAGCTGGTCGACATCATCGCCGCGCTGGAGCCGACCTTCGGGGCCATGAACCTCGAGGACATCAAGGCGCCGGAATGTTTCGAGGTCGAGGCCAAGTGCCGGGCGCGCATGAAGATCCCGGTCTTCCACGACGATCAGCACGGCACCGCGATCACGGTGGCGGCGGCCGTGGTCAACGGCCTGCGCGTGGTCGGCAAGGAGCTGGGGCAGGTCAAGCTGGTCGCCTCGGGCGCCGGGGCCGCCGCGTTGGCCTGCCTGGACCTGCTGGTCGACATGGGCCTCCCGGTCGGCAATGTCACGGTCTCCGACATCGTCGGCGTGGTCTATGAGGGCCGCACCGAGCTCATGGACCCGCGCAAGGCGCGCTACGCCCAGCGCACCAATGCCCGCCACCTGGACGAGGTGATCGGCGGCGCCGACGTGTTCCTGGGCCTGTCCGCGCCTGGCGTGCTCAAGCCCGAGATGGTCGAGCGCATGGCCGAACGGCCGCTGATCCTGGCGCTGGCCAACCCGACGCCCGAGATCATGCCCGAGGTCGCCAAGGCGGCCCGTCCCGACGCGGTGATCGCCACCGGCCGCTCGGACTATCCCAATCAGGTCAACAACGTCCTGTGCTTCCCCTTCATCTTCCGGGGGGCGCTCGACGTCGGCGCGACCACGATCAACGAGGCGATGAAGATCGCCTGCGTCAAGGCGCTGGCCGACCTGGCGCTGGCCGAGCCGTCCGAGATCGTGGCCAAGGCCTATGGCGACCAGCCGCTGACCTTCGGGCCCGAGTTCCTGATTCCGAAACCGTTCGATCCACGCCTGATCGTCGAGCTGGCGCCCGCGGTGGCGAAGGCCGCGATGGACAGCGGCGTCGCGACCCGGCCGATCGCGGACTTCGCCCAGTACCGGCAGCAGCTGACCCAGTTCGTGTTCCGCTCCGGCCAGGTCATGCGGCCGATGTTCGAGCGGGCGCGCCAGGACGTGCGCCGCATCGCCTATGCCGAGGGCGAGGACGAGCGGGTGCTGCGCGCGGTGCAGGGCGTGGTCGACGACGGCCTGGCGCGGCCGGTGCTGGTCGGCCGGCCCGAGGTGATCAAGCGCCGCATCGCCCGGCTCGGCCTGCGGCTGGTGCCGGACCGCGACTTCGAGGTGGTCAACCCCGAGAGCGATCCGCGCTTCGAGGACTACTGGCAGCTCTATCACAGCCTGATGGCGCGGCGCGGCATCACGGTCGACGACGCCAAGACCATGGTGCGCACCCGCACCACCATCATCGCCGCCCTGATGGTGCGCCGGGGCGAGGCCGACGCCATGCTGTGCGGGCTGGTCGGGCGCTATGACCGCCACCTGCGCAACGTCATCGACGTGATCGGCACCGCCCCCGGCGTCCGCTCGGTGGCCGCGCTCAACGTGCTGCTGCTGGACCGCGGCACGTTCTTCTTCTGCGACACCCAGGTCACGGACGATCCCACGGCCGAGCAGATCGCCGAGATGACCGTGCTGGCCGCCCACGAGGTCCAGCGCTTCGGCATCGAGCCCAAGGTGGCGCTGGTCAGCCATTCCAACTTCGGCAGCAGCGAGGTGCGCTCGGCGCGCAAGATGCAGGAGGCCCTGGCCTGGCTGCAGCGCCATGCGCCCGACCTGGAGGTCGATGGCGAGATGCAGGCCGACGCCGCCCTCAACGACGCCGTGCGGGCGCGGCTCTATCCCAACAGCCGACTGACCGGCCAGGCCAACCTGTTGGTCATGCCGACGCTTGATGCCGCCAACATCGCGTTCACGCTGGTGCGGGCGCTGGGCGACGGGCTGTCGATCGGGCCGATCCTGCTGGGCGCGGCACGGCCGGCCCATGTGCTGAGCTCGACCACCACGGTGCGCGGCCTGATGAACATGACGGCGGTCGCGGCGATCGACGCGCAGATGCACGGCGCGCCGCACCGGTAAGCCGCCGGGCAGGCGGCGGAGCAGGGAGGAACGCATGCCGGCCAACCAGCCGACCAGCCTGGATTTCGACCTGGGCGAGACCTGCGACGTGCTGCGCGACACCGTCCGCAGTTTCGCCGACGACCGCATCGCCCCCCGCGCCGCCGAGATCGACCGCAGCAACGAGTTCCCGCGCGACCTGTGGCCCGAGATGGGGGCGATCGGCCTGCATGGGATCACGGTCGAGGAGGAGTATGGCGGCAGCGCCATGGGCTACCTCGCCCATTGCGTGGCCATGGAGGAGGTGAGCCGGGCCTCGGCGGCGGTGGGCTTGAGCTACGGCGCCCACTCCAACCTGTGCGTCAACCAGCTCCGCCTCAACGGCACGCCCGAGCAGAAGCGCCGCTACCTGCCCAAGCTGCTGTCGGGCGAGCATGTCGGCGCGCTCGCCATGTCCGAGCCGGGCGCGGGCTCCGACGTC
>CAZEFK010000259.1:0-9199 GCA_964511405.1 uncultured Comamonadaceae bacterium | reverse complement strand
CCGCCGTCTTGCAACCGCATGACGCCGAATCAAAACTTTTGAGTCAGGCTCTGAGCCGCGTGCGGGCACAGGATGTGGTGACCGCCCCGTGGTGGCCGGCGCTGGCCGCGTCGACCCTCCTGATCGGCCGCCCGGGGCCCAGCCCGCTTTCGCAGGTTACGGTGGCGGCGCTGCTGGGGATGGGCGGCGCGCCGGCTGCCCGCCCCGCCGTCGCCAGCCGGAGGGTCGACCGGCCGGCGCCGCGTGCCGCCCCGGCCGCCCCCGGCAGCGGCCCGCCGTTTCCGGTGTTCCGGCCCGATACCATCCAGAGGGCGCCTGCCGACCTGCTGGGCGCGATCGTGGCGCGGTCGAACAATGTGGTGCAGCGGCGCCTGGCCCAGGCCGAGCTCGACCGCCGCGCCACGGCGCCGGCCGCGGCCGATGCGATCCGCCACGCCGCCCAGCGCCTGCGCCAGATCCCTGGGGTCGCGGCGCAGGCGCGGGCGGCCGACACGGTGCCGGCGCGGATCAACCCCGCCGAGGCGCGATTGCTGCAGCGGTTGGGCGGCAGCGGCCGGATCGACCGCCACGGCGTCCGCCACTTCGACAATCCGGCGCTGGCATTGAACCCGCCGGCGCCCGCCCTGGCACCGACGGCGTCGGTCCCGGATCCCGGCTTCACGATGCCGGATGCCAACGGCGATCTGGTCGACCCGGTCATGCCGGCAAACGGCTATGGCCCGATCTCATCGTCTCCCAGCATTGTTCCGCGCGCCTCGCGGCAAGTCGGAGGGAGTGGCCAAGCGCTCGGAAACGGCGTACAACTTGCGGCGTCGACCAGCAATCCGGACTTTGCGGCGAGAATGCTCGGCTATGATAGGAGAACGTTTAAGGCAATGATCCATGTGTTCAAGCCAGACAATGGATTGCGCCCGAGCGATAATGTGATATTTCATGACAATGGTGATGTCTCCTTCGAAGGAAACTATGTGGGGAATATCCATGAATACGCCCTGTAGCCTCGAAAATGACGACGACCTTGCCCATGCGACCTTCACGATCACCGGAGATCGGGTAGTCCCGCGGGTGTGGAGCGACTACTTTGGCGTGGAGCCGGACATCTGCATCGAGAAGGGAAAGCCTTTCAAAACACCCTCTGGACGGATCAGCTCCAGCCTCGGACGCGTTGGGGTTTGGGGTTGCAGGAGCAAGGGCATCATCGCAGCGGATACGTTGGATCCGCATATTCGCTACCTGATGGCCCGTCTTGGGTTGCCGCGGCTGGACCTGCCGGAGAAGCTCCGCCAAAGCCAAGCCTGGATGCGGATCTTGTGTTTCTGGTCAAACTATGGCCGAGACCGAGTCGCGATGGTCGATCCTCAACTTAAACAGGCGATCGAGTCGTCCGGTGGAGTTATCGAGATCGACGAATACCCACAGCTGCATAGATTCGTCGATGCCAACGGCAACGAGACAGACGTTTGGGTATGAGCGAATCGACGGTTTTGGTCGAGATGACAAATTTGACAACATTTACCTGACCAATGACGGCCGAACTTATTACCTGAATCCGTCAGGATTATCGTAATAGGCGATCATCCACCGAGGGTCGCCTTCCGGTCTTGGTCGCCTTGATCGTGGTCCGCCTGGCCACCGCCGCGATGCGGTGACGGTCCCAACGTCGCTGTAGCCGATCGCCCGCCGCCTTGATCGCGTCCGACGCGGCGAGCTGGTGGTGAGCCAGAAGCTGGGCAACCGCCCTGACATTGCTGCCCTGACCGACCCGCCGGCGGCGGCGCGCCTGATGCCATCGGCCGTGGGCAACGCCATCATCGCCGCCGCCCGGCGCGGGTGACCGGCAGTGCCGTCATGACCGCGCCCGATTGCGGCCCGGACGATCCCGTCCTCGCATGATCCGCCGCCTTCGCCCCTCAACCCCGAGCGGGCGTGAGCGGCGGCCCGATATCCGATCCGTCCAGATCCTTGCGTACGGCTCGCCTGCGGGCCGCCGACCGCACTTCATTGCCCAAGAGGAGCAGACCTCATGCCTCGCATCACCACCGCCCCCCTGGCCGACACCTCGGGGATCGGGCAGCGCTTGGCCAAGGTGGCCGAGGGCGCCTCGCCGCTCGCCGGCGTGACCGTGGCCCGCCTGCACGAGCTGTCGGACGGCGCGGCCAGCACACCCGCGATCCGCCCGCCGGCTCGGCCGGCGGCGCCCCGGCCGCCGGCGCCGTGGCGGCCGGGGACGCCGAGCAACGGCTTCCTGGCCCAGGTCTATGGCCGGCCCGGCCCGCAGCCGCCGCTGGCGGCCCAGGCCGCCGCGCTGCAAGCGGCGGGGCGCGCCGGCGATACCATTCTGGCCCACATCAACCCGCGCGAGGCCGCGCTGCTGAAGGCCCTGGGCGGGCGGGGGAAGCCGAACCCGGTGACGGGTGCCTTGGAGTTCTTCGAGTCGGAATCGGCTGACGGCAACAGCGACACCGACCGGAACGGCGGGCAGGAGACGGGCGATAGCGGCAGCGCCAGTTCCGGGTCGATGTCCGAGGCGGCCGCCGACGCCGCAGCCAATCCCGACGAGCCGGGGCGGACGGCGCCGGCGCCCGACGACCGCAGCGCCTGGGACCGCGTCGCCGACTTTCTCGGCCTCAGCTCCGATCGGGCCAAGACCGCGGCCGTCGAGAAGGGCATCTCGCTGGCGTCCCAAGGGCTAGGCCTGGCCGGGGGCCCTCTTGGCCTGATCGGCGGCGCCGTGGTGGATTTCAACCATTCGACTGTCCATGACATCCTCAACGGCCTTGCCGACGTCCGGGACGCCATCACCGGCCGCCACTCCGACCGAACCCCTGAAGCGCCCGGCGCGGACCCGGACCACGGCTCGGGCGGCGGCGACACAGGGATCGGGGGCACCGGGAGCGGCTCGTCCGACACCAACCTGATTCCGCCGAGCGCCCGTGCCCCGCTGCCGGTCTGGCAGCCGCCAAACGCGCTATCCGGCGTCCAGCTCCAGGCGCTGTCTCCGCAGATGCGGGCCGCGGGGTACGGGGCCGGCCCGACCAGCGCAGCCATCGCCACGCCGATGATGTGGAATCCGCCCGGTTCGCCCGCCGCGCGGCTGGCCCAGACCGGCGTCGGCGAGGACAGCCTGATGGCGCACCTGACGCCCGACCAGATGGCGCTGCTCGCCGGCCTCGGCGGCTCAGGGACGCCGAATGCCATCACTGGGCTCCAGCAATTCGACGACACCGGGGCGTCGTCGGTCATGGGCCCGGCACCGAACAGCCCGGCGCCCCCGGGCTGGGATGCGAAGGGCTATCTGGCCGCGAATCCCGACGTTGCCGCAGCAGCGCAGAAATACGGCGAGGATCCCGCCCAGTTCGCGCAATGGCACTATCAGACCTTTGGACAGGCCGAGGGCCGCGCACCGGGCGACACGCCCAAGGGCTGGAATGCCCAGGGGTACTTGGCGGCGAACCCGGACGTGGCGGCCTGGGCAGACAGCGGCCCGAAGCCGTTCAACAGTGCCGATCAGGCAGCGCTGTTTCATTACGACACGTTCGGGCGGAACGAGGGGCGAAATTGGGATACGGGAGGCGGCGGCAGTGGTGCGCCGCTCAAGAACGCGGGCTCGACTGACACTGGCCCCAGCAACCAGGACATTTTGGACCGGCTGAACCAGGCTCTGGCGCAGTACAACTCGCCCACCAACCCGGACGGCACCTGGCGCAGCGCTGAGCCCTCGGACTGGAACGCATCCTGGGGCAAAAACGGCGCGGCGGGCTGGAACACCGATCCCAACGGCGGCATGAACGGAGTGGAGGCGCAGACGCCCTCAATTACTTCGCCGCGCCCGTCGGCGGGCGGCCTCAGTAACGTGTTCGCGTCGCAGGTCGCGCTCTCGCCCGACCGCGATCCGCGGTTCCGCGATCGTCGGAACGGGGCGACGCCGGCCTACAACTTCGAGGGGTGAGCCGATCAGCTTGCCTTCCGCCCTTCGCTGAGCCCGGCCACCAGATAATGGATCATCGGGTTGAAGCCGGCGGCTGCGACGTCAGGGTTCGCCCGATTGTAGCCAGTGGTGCTGAAGATGGCGGATGGGTCGCGCCCTTCCTTCCAGCCGGCGAGGTCGTAATGGATCAGCGGATCAAGGCCGGCCGCGGCGACGTCCGGGTTGTGGGCCAGGTAATACGACGTGTTGAACAGGGCGTTGGGATTCCGGCCTTCCCTCCAGCCGAAGGTGAGGAAGTGGGTCTCGGCATCCATGCCGGAGGCCGCTACGTCGGGGTTCTGGGCGTCGTAGTAAGCCTTGTCAAAGCCCAACGGGTCGGTCGTGGTCGGCAGCGCCACCGTGGGGCCGGGCGTCAGGCTCGCCGCGGCTGCCGCCTCGCCGTCCTGGGTGAGCCAGGACTGGATCTGGCTGATGACGCTGGGCGTCATGCGGAGGTAGTTGCCGATCGGGCCGCCACCCAAGGTGATCCCGGCGACATACTGGTTTCCATCGGAGCCGGTTACCCAAGCGGGACCACCGCTCGACCCGAACCCTAGGCCGTCACCGATCAGCCCGCGGGCATCCGAAGCTACTGTCACCGACTCCACCGTGGTGACCTGTGCGAATGTCGTGCTGCCCGGGTAGCCGGCAACGTGGACGGCGCCTCCCGCAAAGTTCGGTGCCAGCTTCATCGTGCCTGCGCCCGCCGCCGAGCCGGAAAGGTGGATCAACGCGAAGTCGTTCTGCTGGAAGATCGTTGCAGCGCCGGCCGACTCCGAATGGATGGTGGCGATCGAGAACTGTCCGAACGGCTCGGCGCCGCTGTTGTAGCCCGGTGCCACCAAGGTATCCGTCGCCACTTGGCCGTTGCTCTGGATCACGTGGGCCGCGGTCAGCACCTCGTCGGGCGTAATCAGCACGCCGCTTCCATGCCCGTTCAAGCTCGCCACGCTGACAATAGCGACGCTGCTGATGGTCATGATTTGCGTCCATCGGATGTGATCAGCACCCCTGATCCCCGCACCTGCCGGGTGTTGTTCACGACATAACAGACGCTGTTGATGGTCATCCCCGAGCCCCGCCCCTGATCGAGCGCCGACAGCCTTGCGCAAATCGGGCTCGAGCTCAACCGGCGGCAGTATCTAGACGACGGCTCCCGGCGGCCTGGGCGCGGCCGGCGGGAGACCCGCGCGTCGGCGCCTGCCCCAGGTCGGCAGCTGACAGCGCGAAGCACTCAGCGCGGCCGGACTCCCAAATTCCTCAATCTTTCAAGTCATCGAGCGCCCTTCGTGGCGCTCTTTTTTTATCTGGAGTGCCGATGTCCGATTTCTCCTTCGGCGCCAACGACCCGATCGTCGGATTTGGCCCGCTCCCCATCAATGCTGGCTCGGACAGTCCGCAGATCGATCCCGCATCGGGCTCGTCTGCGACGGGCGGTGGGCCTGGCGTATCGGCAGCGTCCAGCACCGGCACCTCGGCGGGCGGGGGCGTGTTCGGTTGGCTCGGCGGCGAGGGGCATGCCTTCGGGCAAGGCGTCGCTCGCGGCTTGGCCAGTTCGATCGCGTCGACCGAGATGGGCGTCGGCGAGTGGCAGCAGGCGCAGGGCGAGCGCGAGCAGCCCTATGTCGATCAGGCCCGCATGATCGCGCAGATGCCCGATGGGCCGGATCGCCAGACGCAGAGCCAGGCCTGGCGCGGCAGGGTCGCTCAGCTCTATCCGCCCGGGACCGCCAGCTACGCCAGCCTGCAGGCGTGGTTCTCCGACCTGCTCAGAGACCCGGACGGGGCCGCGGCCAGCCCGTCGCCGTCGGCCTACGCGCCGGCGGGTATCCAGGACAACCCGCTGTTCAGGGATGGTCTGCGGCGTCGGGCCGATGCGGCCGCCGCCCATCCCGCCGATCCGAACTACCCGATGGGCGGCGGCTTCGGCGAACGCGTCGGCGGCGCCGTGGGCGGCGCGGCTGCCGCGTTTCCTGTCGTCGGTGCCGGGATTTCGAGCTTTCAAGCTCGCGGGGATGTGGCGGCCGATGCGGTCGCCCATGGCGCCACACCCGACCAGCGTCGCCGGGCCGCCGAGCTCGCAGCAGCGGTGGGGCTGGCATCCGGCGGCCTTCAGCGGTTCCTGCCGGGCGGGCTTGCGGCCGGCAGCCTCGCCGGCGGCAGCGTCGGCGGCATCCATCAACTGCTGGTCAATGCCATCGCCCGCGAGACTTATGATCCGCAGCGCCCGCTTTGGGACGGCGTGCCCGCGGCGGCGGCCGGGGCTGCCGGCATGCAGGCGGGCGGCGGCGCGATCGTTCGCGCCGTGCAGGCGGCGGCCGGACGGCTCGCCTCCAGCGCTACCCGTGGTGCGCCCGGCGGCGATGGGGCGGCGACGCCGTGGAGTGGATCGCGGCCGAGCGGGGGTGGCCCGTCGGCCCCGTCGCCTGGCAGCGGCCCTTCGCCCCCGGCACCGTCGTCGCCGGCTGCTTCGTCACCAACCTTCGAAGTCGCACCGCACCCGGACGGCAGCGACAGCGTGACCGTCCGGGTGGCGGGCGGTCCGAGCTTACCGCCGCCTCCGGCTCTCGAGGTCGTACCGCACCCCGACGGCGAGGGCCAGACGGTTCGGGTTGTGGGCGGGGCCGGTTCGTCGCCGGTTGCCGAGTCGAGCCGCTATCCGCAGCGCGGCTCCGATGGCCTCGCCCTGCTGGGCGACGACGGTTTCGTGCGGTCCACGGGCGCGGGCGCGATCCGCTTCCCGTCGCTGTACGAGGGCCAAGCCTGGGTCGATGGCGAGAACAAGATCGATGCGTCCCGGCGCCTGATCGTGGTGCAGCATCCGGACGGCGGCGGGTTCTCGGTTCGACCGGCCGCCAAGGTCAACGGCGTCTACATGGAGGGGCCGGTCGACTTCGGCATACCGGACTGGGCGACGCCGGATCAGCTCGCGCAGATACAGACCTATGTCGACGGTGCCAACCAAGCGGTGCTGGACGGGACCTTGTCGGCGACGGGGCGGGTGTCGACCGAGGGCGAGCTTCGAAGCGATGCCAATCGCGCCGCCACCGCCGAACGAACCCGGGCTCTGCAAGCGGGCACGCCGTACCAAGGCCAAGTCGGGCACGTGCCCGACGTGACGTGGACCGGCCGACCGGACGGCCTCCGCTATATGGATATCGACCGGCGGGTGAACGGCCGACTCGGTTGGGAGGCGACTCGGTATCCGATCGGGTATAAACCGACCATCTTTCGCTTGAAGGCACCGGGGATATGATCGACTGGAAGCTGGAAATCGTCCGCGTCGTCTACTGGAAGCAGATTGCCCACCAGCACGATCCGGAACACACCTTGCCCTGGCATTTTCCCGAGGTCGCCGCACGGCCCGACCGCATCGCGGCGGCCGAGCAGGCGGCCGGCGCGAGCTTCCCGGGCCAATACAAGGAATTCCTGGGATTTGCCGACGGCTGGAAAGGATTCCACGTCAACACCGACCTGTTCGGCACCGGCGATTTCCTGGACGGGCGGTCCCTGCGCGTGCTGCGCCGGCCCGACGTGCAGTCGTTCATCCGCAAGGCCGGATTGGAGCGGGTCATCCCCGTCGGCGCCTCCGACGTGGACTCGGACGTCTTTCTGCTCGCCCTCGACACGTCCAAGGTTCTGCCGGGTGGGGTGGTGTGGTTTGGCGATGACGAGGTCGACCGATATCAATCGTTCCATGAGTTCTTTGCGTCGATGGTGAACTACAACGCGTATATTGCAAAGAAGATGCAGGAGGAGCATCCGGACGGGCGGTGAGCTGATCGGCACGCCATCCGCAGCGGCTGGGCCAGGCGACCAGCTCCGTGCAGATCCGAGCACGCCCGGCGTGGTCGGTTCCGCGCCGCTGGCCCGGGCGCAGGCGTTGAACGATGCCCTACTGGGTGAAGAGAATAGCGCTGAAGAGCGGCGAGCTGGTGACCGAACGCGAGCTTCGCCAGGACGAGAATTTATTCGATGGCCCGGCGCCGGTGGTGGGCGACACGATGACGGTGACCTGCCGCGGCCGGACATTTCCGGCGCGGGTTGTTTGGGGCAATTGGCCAGGCAGAGATCACGGCGCGCAACTGTGCCGATCCGAGTAGAGGAAATCTGAGCGTCTTGACCAGTATGCTGAGACCGCAGGGTCAATCCAACTGACATTTACGTCTCAGGCGCCACTTTCCAAAGGCAAGCACCAATGCTCCCTCATCGTCGATGAAGTACTTGTCCGACATTCTGTCTACCGTGCAATGATACTCCGCTTGGCCATCGGTGCGTTGGGCAAGACGCTGCCATTTTTGGCGAACCGCCGTCACCTGCAGGCTTTGAACGTCCAATGTCGCGACCGGCACCTCGACAGCCTCGCCCTCGTCGAGATTTAAGCGGCGTATCAGCATCATTTTGGGAAATGGCGAGTCGGGAACGTCGGCGCCGAGGCAATTCTCGAGATCGGGTCGATGATGGCCGTCCACTGTCCAGCGGCCATCCGGAGTAATGGAAATATCGATGCTCGATTGGCCGCCACGCACCAGAACGAATAGGAAGACGCGCTTTATCGACCAGTGGTGATCCCAAATCCAAACGTGACGGAAATTAAGCGCTATTCCATCCAGATTGGCCACGAGCACGCTCTGGGCCTTTCCAGGCGCAACGGGCGCCCATTGCATATGCTCCAGACCGCTGCGTCCGGCCCGCTCCCAAACAAAATCCTCTCGCATTCCTCTCCTCCAAGACCAGGCGCAAAGCAGCCGGGCAGGCCCAGTATTGCGTACGACGGTGTAGCAGCAGGGCCCCATAGCCCGCCGACATCCATGAGCCCGCCCTTGCCGGCGGGCTTTTTCTTTCCGGGCCGCAGCGCCTGCGCGCGGACCTGAACAGCCAAGCTCCGATGTATTGACAAGGACATGCCCATGACGCGCAAGTCAGTGCCGTTCAGGGGCGCCGAGTCCGTCCTGGATCCGCTCACCATCGAATCGGAAATGCGCATCGCGGCGCTGCGCGCCGCGGACCGGGCCGCGGCTGCCACCGCGCCGCCGCAACCGATGGAGAGCCGCGACCCGCTTGCTGACGTGCTGGCGCTCTATACCGATCCGCCGCGGCGGCCGTCGCCGCTGTCCGCGATCACCGTCGGCAGCTACGCTGCCTCGATCCGCCAGGCAGCCCAGCAGCTGCGCCAGATCCCCGGCGTCGCCGCGCAGGCGCGCGCCGCCGACACCCTGCCGGCGCTGATGA
>CAZEFK010000258.1:0-9222 GCA_964511405.1 uncultured Comamonadaceae bacterium | reverse complement strand
GCCAGGGCGGTCTGCTCGACGCTGGAGCGCGGCGGCAGCGGTGCGGCCGTGACCGGCGCCGCGGCGACCGTCGGCACCGCCGCAGCCGCGACCGTCGGCGCGGCAGCGGCTCCGACCACGCCGTCCGGCAGGGCCAGCACTTGGCCGACCCGGATGCCAAAGGGCGGCGGAATGTCGTTGAGGCGCACCAAGGTGCTGAGGCCGACCCCGAAGCGCCGGCTCACCGCCGACAGGGTATCGCCGGCCACGACCGTGTAATGCTGTCCGGCGACCGCGCGGGCCTCCTGCGCCGGCCCCAGGGTCAGGCGCTGGCCGACCGCCACGCCATAGGGCGGCTGCAGGCTGTTGGATTCGATCAGATCGCGGGTCGGCACCGCGAACCGGCGGGCGATGCCATACAGGGTGTCGCCGCGCTGGACGACATAGCCGCCGGCCGGGAACGTGCCGGTGGCTTGGGCGGCCGTGGTCGAGCGGCCGCCCGGCCCGACCATCTCGACGGGCGCCGGCGGCATCTGGCGCGTGCATCCGGCAAGCGCCGCCGCCCCGACCACCGCCACCACACAAAGGCCCGTTCGCGACACCATGGAAGCCGGACTGTAGGGCGCGGCCCGCAGCACCTCAATCGCCCCCCACCGGACGCAGGGCGCGCCGGGGCCCGCCGACGCGGCCCCGGGCGTTCGCCGGCCTTCGGGCCGTGCCCGATTCGCTCAGGACCGGCGCAGGCGCTTGATCGCCGCCGCCACGGTGGCCGGCGCGTCGTCGCCCGCGACCAGCGGCACGAAGCGCGTCGGCCCCAGATCCTCGGTCTCCGCGCCCTCTTCGGTGCGCACCACGCGCAGCAGCCGCTGGTCGACGGCCGAGCGTGCGATCGGCACGACCATGACGCCGCCGACCGGCAACTGCGTCACCAGCGCCGGCGGCACCGCCTCCTGGGCCGCGGCGGTGACCAGGATGCGATCGAACGGCGCCTGCTCGGGCCAGCCCTTGCTGCCGTCGCCGACCTTGGCCGTGACATTGTGGATGCGCAGCGCCAGGAGCCTGGTCTCGGCATCCTTCGCCAGCGCGGCATGACGCTCGATGGTGTAGACACGGCGGGTCAGCCGCGCCAGGACGGCGGTCTGGTAGCCGCTGCCGGTGCCGACCTCCAGCACCTTCATGCGGTCGGTCACGGCCAGCGCCGTGGTCATCAGCGCCACCACGCTCGGCTGGCTGATGGTCTGGCCCTGGCCGATCGGCAGGGCGGTGTCGTCGTAGCAATGCTCGAGGAAGGTGGGCGGCACGAAGTCCTCGCGCGGGATCCGCCCGATGGCATCGATCACCGGCTGGGCGACCCGCCCGCTCGTGGCCAGCGCGACCAGCAGCCGGGCGCGCGCCGCCTCCAGGCTCACGGCACGACGGTCATCGGGGTGGCGGCGAGGGGCGCGAACCGCTCGGCGAGCTGCGACGCGGTCGGATCGTGGGTCAGGTCCAGGTGCAGCGGCGTGATCGCGATGCAGCCCTGCTCGACCGCCTCCAGGTCGGTGCCCGGCGGCATCGCCGCCTCGGCCTTGACCGGCCCGATCCAGTAATAGTGCTCGCCGCGCATGTCGACCCGCTCGCCCAGCTGGTCGCCCAGCTGGCGCTTGCCCTGGCGCGCAATCTTGACCGGCAGCGGGGCATCCGACTCGCAATGGGGGAAGTTGACGTTGATCAGCACGTCGAGCGGCCAGCCGCCGGCCGCCAGGCGCCGGATCACCTCGGGCGCCAGCCGCTCGGGCGTCTCCCAGCGCGGCCGCTGGCCGTTGCGCACGTCGAGGCTGAGGGCGACCGCCGGGATGTCGAGCAGAGTCGCCTCCATGGCCGCTGCGATGGTGCCCGAATATGTCACATCCTCGCCCAGATTGGCGCCGCGGTTGACGCCCGACAGGACCAGAGTCGGCCGCTTGCCTTTGAGGATCTTCTTGATGCCCAGCAGCACGGCGTCGGTCGGGGTGCCGTCGACGGCGAAGCGCCGGCGGCCGAGCTGCCGGATGCGCAGCGGCCGGCGCAGGGTCAGGCTGTGCCCGGCGCCGCTCTGCTCCAGCTCGGGCGCCACCACCCAGACGTCCTTGGACAGCGACCGGGCGATGCGCTCCAGCACCTTCAGCCCCGGCGCGGCAATGCCATCGTCGTTGCTGATCAGGATCCGCGCATTGGCGAGGTCGATCGGGCGCCCGGCCACCATCATGCCGGCCTGAGCTCGGCCAGCCCGCCCATATAGGGCTGCAGTGCCGGCGGAATCGCCACCGAGCCGTCGGCCTGCTGATAGTTCTCCAGGATCGCGATCAGCGTGCGGCCGACCGCCAGCGCCGAGCCGTTCAGGCTGTGCACGAAGGTCGTGCCCTTGTCGCCGGCGGCGCGGAACCGCGCCTTCATGCGCCGCGCCTGGAAGTCGCGGCAGTTCGAGCAGCTGGAGATCTCGCGGTAGGCCCCCTGCCCCGGCAGCCAGACCTCGATGTCATAGGTCTTGGCGGCGCCGAAGCCCATGTCGCCGGTGCACAGCACGACCGTCCGGAAGGCCAGGCCCAGCCGCTTCAGCACGGTCTCGGCGCACGCGGTCATGCGCTCGTGCTCGGCCTCGGACTGGTCGGGCCGGGTGATCGAAACCAGCTCGACCTTGGGGAACTGGTGCTGGCGGATCATGCCGCGGGTGTCGCGCCCGGCCGCCCCGGCCTCGCGCCGAAAGCAGGGCGTGTAGGCGGTGAAGCGCAGCGGCAGCGCCTCGGCATCCAGGATCTGGTCGGCGGCCAGGTTGGTCAGCGGCACCTCGGCGGTCGGGATCAGCCAGTAGCCGTCCGCCGTGCGGAACTGGTCCTCGGCGAACTTGGGCAACTGGCCGGTGCCGTAGAGGGCCGTGTCGCGCACCAGGAAGGGCGGCTGCACTTCGGTGTAGCCGAACTCGGTGGTGTGCAGGTCCAGCATGAACTGGGCGAGCGCCCGCTCCAGGCGGGCCAAGCCCTGGCGCAGCACCACGAACCGCGCGCCCGACAGCCGGGCGGCGGCCTCGAAGTCCATCATGCCCAGGGCCACGCCGATCTCGTCGTGGCTCTTGATGGGAAAATTGTGGCGCGGCGGCTCGCCGGCCCGGCGCAGCTCGACATTGGCGTGTTCGTCGGCGCCGTCGGGCACCTCGGGCGCCGGCAGGTTGGGCAGCGACGCCAACAGGTCGGTCAGCTGCCGCTCGAGCTCGGCCTCTTCGGCCTCGGCCGCCGGCAGCGCCGACTTCAGCTGCGCGACCTCGTCGAGCAAGGGCTGGGCGTCCTGGCCCTTGGCCTTGGCCTGGCCGATCAGCTTCGAGGCCTCGTTGCGCCGGGCCTGCATCTGCTGGATGCGGGTCTGCAGCTCGCGCCGGCGGCTGTCGAGCGCGAGGATGTCGGGCGACTGCGGCGCCAGTCCGCGGCGGCCGA
Source organism: uncultured Comamonadaceae bacterium (assembly GCA_964511405.1). Lineage (GTDB taxonomy): Bacteria > Pseudomonadota > Alphaproteobacteria > Elsterales > Elsteraceae > CAZEFK01. The sequence continues at coordinate 5,797 of CAZEFK010000258.1, read as the reverse complement.
GAGCGGTGTCGAAGGCGTCCGGGTCGCTCCGGATGAAGGCGATGTCATGCATGGTGGGTTGGCAATCTCACGGGACGGATTCTCGTGCGGCGGCGATGGCCCTCTCCGCCCTCAAGGGGGCTAGCGTACGCACACATCGTTCACATGCCCCATTTCTCATTCGTCATGCGCGGGCTTGGTAACAGGGGCAAAAGTCCGGGCGAGCCGTCTCGGCCCCAGCCGCCCACCGTCATCCCCGCGAAAGCGGGGATCCAGCCGTTGTGGCAAACTGTCGGTTGGCATACTTGATATTGTCGTTGAGCCAACTGGATCCCCGCCTTCGCGGGGATGACGAGTACCGGGTTTGGCGGGTCTACCCGGACTTTTGCCCCTCTTACCGGGCTTGACCATAACACGTCGAGTGGCGTCATCACGGCCGCGAACACGAAGCACAGCACGATCGCGTACCGACGGTGGACAGCAGCCACGCGCCATCACTCATCGTCCGCATTTTCCGCCGCTTCCCTGGCGGCGTTCTGCTTCTCGATGATGCGGGCCGCGATGATCGAGATCTCGTAGAGCAGGTAGAGCGGGATCGCCAGCGAGGTCATGCTGAACACGTCGGGCGGGGTCATGACCGCCGCGAACACGAAGCACAGGACGATCGCATAGCGGCGCTTCGAGGCCAGCTGCTCGGCCGTGACCAGCCCGACGCGCGCCAAGAGGCTCAGCAGCACCGGCAGCTGGAAGCTGACGCCGAAGGCCAGGATCAGCGTCATGATCAGCGACAGGTATTCGTTGACCTTGGCCTCGAGCCGGATCGGCAGCAGCCCTTGGCCGCCCGCCGACTCGAAGCTGATGAAAAACCGCCAGGCCATGGGGATCACAAGGTAGTAGACCGTGGCGGCGCCCGCCACGAACAGCACCGGAGTCGCGATCAGGAAGGGCAGGAAGGCCTTGCGCTCGTGCTTGTACAGGCCGGGCGCCACGAACATCCAGATCTGGGCCGCGATGATCGGGAAGGCCAAGCCGAAACCGCCCCAGAACGCCACCTTCACGTAAGTAAAGAAGGCCTCGGTGAGGTTCGTGTAGATCATCTGCCGGTCCGGGCCCAGGATCTCGGCCAGCGGACGCATCAGGAACCCATAGATCTCGTTCGAGAAGTGGTAGCAGATCCCAAAACCGACCATCAGGGCGACCATCGACCACATCAGCCGGCCCCGCAACTCGACCAGGTGGTCGAGCAGCGGCATCTTCTTGTCGTCGAGATCCTCGTCCTCAACCATGGCGGGCGGCTCCGGCGATCACCGACTCCGGCAGCGCCGGCACCGGATCGATGCTGGTGTCGACCACCGGCGCCGGCAGGTCCAGCCGCGGCCGCGGCTGAATGACAGGCGGCGGCGGACTGCTGAAATCGGGCGGCGACGACAGCGTCTGGGACAGCGTGCCGTCGGGGTCCACCATCTTCTCCACCGCGTCCTTGACGTCGACGCGCACGGTCTGGTCGATCTGCTTGCGGATCTCGTCCAGCTCGGCCTCGCGCGCCATCTCCTCGATGCTCGACTGGAACTCCGAGGCAACCTTGCGCGCCTTGCGCACATAGAGACCGACCGTGCGCAGCACCCGCGGCAGGTCCTTCGGGCCGATGAACACCAGCGCGACGGCGGCGATCACCGCGATCTCTGACCAACCGAGGTCGAACATGGGCTGGAACGATCTCCGGGGAACGCGAAACGGGGCGCGACTATGGCAGAAGGGCCGAGCCCCGGCAATCGGCGCCAAAGCCGCGGAATTGGGCGGTTTTCGGCGTCATTCCGGTTCTGGATCGCCCGCTTCCACGTCGGGGTCGGTCTCGGGCTCGGGATCCTCCGCCGCCGCGCCGCCCTCCTCCTGGCGCATCGCCAGGGTGACGCCGGGACGGCGGTCGAGCAGGCCCGCGGCGCGCAGCTCCTCGATCCCGGGCAGGGCGTCGCGGCTGGCCAAGCCGAAATGGTCCAGGAACTCCGGCGTCGTCCCCCAGGTCATGGGCCGGCCCGGCACCTTGCGGCGGCCGCGCGGCCGGATCCAGCCGGCCTCCAGCAGCCCGTCCAGCGTGCCTTTGCTCAGCGCCACGCCGCGGATCTCTTCGACCTCGGCGCGGGTGACCGGCTCGTGATAGGCGATGATCGCCAAGGCCTCCAGCTGCGCCCGGCTGAGCTTGCGCGGCGGCGCCACGCCGGCGCGCAAGACCGTACCCAGGTCGGGCGCGGTGCGGAACGCCCAGCCGCCGCCGACCGGCATCAGCACGATGCCGCGGCCGGCATAGTCGGCCGCCAGCGCCGACAGCGCCGCCCGCACGTCGGCCCCCTCCGGCAGCCGCTCGGCCAAGTCGCCCTCGCCCAGCGGCGCCGCCGACGCGAACAGCAGCGCCTCGACCGCCCGCTTCACGAACAGGGCGTCGAAGGCCGGCGCTGCGGCCACATCACCGTCTGCTTCGGCCAGCTCGCTGGTCATGCCAGGGCTTCGGGGCGGCGGCTGCGCACATAGATCGGGCCGAACAGCTCGACCTGGCGCAGCTCCAGGTCGCCGTCGCGGGCCAGCTCCAGGCTGGCGGCGAAGGTAGCGGCGAGCGCCGAGCGCACGACCATGGGGTCGCCGCCCAGTTCCTCGGGCAGGAAGCGCGCCAGCGTCGCCCAGTCGGGCACATGGCCCAGGAGTTGACGGAACCGCGCCAGCGCCTGCTCCACGGAATAGAGCTGCGTGGCGGCGATGGTCAGGGTCGGCCGCTCGCTGCGGCCGCGGATTGCGCCATAGGCGCTCAGCAGCTCGTAGAGGGTGGCCGCATAGCCGCCCGGCGCTAGTTGATCGAGGCTTTCGGGCGCGCCGCGGGCGAAGCGGTCGATGCCCAGGCGCGGCAGCGCCATCAACGCGACGCCGGCCTGCTGCATGGCTTCCAGCCGGCGGAGCTGGAACGCCAGGTCGGCCGCCAACGACGGGCCGCTCGGCTCATCGTCGGCGGGCGGCTCGGGCAGCAGCAGCCGCGACTTGAGGTAGGCCAGCCACGCCGCCATCACCAGATAGTCGGCCGCCAGGTCCAGCCGCAGCGTCCGCGCCCGCGCGATGAACTCCAGGTACTGGTCGGCCAGCTGCAGGATCTTGATGCGCGAAAGGTCGACCTTCTGCTCGCGCGCCAGGGTCAGCAGCACATCGATCGGGCCTTCGAAGCCGTCGAGGTCGAGCAGCAGCCGGTCGGTGACGCCGGCCTCCTCAGGCGCGTCCTCGGCGAAGCCCTGAGCGTCGCCTGTTCCGGTCACGCGCCGGTCACCGCCGACACCACGCGCAGCAGACCGTCGACGGGCGGGCCCAGGATCCACGGCACCACGTTCAGGTTCATGTGCAGCTGGCTGCCGATCATCGGCAGCAGGATGAAGATGCCCATGACCAGCAGCAGCCCGACGCGCTCCATGCGCGCCAGGGGGATGGCGAGCGCGCTCGGCAGGATCCCCACCGCCACCCGGCCGCCGTCCAGCGGCGGGATCGGGATCATGTTGAACACCGCCAGCAGCACGTTGGCGATCACCGCATTGCGCAGGTTCTCGGCCAACCACAGCCCGACCCAGTCCGGCAGCAGCGGCACCAGGTGGAAGCCCAGCGCCGCGCCGAAGGCCAGCGCCAGGTTGATGCCGGGGCCGGCCGCCGCGACCAGCACCATGTCGCGGCGCGGGCGCTTCAGCTTGTAGAAGGCGATCGGCACCGGCTTGGCCCAGCCGAACAGAAAAGGCGCGTGGGCGAGCACCAGCATGCCCGGCAGCAGCAGCGTCCCGACCGGATCGATGTGGCGCAGCGGGTTGAAGGTGACCCGGCCCTCGCGCATCGCGGTGTCGTCGCCCAGCCGCCAGGCGACCCAACCATGGGCCGCCTCGTGGAAGGTGATGGCGATCAGCGCCGGCAGGAACCACACCGACAGCTGCTGGATCACGTCGTTCAAGGATGAATCACTGAGCACTCGAGCGCCTCGATCACCGCCGACATCACCGCGGTCCAGTCGCCCGCCCTCGGTTGCCGGAACAGCCGGACGGTCGGGTACCATGGGCAGTCGGACCGCTCGGTCAGCCACCGCCAATCTGCATCCCGCGACAGCAGGATCCAAGTGGGGCATGCCAGCGCGCCGGCCAGGTGCGCGGTCCCCGTGTCGCCGGATATCACCAAGTCGAGATTCGCGATCACCGCCGCGGTCGTCGCGAAATCGTCGAGCGCCGGCCCCAGGTCCAGCCAACCGGCGGGCAGCGGCTCGCGCTCCAGCGCCGCCCGCCCCGCGCCGACCTGCAGCGCCGCGACCCCGATGCCAGGCACCGCGGCCAACCGCCGCAGCGCCGCCAGCCCGGGCGATCGCGTCGCATCCCAGCGGTAGCCGGGGCTGCCGGCCCACACCACGCCGATCCGCGGCCGCGGCAGCGCCGTCAGCCGCTCGGCCCAGGCCGCCGCCGCGCCGGGATCCGGGCGCAGATAGGGCACGACCGTGGGCACGGTCGCCCAGGTGGTGCCCAGCACCCGAGGCAAGCTCATCAACGGCAGCACCAGATCGTGGGCCGGCGGCCGGTCTGTGCGCACCACCACCCGGTCGACGCCGGCAGCACCCGCCAGCAGCCGCGCCAGCGGTGCCGCCGCCTCGACCACCACGGTCCCGCCGCGCCCCTTGGCGGCGGCGGCAAAGCGGATGAACTGGATGGCGTCGCCGGCCCCCTGCTCGGCCTGGAGCAGCAAGGTCCGGCCGGGGAACGGCTCGCCCGACCAGGTCGGCGGCAGCAGATAGGGCTCGTCCGGGCGATGGGTCACCAGCCGCGCGTCATAGGCCCCGAAGCCGCCCACCAGGTCGCCCAGCTGCAGCCGGGCGACGGCGAGGCCGTAGCGCGCCTCGGCCGAATCAGGGTCCAGGCGCTGGGCCTCGGCGAAAGCGCGGGCGGCGGCGGCCGGGTCGCCCAGCCGCGTCTCGGCCGTGCCCAAATTGGCCCAGGCGCGCGCGAAGCCCGGTTGCAGGGCCACGGCGCGGCGCAGCGCCGCCGCGCCCTCCTCGAACAGCTCGGACGCCACCGCCAGGGCGCCATAGCCCTCCAGCGCCGGCAGCAGGTCGGGATCGCGGGCGAGCAGCCGGCGATACAGCGCCAAGGCCGCGTCGGGGCGCCCGGCGACGCGCTCCAGCGTGGCCAGGTTCAGCCACGCCGCCGTCAGGTCGGGCCGGGCGTCGGCAACCTGCCGGGTGACCGCGAGAGCGTCGCCCAGGCGCCCGCCGGCATAGAGCAGCTGTGCCAACGCCAGCCCGGCGTCGGCAAGGCTGCCGGGATCCTGCATCGCCTGGCGGTACAGCCGCTCGGCATCGGCGCCCCGCCCTTCGGCCTGGGCGCGCCGGGCGTCGTCCAAGGCCGCTCGGCTCACGCGCCGGGGCGACCCCGTCCCACGGTCACGGGCGCACCACCAGGCAGCCCTGGTTCTTGGCCTTCAGCGTCGAGCACAGCTTGTCGGCTTCGGCCTCCGGGACCGGGCCGGCCTGGACGCGGAAGAACGTGCCCTTCTGCGGGATCTCGACCTTGGAGGTGACCAGGCTCAGCGACGCCAGCTCCGGATAGGCCTTCTGCAGCCGGCCCCATTCATGCTGGGCTGCATCGGCCGACTGCACCGCAGCCAACTGCACGCGATAGCCGCCGGCAGCCGGCGCCGCCGGCTTCGGGGCCGCCGCAGGCGCTGGAGCCGGAGCGGGCGTTGGCGCCGGTGCGGCGGCGACCGACGCCGGCGGCGCCAAGTGCAGTGGGGCGGCCGGCGCCGGATGAGCGGCCGGCGGCTC
>CAZEFK010000257.1:0-9242 GCA_964511405.1 uncultured Comamonadaceae bacterium | reverse complement strand
CACGGGACACGAAGCTGCCCGGCACCAGCTCCGGCTGATCCGGCGACAGCAGGGCCGCGACATCGGGCGGCAGGCGTTCGCGCAGCAGCGCCCCCGCCATCCCCGGCCGGTCGAGCAGAACCTGGAAGAACGCATCATGGCGCTGGACAGGCCGGTCGGGCATGACGGCTCACCCCCGTCGGCGTTCAGCTCCGGCGCGCCAACGCCAGGCCGAGACCGGCGCCGACCAGCAGTCCGCCGGACAGCCGGTTGCGCAGCCGGCCACGGGCCGCGAGCAGCCCGCGGACGCGACCGGCGGCAAGCGCCCACAAGCTGTCGACAGCCAGCGCCACGGCCAGGAAGGTCGCCGACAGCACCGCCACCTGTCCGGCCAGCCCATGCCCCGGCACGATGAACTGCGGAAAGAACGCGCCGTAGAACAGCAGCGTCTTGGGGTTGGTCAGCGACACCAGCAGGGCACGCAGCACCATGGCCCGAGGCGATTTCGGCTCCGGCCGGACCCGGGTCAGGTCGACCGGCGGCGCCCGCCACTGGGCAATCCCCAGATAGACCAGGTAGGCGACGCCAACCCAGCGCAGCCATTCGAACCAGCTGCCGAGCGTGCCCAGCAGCTCGGCCATGCCCAGCGCCGTCAGCGCCAGCTGGACGACCATGGCCGCGCTGGTGCCGGCGACCGTCAGCAGGCCGTAGCGCGGCCCGTAGGCGACGCTGTTGGCGGTGATCAGCGCCACGTTCGGGCCGGGGATCGCCATCAGCACCGTCACGGCGGCCACGAACAGCAGGTAGAGATGCAGGTCGATCATCAGGGTCTCCTTGTAGGAAGGAGCGATCGACCCGGACTCCGCATGAAAAAGGCCCCGCCGATCGCCGGTGCGGGGCCTTGGGTGCGTCGACGGCGGCTGGCGCTAGTCCCCGTCCGTCCCGCACGGCAACGCCACCGCCTGACGCGGATTTCGATTGGCCAGCGCGGCGGCGGTGCGGAGCATGGCGACGATGCTATCGAGGGCTCCGGGCAGGGTCAACGGACGACCCCGATTGGCCGCGTCGCCGCGTCTAGCCACGCCGCGGTCGCTGGATCGAGCTGGTCCCGCAGGCTCTCGCGCACCCGGGCGTGATAGGCGTCGAGCCAGGCGATCTCGTCGGCGGACATCAGCGCGGGCTCGACCAGCGCCCGGTCGATCGGCGCCAGGGTCAGGGTCTCGAAGCCCAGCATCGGGCGCTCGGCGCCGGGGACCTGGAGCTCCGTAACCACCACCAGGTTCTCGACGCGGATGCCGTAGGCGCCGGTCTTGTAGTAGCCGGGCTCGTCCGAGAGGATCATGCCGGGCTTCAGCGCCACCGTGTTCGGCAGCTTCGAGATGCGCTGCGGCCCTTCATGGACCGACAGATAGCTGCCGACGCCATGGCCGGTGCCGTGGTCGTAATCGAGCCCGGCCTGCCACAGCGGCAGCCGGGCCAGCACGTCGAGCTGGGCGCCGGTGGTGCCCGCCGGAAACCGGACCGTCGCCAGGGCGATGTGGCCCTTCAGCACGCGGGTGAAGCGGTCGCGCTGCTCGGCGTCGGGGGTGCCGATCGCCACCGTGCGGGTGATGTCGGTGGTGCCGTCCAGGTATTGGGCGCCCGAGTCGATCAGGTACAGCTCGCCCGCGGTCAGCGGCCGCTCGGTCTCGGGCGAGGCCCGGTAATGGACGATCGCGCCATTGGCACCGGCCCCGGAGATCGACGGGAAACTCAGGTCGCGGAAGCGCTCGCCCTCGCGCCGGAAAGCCTCCAGCCGGTCCGAGGCCGCGATCTCGGTCAGCCCGCCCTTGGGCGCCTCGATCGCCAGCCACGCCAGGAAGCGGGTGACCGCGACGCCGTCGCGGCGATGGGCGCGGCGGGTGCCCTCCAGCTCGACCGGGTTCTTGCAGGCCTTGGGCAGCTGGCAGGGATCGGCGGCCTTGACCAGGCGGGCGCCGGCCTCGGTCAGCCGCCGGGTCACGAAGGCTGAGGTCTGCGCCGGGTCGACCAGCACGGCGCTGCCGCGCAGGGCCGCCAACGCCTCGGCGAACTGCTCGGGCGACCGCACCGTGACCCGGTTGCCCAGGTGCTCGCGGGTGCCCGGCAGCAGCTTGCGGCTGTCGACGAACAGCTCGACCGACTGGTCGGCGCGCAGGATCGCGTGGCTCAGCGGCAGCGGGGTGTGCGGCACGTCGCTGCCGCGGATGTTGAGCAGCCAGGCGATCGAGTCGGGCGCCGACAGCACCGCGGCGGCGGCGCCCTGGTCGGCTACCGCCTTGGCGATGTCGGCGCGCTTGTCGGCCGCGTCGCGGCCGGTGTAGGCGACGGCGTGCGGGCCCACGGGTCCGAGCGGCGGGGGCGGCTGGTCGGTCCACACCGCATCGATCGGGTTGTCGTCCAGCTCGCCCAGTTCGGCGCCGGCCTTGGCCAGCGCCTCGCGGAAGCGCTCGACCTGTTCGACCGTGTGCACCCGGCTGTCGAGGCCGACGCGCTCGCCGCGCTTGGCGGTCTCGGCCAGCCAGTCGGTCGCCGGCTGCTCGGTCAGGTGCCGCGGGGTGAACAGCCCGGTGTCGACTTCGGCGCGCACCTGCAGGGTGTAGCGGCCGTCAACGAACACGGCGGCGGCGTCGGGCAGCACCGCGGCCAGCCCGGCCGAACCGGTGAAGCCGGTCAGCCAGGCCAGGCGCCGGGCTCGCCCGGGCACATATTCGCCCTGATGCTCGTCGGCGCGCGGCACGATCAGGCCGGCCAGGCCCCGCCGCTTGAGCTCGGCCCGCAGCCGCGCCAGGCGCTCCGCCGGCGGCGGCAGGGCGGACGGCTGGTCCAGCGCCGCCTTCAGCGACTTCAGCTGCGCCGCCAGCGCCGGCGAGGGCTGCGCGCTGACCAGGGCCAGCCAGCCGTCGTCGCCGGCGTCGAGCGCGGCGGCCGCGACCCCGCGCACCAGCGCCTTCACCTCGGCCACCGGCCGCGTCCCCGGATGCTTGGCCAGCAGGCCGGCCAGCGCGTCGTCACCCTGATACATGTCTCGGCACCTCGTCACGACCTCGGACGCTAGGAGCGTCACCGGCCGATGGCAAGACTAACCCCCGATCGGGGGCAGCCAGTCGGGCGCGGTCAGCACGGCGATGCAGCCCAGCGGGCAGGCGGCGTCCGGGCGGTGGGGCACGAAGACGCGCCCGGTCACCGAGTCCACGGCCACCGAATGGGCGCCCGGGCCTGCGGCCAGGGCGCCCAGCCAGGCCATGTGGCCAGCGTCGATCACGCCCAACTGCGCGTCGGCCCCGCCGGTCGCGACCATCCAGCGCTGGCGGTTGCGGTCGAAGGCGGCCGAGGACGCAGCGGCGACCTGGCCGAAGCTGGCGGCCGCCGCGCCGGTCTCGACATTGACGGCGAGGGCGGCGGCGGTGCCGCCCTCGCCGCAGGTCACCATCAGCAACCGCCCCGGCCCCGGCGCCAGGCCGGTGGGCACGCAGCCGCCCACGGACAGGAAGCGGGCGACCCGCCGGTGCTGGGGGTCGACCACGGCCAGCGCGCCGCCCTGGCCGGCCTGGACGACGCCGACCAGGAACCGGCGGGTGCGGGCATCGAACAGCACCGGCCCCACCGCAACGCCGCCGGTCAGGTTGATGCGCGCGAGCACGCGCAGCGGCCCGCGGCTCGCGACCAGCGACAGGAAGGGCGGCTGCTCGGCCGGGCTGGTCACCACCACCACATGGTCCTGGGAATCGTAGGCCATCTGGTCCGCGCGGGTCAGCGCGCCCAGCGAGACGTTGGCCGTCCAGCGCGGGGGATCCGCCGTCCCGTCGAACACCTTGACCGTGCCGTCGCCATCGCTGGCCCAGAGCTGGCGGTCGACCGGCAGGACTGCGTTCGGCCCGGCATGGCTCGCCTGCGGGGTCCGGCCGGTGAAGCCCGGAAGGCGGCCGCGATAGGCGCCGGTGCGGCTGTCCAGGATCGCCACCGCGGCGTTGGCGCGATCGGGCAGGTAGTAGCGGCCGGCATTCTCGTCGACCGCGGCGGTGCCGAAGTCGTCCAGCGGGCGCCCGGGCAGCACGGTCTGCCCGACTGATTCCAGCAGGATATCGTCGGCCCAGGCGGGCGTGGCGGCCAGGGCCGCGGGCCCGGCGGCCAGGGCCGCCAGCGCCACCGCGAGCCGCGCGGCCCGCCTCACGCCGGCGCCGCCACCGCCGCGATCCGCGGCTGCGCCACGGCCAGGTAATCGCGCACCTTGAGGAACATCGACCGGTCCAGCCGCCCGGCGTTGAACACCATGTAGCGCTCGGGGTCGCCGCAGACCGCGGGGTCGACCAGCAGCGGCATGCCGCCGTCGAGCACGAAGGGCGGCACCGCGCCCATGGCGCAGCCGGTCAGCCGCGTCGCGTCCTCGGGGGCCGCGAATCGGGCCTTGCGGCCGCCGACCAGGCGGCTGACCGCGGCCATGTCGACCCGGCGGTCGCCGGGCACCACCGCCAGCGCGTGCGCGACCCCGCCCGGGGTCTGCACGGCCAGCACCATCGCCTTGGCCGACTCGCCCGGGGCGTGGCCGCGGATCCGGCTGATGATCTCGCTGCGGCCCTCGGGCTCGTGCTCGACGATGCGGTAGTCGGCGCCCTGGGCGTCCAGGCGCGCGACCAGCCGGGTGAAGACGTCGTCCATGGCCCTACTTGACCGCCGAGAACGCCGTCGGCTGCAGGATCTGGCTGCTGATGGTGGCCACGATCTGGCCGTCGCGCTCGGTCTCGGCGCGCTTGGCATTCCATTCGGGGTCGTTCTGGAAGGCCGTCCACTTGACCTCGCGCTCGGCCAGCGACTCCCACTGCAACAGATAGGTCAGCTCCTGGTTCGAGTCGCCGATCACGGTGGTCCAGAAACCGGCCTGGCGAATGCCATGGCGGGCCCAGATCTCCAGGGTGATGGTCTCGAAGCGCTTGAGCAGGGCGGGAAGCCGGCCCGGACAGCAACGATAGATGCGCAGTTCGTGAATCATGGGGTGTCCTCCGTCAGGCCGTGATCTAAGCCGGAAACCGGCGCAGGGTCAGCCCCCGAACAGCGCACGGTAGGTCTGCACGAACTGGCGCAGCGTCGCGGGCGGACGGCCGAGGAGCTCGCCAACAGCCGGGCTCGGGTTCTGGAATTCGCCCGCCCAGATGCGGATATCCAGGCGCTTCAGCTCCTCGCGCAGCCAGTCGTCGACGCCGGCCTCGGCCAGTAGGGCCTGGTCGGCGTCGAGGTCGGCCGGTTCGTGGAACACCGGCCTGCCGATCACGTCCGAGATGGCGTCGGCGATGTCGGCCGCGGCCACGGCCTCGCCGCCGGTGAGCGTGTAGGTCCGGCCGAGATGGCTGCCGTCGGCGAGCAGGCCGGCGACCACGGCGCCGACATCCATGGCGTCCAGCAGCGCCACCCGCGCGCCTTCCCACGGCGTCTGGAAGCGGCCCGACGCGGCCACGGCCGGGGCCACCCGCGCCAGCGCGTCCTGCATCAGGACGCCGAGGCGCAGGATGGTGAAGCCGATCCCGGAGCGCCGCAGGGCGGTCTCGGCTTGCCAGTGAGCCCGTGCCAGCCGGCTCGGGCCGTGCTCGCTGGCATCCGCCGCCGAGATCAGCACGACCTGCTCGACCCCCGCCTCCTGGGCGGCGGCGACCAGGGCGCGCTGCTGGTCGGCCAGGCCCGGTCCGGCGGGCGTCGTCAGCACCAGCCTGCGCGCGTCCGCGATGGCGGCACGCACGGTGCCCGGCCGATCGAGGTCGGCCGCCATCCAGGTCAGGCCGTGGGCCTGCAGCCGGCCGCCCTCGCCCTCGCGCCCGATCACATGGAAGCTCCGGCCCTGCGCCTGCAGCACCGCGACGACGGCACGGGCGATCGGATCGCCGCGGTCACCGACGTCGGTGACCACGATCTCGCCGCCCGCATCAGGCGCCGCGGCGACGATTCCCGGCGCCGGCCGGTCGTCGGGAACCGCGGCGCGATCGAGGAACCACACCAGGCCGGGGGCCGCCGCCAGCTCGGTCGCCGGGTGGCCGGGTTCGCCCGACAGGGCCCGGGCCACCGCCGCCCGCCGGCTGTCGCCGGCGGCCAGCACCGCCATCCCCCGGCAGCTGCACAGCGCCGGATATGTGACCACGATGCGGGCCTCGGGCGTGGCGTCGGCGACCACATGGACCCAGGTCTGGCTCTCGCGCGGCTCGGCGATGCCGGGATAGTGCGAGGCAATGGCGCCGTCTTCGCCAAGATCCAGCAGCACCACGTCGAACAGCGGCCGGTCCGGGTCGAGCCGGCCGGAGCCATAGCGCTCGCGCAGCGCCAGGTTCAGCCCCTCGGCACCGTCGCGGGCGAGGCCGGCGGTCACGATCGGGTGGATGCGCCCCCGCGGCAGCGGTGCCAGGTCGATCAGCGCCTCCTCGACCTGCCGGAAATGGCTGCGCGGGTCGGCGTGCGGCGCCATCAGCTCGTCGGTCCAGAACAGCTCGAGGCGGTCCCAGGGGATGCGCCCGACATAAGGATCGGCGGCGAGCATGCGGTAGAGCTGGCGCAGCAGCGGGCCGCTGCCCAGCGCCAGGGCGACGCGAGCCCCGGGCGCGTTACCACGCGCCTCAGGCGAGTCGGCGATCTGGTCGATCAGCCAGTCGGCGACGCGCGCCAGCAGCGCCGCCCGATCATCCAGCACTTCCATCGGCACGGCGGTCACGCTCTCGGAAAATTGGCCTAGGGGCATGCGGCTGGATTGTTCCCGCCAGCGGTCCATATTGCTTGGGCTCGACCGGAATTGGGAGGGAGGGCGCGATGGCCGGCAGCTTTTACGACGCGCTGACGCCGATGACCGGGATCGGCAGCGCCTTCGACGCCCATCACTATGCACCCGCACCCGGCGACTGGCTGCTGGCGGCCAGCGACATCAAGGGCTCGACTGCCGCGGTCGCGGCCGGCCGCCACTCCGCGGTGAACTTCTCGGCAGCCGCCTCGATCGCCGCCCTGGTCAACCTGTGCGGGGCGATCCCCTTCCAATTCAACGGCGACGGCGCGGTCGCGCTGGTGCCGCCGGAGCATGGCGACGCAGCGCGGCGCGAGCTGGCCCGGGTGCGCGGCTTCACCCGGCGCGAGCTGGGGCTGGAGCTGCGCGTCGGCCTGGTCCCGGTGGCAGCACTGGCCGAGCGCGGCGCCCGGGTCCTGGTCGGCCGCTACGAGCCGTCGGAAGGCAACGCCTTCGCGGCGTTCCTGGGCGGCGGCGTCGACCTGACCGAACGCTCGATCAAGGGCCGCGGCGACGAGGATGTCAGGCGCCTCGCCGCCATCGACGAGAGCCTCGACGACGGCCGGGCGCCTGATCTGACCGGACTGTCCTGCCGCTGGGCGCCGATCAAGGCGCAGCACGGGCGGATGGTGTCGCTGGTGGTGCGCGGCGGCGACCATGGCGAGCTGCATGCCGCCCTGTCGCGTCTGAGCGGCGTCGGCGCCCTGAAGGCGGCGACGCTCGCGGCCCTGGACGTGCGCTGGCCGCCCAAAGGGCTGATGTTCGAGGCACGCGCCCGGCGCGGCCGGGGCCCGCTGGCGCTGTCGGTGGCCGCGCTGCTGGCCGAGACGCTGCTGGCCTATCTGGTGATCCGCTTCGGCGTCCGGGTCGGCCGCTTCGACCCCGAGCGCTACCGCGGCGAGATCCTGGCCAACCTGGTCGACTTCTCGCGCGCCGACGACAGCCTGTGCCTGGTCTTCGACTGCCCGGTCGAGCGCCTGGACCAGGTGCGCGCCTATCTGGACGAGCGGGTGCGCCACGGCGACCTGACCTATGGCCTGCATGTCGCCGATCACGCGGTCATGACCTGCTTCGTGTCGTCGCTCGACGAGGGCCGCCACGTCCATTTCGCCGACGGCGGCGACGGCGGCTACACCCAGGCCGCCACCCAGCTCAAGGCCAAGCTCGCAACGCCTGTGGCGGCCGGCTAAAGCACGAAGGCGCGGATCAGCCCGGCCAGCAGCAGCGCGATGACCACCCAGGCGCCGGCGCGGATGGCGTTGGCCTCGTCGGCCGGCAGGCCGTCCATGGACTGGCGCAGCGCGCGGTCGAAGGCCGCGGCCTCGGTCATCTGCCTGCTATGGCGCTCGGCGAGAGTTTCATGGACGGGGGCAGTGACGACGGGCGCGTGGCCGGCCATGGCGGAACCTTCCTTGGACGGGAATGGGCCGGGAGTGTGCCCGCTGCGCCGGATCCTGCCAATCCCCCAGTCGATCCTCGGGATCGTGCTGGTCCTGGCCATGCTGGCGGCCCCGGCCTTAGCCGCGCCCTGTCCCGCCGGGCCGGAGCCGCGGGTTTCGGTGTCCACCGAGCATGATCCGCCGCCGGTCACGGACACGCTGTCCATCGCCGAGATCGCGCCGATGGCGGCCCGGGCACTGGTACGGGGCGACCGCAGCGTCGCGGTCGGGCTGTCGGTGTCGCGCCTCGGTCTGGAGCTGCAATGGGTCGAGCAGGTGCTGCCGCTGCGCGACGGCACGGTGTGCGGCGCCGTCGCCTCGCTGACCGCCGTGCTGAGCTTCCGCGAGACCCATGTCTATGTCGCGCGCGAGGTCGCCGGCGATCCCTGCCTGCGCGCGGAAGTGCTGGGACACGAGCACAAGCATGTCGCAACCGACCAGGCGATCCTGGACGACTGGGCGCCCCGTCTGCGCCGCCGTCTGACCGATGCGGCGGCTGGGCTGAGCGCGGTGGCGGCGGGCGGGCGCAGCGCCGTCGGCGCCCGCATCAAGGCCGTCCTCTCGGCCGCCGAGACCAGCCTGGCAGCCGAGATGAAGGCCGACCTGACGCGCCGCCAGGCCGCCGTCGACAGCTCCGCCGAATATGCCCGGGTCGCCGCCTCCTGCGGCGGCCGCCTGGCGAAGCTGATCGGGCAGCCGGCGTTGTGACCTGGCAGCGGCCGCTCACCCCCGGCCGACGAACGGCATCTTGGTCGCCATCACGGTCAGGAACAGCACGTTCGCGTCGAGCGGCCGGCTGGCCATGTAGAGCACCGCGTCGGCGACGTTCTGGGCGTCCATGGTCGGCTCGACCGCCATGGTGCCATTGGCCTGGGGCACGCCCGCCTTCATGCGCTCGGTCATGTCGGTGGCGGCATTGCCGATGTCGATCTGGCCGACCGCGATGTCGTACTTGCGGCCGTCGAGCGCGGCCGACTTGGTCAGGCCCGTGATCGCATGCTTGGTCGCGGTGTAGGGCGCCGAGTTGGGCCGCGGCGCATGGGCCGAGATCG
>CAZEFK010000256.1:0-9248 GCA_964511405.1 uncultured Comamonadaceae bacterium | reverse complement strand
GGCTTGAGCGCCAGCGCCATCATGATCTCGGTCGCCCGCTGGTCGCCGTGCGACAGCTCGCCGACCAGCCGGTCGGCCTTGGCGGCCAGGCCGCCCTGCTCCAGCAAGGTGTCGACCCGGGCTTCGACCTCGGCCGCCATCCGGCGCGACCGCCAGGGCGACAGCCGGAGGCCCGCCGCCACCTCGACCGGCACCCGCAGGTTCTCGCGCACCGTCAGCTCCGGGAAGATCTCGGTGATCTGGAAGGTGCGCGCCATGCCGCGCTGGACGCGGCGGTGCGGCGGCATGCGCGTGACATCCTGGCCGTCGAAGCGGATGCGGCCCGAGGTCGGCGGGAACAGGCCGCTGATCAGGTTGAAGAAGGTGGTCTTGCCGGCGCCGTTGGGACCGATCACGGCGCGCAGCTCGCCGGGCTCCACGGTCAAGGTGACGCCGTTGACCGCGACCAGGCTGCCGAAGGCACGCGTCACGGCCTCCACTTGCAGCAGGCTCATGCCGCCACCGCCTTCCGCCGGATCAGGCCCAGAACGCCGCGCGGGAAGAACAGCACCACCAGCACGAAGAACAGACCGATCAGGCTCATCCAGTTGTCGGTGAAGCTGGACAGCCGGTCCTGCAGCACCACGAACACGGCCGCGCCGATCAGCGGCCCCCAGAACGAGCGCATGCCGCCCAGCACGGCCATGATCACGAACTCGCCCGACTGCTGCCAATGGAAGGCGCGCGGGTCGACGAAGTTGTCGAGATAGGCGTAGACCGTGCCCGCCAGGCTGGCGATCGCCGCCGAGATCACGAACGAGATCCAGATATGCTGCTCGACCGGCAGTCCCAGGAAGCGGGCGCGCCGCTCGTTCTCGCGGATCGCCAGCAGGGTGCGGCCGAAGGGCGAGCGCAGCAGCGCCGCCATGACCGCGGCCGCGACCGCCAGGCACAGCAGCACCAGATAGTAGAACGCCCGGTCGTCGGCCAGGATGTCGATGGTGGCGACACCCAGATCGATCGGCTGGCGGGTCCAGTTCGACAGCCCGTCGTCGCCGCCGGTCAGCGACACCCAGCGGAACGCGATGAAATAGAACACTTGGCCGAACGCGATCGTGACCATGGCGAAATAGACGCCGCGCAGGCGCACGATCATGGCGCCGATCACCATCGCCGCGGCCGTGCCGACCAGCACGCCGACCAGGAAGCCCAGGGGCGTGCTCGGCGCCAGATACTTGATCGCCATGCCGGCGCCATAGGCGCCGAGGCCGAGATAGGCGGCGTGGCCGAACGACAGCACGCCGGTGAAGCCCAGCAGGAAGTTGACCGCCATGGCGGCGATGGCCATCACCAGCACGCGGGTCCCGAGCGCCGTGTAGCCGCCGAACAGCGGGAACCAGAAGGGCACGGTCAGCAGGACCAGCCACACCAGCCAGTTGGCGTTGCGCAGGGCCAGGTCCTTCATTGCAGCCGGCCCTCGTCGCCGAACAGGCCGTGCGGCCGCACCATCAGCACCAGGGCCATCATCACATAGATCACGGCCTCGGTGGCGGGCTGGAAGACGACGGTGGTGATGCCGGCCGCGACGCCGATCAGCAGGCCGCCGACCAAGGTGCCGGGGAGGCTGCCCAGGCCGCCGACGATGATGGCGACGAAGCTGGGCATGATCAGCTGGTCGCCGATGGTCGGCGCCAGCCCCAGCATGCCGGCGGCCAGCACGCCGGCCAGCCCGGCCAGATAGATGCCGAGCCCGAAATTCAGGTTGCGCAGGATCCGAGTGTTGACGCCCAGGACCGAAACGGTCGAGAGGTCGGTGGTGCCGGCGCGGATGCGCATGCCGAGGCGGGTGTAGCCCAAAATCAGGAACAGCCCGGCGACCGCGGCCACGACCACCAGGATCATGAAGATCCGGTAGCCGGTCAGGAAGAAGAAGTCCATGGACAGCGGCGCCGCCATCCAGCCGGGGATCTGGTAGGGCACGCTCTGCGCGCCCCAGATGTAGCGCAGCACGTCCTGGAAGATGAAGGCGACGCCGAAGGTCAGGAGCAGGCTGTAGAGCGGATCGCGCCCATAGAGCCGGCGGATCAGGAACCGCTCCATGACCAAGCCCAGCAGCGCGGTCAGGACCGGCGCCAGGACCAGCCCGCCCCAGAACCCCAGATAGGGCTCCAGCGAGAAGGCGATGTAGGCGCCCAGCGCCAGGAACCCGCCATGGGCGAAGTTGATGACGCCGCTCAGGTTCATGATCAGGGACAGGCCGAGCGCCATCAGCGCGTAGAAGGCGCCGACGATGAGGCCGTTCAGCAGGTTGAACAGGATGACTTGACTCATCGCCGGGCGCCGGGTCTCGCGGGAGCGTTCGGGTCAGGCCGGGTAGGTCATCTTGCAGCCGGTCTCGGCCGGCGTCGGCATGAAGGTCTTGCCGTTGACCACCTGGTCGACCACGAACAGGTCCTCCGGATCCTTCGCGCCCTTGGACTGGGCGTGGCCGACGAAGACGTCGGGCACCAGCTGATGGTCCTCGGCGCGGTAGTAGGCGCCGCCCGGCGACAGGGCCACCTCCGGCGGCAGCTGGAAGCCGCCCAGCGCATGGGCCAGCGTGACCGCGTCGACGGTCTTGGCCTGGTTGGCGACCAGGGCCAGGCTGTTGACGGCGACATAGCCGAACCAGGTGCGCGCGGTCGGCACCTTGTTGGTCTTCTTGCGGATCGCCGCGACGAAGTCGGCGACATGCGGGGTGTTCGGCTGGTTGAAGTACCATTCGAACAGCCACGTGCCGATGCGCGCCTCGGGCGGAAGACCCTCGAGGACCTCCAGCTCCTGCTGCATGCCGGCGATGTGCAGCTGCTTGTCCAGGCCGAACTGGACCAGCTGCTTGATCGAGTTGATGCCGTCGTCGCCCGCGGCCATGTCGATCAGCACGTCGGGATTGGCAGCCCGCGCCTTGATCAGGATCGCCGAATAGTCGGTGGTACCGAGCGGGAAGAATTCGGTGCCGACATTGGTGCCGCCCAACTTGGCGGCGGCTTTGTTCAGGCCGTCTGCCAAGGCATGGCCAAAGGCGTAGTCTTGCGCGATGATATAGTATTTCTTGCCGAACTTGTTCAGCAGCACGTTCGCCATCGCATTGCCCTGCATGGCACCGGTGTTGCAGACGCGGAAGGTCGGCCAGTGGCAATTGGCGCCGGTCACCGCATCGGCATGGCCGCCCGGCACGATGTGCAGCACCTTGAGCTCGGCCGCGACCTGCGCCAAGGCGATGGCATGCGAGGAATTGACGTTGCCGATCAGGAAGTTGACGTGATCGCTCTGGATCACCTTGCGCGCCTTCTGCACGGCGACGTCGGTCTTGTCCGAGGTCGAATCCTCGATCACCAGCTGGACCGGCCGCCCGAGGATCCCGCCCTTGGCGTTGATCTGCTCGGCCGCCAGCTCCATGCCGATGTTCTCGTTCTTGCCGAGCGCCGTGTAGATGCCGGTCAGCGGATTGACCACGCCGATCTTGATCGGCTCCTCGGCCCGCGCCTTGATGATGAAGGGCGCGGCGAACTGCAGGGCGCCGGCCGCCGCGGTCGCCTTGATGATCGTGCGCCGGCCAACGCCGCGGCGAATCTGTCGGGACATCCGCTCTCCTCCCAAAAGGCCACACGCGCGGTATCGCAGCGCCCGCGCCAAGTTTGAGTGCAAACATGCCCGAGGGCGGGCCGCCCGGCAATCACGTATTGTCAATCAGATAGACGGCGGTTGGCAGACGATTTAGTTCGGGCGGTCACGCGCCACCCCCGATCCCGGAGGGTCCGCGCCAGACCGGGCCGATCGGCCGGTCGAATCGCCGCCATGCAGCATGTCGCAGCGCCCGGCAACCGAACGGCTTGCGAACTGTTAACTCCTGCGTGATGATATGAAGGCCAAAAGGCAACTGTCAGATAAAACATCAGATAAGGGATCTGGACGATGACCCTTTCCACGGTGGACTCCTCGGCTCTGTCCGTCCTGGCCAACCAGACGGCACCGTCACCCCCGGTCGACCGGCCAAGCGCGGCTGTCCCGGCGGCGAGCGCCGACAAGCCGGCGGCCGGTCCGACAGCGACCCCCACCAGCATCGCGATGGGGAGTGTGGGTCTGAACACGTTCGTCGCGGTGGTGTCGACCGATTCGTCGCGCGTGCTCTACACCATCCCCGACGGCTACCGGTCTGCGCTGCCCGTGAGTGGCAACGTCCCGCGCCTGGTCAACAAGGTCGCGACCTGAGCGGCTGCCCGGCCGTCCCGATCCTGGCGGCCGGGCTCAGAGATCGTAGTTGACCCGCAGGACCACGAACCAGGGATAGCGGCTGTCCAGCGGCCGCCCGTCGGGGCCGGCCATCAGGCCGTCCGGGGCGACCGGGACATGCTTCAGGGTCACGGCATCGTCGACATTGCCGCCGACGGCCGCGATCTGCCCCGGCTGGCGGTCCACCACGATGTCGCAATGGGCCGGGAAATGCCCGGCCGGCAGGTCCTCGAAGCGCAGGTCGCGGCCCGCGCCGCGGCCCTGGCAGATCAAATCGCCGAGCTCGGGCGCGTAGCGGGTCAAGGGCTCCGCCGTCAGCACCGTTCCCGCCGGCGCCGCCCGCGCCCGGTTGATGTAGTCCGAGTGCGACGGCGAGTAGGGAAAGCGCCGGCCCGCTCCGGCGATCCGCATGACATAGGAAATGAACGCCGCCGACCAGGCGTAGGTAGCGTCGTCCTGGGGCGCGAAAACCCGGCCCAGCTGGTCGTGCTTGCCGGTCCAGGCGCGCTCGGGCCGGCCGGCATCCAACCCCAGCCACCAATATTCACCGACCCGTTGCCACAGCCCGGCGGCACGCTCGGGCTTGTCGTCGCCGGTCGCCGCGGGCTCGGTCCCCGGCGCGGCGTCGTCGACCGGCTGGCCGAACAGCCGCCACTCGCGCAACGCAATGGCAACCGCGGCGGTCCGCGAGAACGGCTCGTACGGACGGCGCGCGAACTCCGGCACGAACAGGTCGGGCGGCGGCGGAGGCTGCGCGCAGCCGGCCAGGGCCAGCGCCGCGGCCAGCGCGGCGCTCCAGCGCGCGCGACTCAATGCCGGAACGGGGCGGCGAACACTTGGTAGCTCGACGCATCGCGCTTGAACCCGGCCATGCCGTTGTCGAGATCGAGCGTGCTGCAGCTTACCCCGCGCAAGGGCGTGCTGCCCTTGGCGAAGGCGTCGAGCACCAGCTTGGTGTCCTCGGGCGGCAGGTAGCGGCCGAAGAAGCCGACCGCATTGGTCGGCTCCAGCGCCGGCTCGGCCTGATGGCAATTGATGCTGAGCTGATAGACCTGACCCCACTCCGTCGCCAGCTGCTGGCTCAGCTGGATCAGTTCTTGCTTGGTCGTCTGGGCGCTGGCGGTGGTCCCTGCCAGGGTCAAGACCAGGGCCAGGGCCGCCGATGGGCCGGGAAACGGGAACCGAGGCATCGCGGCCGGGATCATCGGCCGGGCCGGCGGGGTCGTCAACGCGGCCGTTCGACCGGAAGCCGTGGCGGCGTCGGCGGGATTGTGCCTAACCTGTGGGCAACGGGACAGAAACGCGGGGGAAAAGTCGATGATCGGTCGTTTCGGACGCGTGATCGTGGCGGCGGGCGCCCTTGCCGCCCTGGCAGCCGCCGGCCCGGCGGCGGCGCAAGGGTCGCCCAAGGTCATCCGGGCGGCCATGCAGGCCGACCTGAAGGTCCTGGATCCCATCTTCACGACGGCCAACATCACCGCGTATCACGGCGCCATGGTCTACGACACGCTGTTCGGCTACGACGAGCATCTGGTGCCGCAGCCGCAGATGGTCGACAAATGGACCGTCAGCGACGACCGCCTGACCTACACCTTCACCCTGCGCGACGGGCTGAAGTGGCATGACGGCGCACCGGTCACATCCCGGGACTGCGTGGCGTCGCTGAAGCGCTGGGCGGCCCGCGACGGCGCCGGCCAGATGCTGATGAGCAAGGCCAAGGCGCTGGAGGTCGTCGACGACAAGACCTTCCGGCTGATCCTGAACGTGCCCTTCGGCCTGGTGATCGACAGCCTGGCCAAGCTCGCCACGCCGATCGCCTTCATGATGCGCGAGAAGGATGCGGCGACCGACCCCAACCAGCAGATCAAGGAGGTCGTGGGGTCCGGGCCGTTCCGCTTCGTGGCGTCCGAGTGGGTGCCGGGCAGCAAGATCGTCTACGAGAAGAACCCCGACTACATCCCGCGCAAGGAGCCGGCGAGCGGCATGGCCGGCGGCAAGGTGGTCAAGGTCGACCGCGTCGAATGGGACGTGATCAGCGACCCGCAGACGGCGGCCTCGGCCCTGCTCAACAACGAGATCGACTTCTACGAGACGCCCTCGACCGACATGCTGCCGACCCTCAAGGCGTCGCCGGACATCACGGTGGAGGCGATCAATCCCCTGGGACTCCAGGGCCTGCTGAGGATGAACCACCTGCAGCCGCCGTTCGACAACGTCAAGGCGCGCCAGGCGATGCTGATGCTGATCAACCAGGAGGACTATCTCCAGGCGGCGATCGGCGACCCGAACTACTACAAGGTCTGCGGCGCCTTGTTCGGCTGCGGCACGCCCATGGAGTCCGACGTCCACACCGAGTGGCTGCACCACCACGACGTCGAGAAGGCCAAGCAGCTGTTCAAGGAAGCCGGCTATGACGGCCGGCCCGTCGTGATCCTGCAGCCGACCGATTATGCCTGGTTCAGCAACGCGGCCCTGGTCACGGCGCAGGCACTGCGCTCGGCCGGGGTCAACGCCCAACTGGCGGTGTCCGACTGGGGCGGCGTGGTCACCCGGCGTGCCAACAAAGCGCCGGTCGACCAGGGCGGCTGGAACATCTTCCTGACCTCGGCCGGTACCGACGCGGTGCAGAACCCGGTATCGTTCGTCGGCATGGCCGCCAATGGCGAAAAAGGCTGGTTCGGCTGGCCATCCAATGCCAAGCACGAAGAGCTGCGCGAAAAGTGGGCGAACGCCGCGACCATCGAGGAGCGCAAGGCGATCGCCCGGGAGATCCAGGACAACGCCTATGAGTTCGTGCTGCACGGGATCTGGGGCCAGTGGGTGGCACCGGTCGCCTACCGCAAGAACCTCTCGGGATTCCTGAAGATGCCGGAGGTGGTCGCCTTCTGGAACGTCGAAAAGAAATAGTGCCCGGAAGGTCTCGCTGACGGCATGGCCACGCATCTTCTGAAACGCCTGCTGTCGGCGGTTCCGGTCATGGCCGTGGTCGCCGTGATCGTGTTCCTGCTGGTGCATCTGGCACCGGGCGACCCGGCGGCGCTGATCGCGGGCGACACCGCGTCGCCCGCCGACGTCGCCGCGATCCGGGTGCGCCTCGGCCTCGACCGGCCCCTGGTCGAGCAGTTCGTGCTGTGGGTCGGGCGGATCCTGTCGGGCGATCTCGGCCAGTCGATCTTCTCCAACCAGCCGGTGTTGCACCTGATCGGCCAGCGCCTGGAACCGACGGCGATGCTGGCCGCCACCACGCTCACGGTCTCGGCCGTGGTCGCCGTCACCCTCGGCATCCTGGCCGCCTGGCGCGCCGGCAGCCTCATCGACCTGGGCGTCATGCTGCTGGCGGTCGCGGGATTCTCGGTGCCGACCTTCGTGGTCGGCTATGCCTTGGCCTGGCTGTTCGCGATCACGCTGCACTGGCTGCCGGTCCAGGGCTACGTGCCCCTGGCCCAGGGCCTGTGGCCGTGCCTGCGCTCGCTGATCCTGCCCAGCGCCACGCTGGGGCTGGCCTATGTCGCGCTGATCGCCCGCATCACCCGGGCCAGCATGCTCGAGGTGCTGGCCGAGGACTACATGCGCACGGCGCGGGCCAAGGGCGTCACGACCGGGCCGCTGCTGCTGCACCATGCCCTGCGCAACGCCGCGGTGCCGATCGTCACCGTGATCGGCATCGGCATCGCGCTCCTGATCGGCGGTGTCGTGATCACCGAAACCGTGTTCAACCTGCCCGGCATCGGCCGCCTGGTGGTCGACGCCATCCTCAAGCGCGACTACCCGATCATCCAGGGGGTGATCCTGCTGTTCTCGGGCGTCTATGTCGTGATCAACCTGGGCATCGACATGACCTATGCGCTGATCGACCCGCGGATCCGCGGATGACCGCCGCCACCGCCGACGCCGTCCCGCCGGCCCGGGCCCGGACCGGCGTCTGGCGCTGGATCCGCCGCCATCCCCAGCTGACGCTGGGTGGCGCCATGATCCTGGTCATGGTGCTGATGGCGCTGGCGGCGCCGCTGCTGGCCGGCGACCCGATCGGCTTTCGCCCGGCCAACCGCCTCAAGCCGCCGTCGGCCCAGTTCTGGTTCGGCACCGACAATCTGGGTCGCGATGTCTACAACCGCACAGTGTTCGGCGCCCAGGTCTCGCTCGAGGTCGGGCTGTCGGTGGCGGTGCTGAGCGTGGCCATCGGCCTGGCGCTAGGCCTGGTCGCCGGCTATGCCAGGCGCGCCGACGCCGTGATCATGCGCTTCATGGACGGCTTCATGGCCATCCCGGCGATCCTGCTGGCCATCGCCCTGATCGCGGTGACCCGGCCCAATGTCGGCACCGTGGTGGCCGCCATCACCCTGCCCGAGATCCCGCGGGTGGTCCGGCTGGTGCGCAGCCTGGTGCTGACCATCCGCACCCAGCCCTACGTCGCCGCCGCGGTCGCTGGCGGCGCCCGGCCGGTCAAGATCCTGTGGCGGCACATCCTGCCCAACACCCTGGCGCCGCTGACCGTGCAGGCGACCTATGTCGCGGGTTCGGCGGTGCTGGTGGAGGCGGCGCTGAGCTTCCTGGGCGCCGGCACGCCGCCCGAGGTGCCGAGTTGGGGCAACATGATCGCCGGGGGGCGCAGCTTCTTCCAGGTCGCGCCCTGGACCATCTTCTTTCCGGGCGCCTGCCTGGCGATCACGGTGCTGGGCATCAACCTGCTGGGCGACGGCCTGCGCGACCGCCTCGACCCGCGGCTGTCGCGGCGGCTGTAGATGACCGAACCGATCCTGACCATCGACGGCCTGGAGACCCGGTTCTTCACCCGCGACGGCGTGGTGCGCGCCGTCGACGGGGTCAGCCTGTCGATCGACCGCGGCGAGACCCTGGGCGTGGTTGGCGAATCGGGCTGCGGCAAGAGCGTCACGGCGCTGTCGGTGCTGCGCCTGCTGCCGCCCAAGATCGGCCGCGTCACCGGCGGCTCGATCCGGTTCCAGGGCCAGGAGCTCACGACCCTGTCCGACCGCGAC
>CAZEFK010000255.1:0-9278 GCA_964511405.1 uncultured Comamonadaceae bacterium | reverse complement strand
GCACCAGGCTCGCGGCCCGGTTGGCGTTCTGCTTGATCTGCATGATATCGGCGAAGGACTGGTCGCCCGCGCGGTGGCGCAGCAGCAGCAGGTCGCAGAACCCGATCATGGCGGTCAGCAGGTTGTTGAAATCATGGGCGATGCCGCCGGCCAGCTGTCCGACCGCCTGCATCTTGCGCGCCTGGACGATCTGGTTCTCCAGTTCCTTGAACTGGGTGATGTCGATCAGATGCAGCACCGCGCCGTCGCGGCCGGTCCCGGTGCCGGTCCGGCCGACATAGACGCGCACCAGCGTCTGCCGGGCGGTCGCCAGCGTCGCTTCGATGGGCGCGGCCTGCAGCGTGCGGTCGGCCAGCGCCGCGTTCACCGCCTCGCGCTCCTCGGGCGCCACCAGCTCGACGAAGGGTTGCCCGATCAGTCCGGGCTCGTTGCCGAGCAGCTGAGCCGCCGCGGCATTGCACGCCCGCACCCGGTCGTCGGCGTCGAGCTGCAGGATCGGCACGGGCGACGCATCGAACAGGTGGGCGCCCAGGCCTTCGCCGGCCGGCTGGCCGCCCTCCTCCGGCCCGGCCGCAACCGGGGATGCCGTCCGGCGGCCACGGCCGGGCAGCCACGCCGACAGGCGCGTCAGCAGGCTGGCACCGTTGGGTCTGGGCGCGTCGATGGTCAATGGATGGCCTGCTTCTTCAACCGCGTGACATAGCTGATCACCTCTGCCACCGCACGGTACAGATCGGGGCTGATCAGGTCATCCAACTCGACGGTGGTGTAGAGCGCCCTGGCCAGGGGCGGGTTCTCGACGATCGGGACGAAATTCTCGGTGGCGACGTCGCGGATCCGCTTGGCGATCAGGTCGAGCCCCTTGGCGACCAGCTTGGGCGCGGGCATGTCGTCGGTATAGCGCAGCGCCACGGCATAGTGGGTGGGGTTGGTGATCACCACCGTCGCCGTCGGCACCTGCGCCATCATCCGGCGGCGCGCCTTCTCGTTGCGCAGCTTGCGCAGCCGGCCCTTGATCGCCGGGTCGCCTTCCTGCTGCTTATACTCGTCCTTGACCTCCTGCTTGGTCATCTTCAGGTTCTTAAAGTACTCCCATCGCTGATAGAAGTAGTCCGCGATGGCGATCGCCAGCATTGCCAAGATCGCGGCCATCAGCAGCTTGACGGTCATGCGGCCGATGTCGGCCATCATCGGGCCGACGCCCGACGTCAGATAGTTTCCCAGCTGCGCCATGTCGGGCAGCAGGACGGCGACGATCACCGCGCCGACGATGCCGATCTTGAGCATGCCCTTGACCAGCTCGGTCACCGAGCGGATCGAGAACAGGCGCTTGAACCCGTTCAGCGGATTGAGGCGATCGAAATTGAAGCTGATCGCGCCCAGGTTCCACATCAGGCCGACCTGCAGCATCGAGGTGCCGACCGCGACCGCCAGCATCAACAGCATCGCCAGGCCGATCGCGAGCCCGAGGTCGAGCAGCAGCGACTGGGCGATCGTCGCCACCTCGTTATCGTCCACATGGTACTGGTGGGCCGAGCTGAGCAGCCGGCTCAGCGACGCCGTCATATGGCCGGCGGCGCGCGGCGCGATCGCCAGGACGACCACCAGGATCGCCATGAAGGCGGTCAGGTTGGTCACCTCGCGCGACTGCAGGACATTGCCCTTGCCGCGCGCTTCGCCCAGGCGTTTTCCGGTTGGTTCTTCGGTTTTTTCCGACTCGTCCGACATCGGTCACCCCCTATGGGCCTGCCCGCCAGCCTTCACGTCCGGCCGATCATCCCGACCGGAACAAACCATTGATGAAATCGCTGAAGTCGGTCAAGAACAGGCCCAAGATCGTCGACAGAAGGGCGCCGAACAGGATGAAACCAACGCCCACTTGAATCGGCAACACCAGAAAGAACACCTGGAATTGCGGCAAAAGCCGCGACAGGATCGCGGCCACGAAATTGACCAGAGTGGTCAGGATCAAGGTCGGGCCGCTGAGTTCGATGCCCAGCGCGAAGCTGCGCGACACCACCCGGACCATGGTCTCGGAGAAATCGCCGACGGCCGGCAGGTTGCCCGGCGGAAACACGCGGTAGCTGTCGATCACCGATTGCAGCACCACGTGATGCAGGTCGGTCTCGAACAGCAGCAGGATCGTGGCCGTGGTCAGCAGAAAGCTGATGCCCGAGCCCTGAACCTGCAGCAGCGGATTGAAGATCGAGGCGGCGGCCAGGCCGATCTGCTGGGCGATCAGCAACCCGGCCGTGTTGAGCGCGCTCTCGAAGATGCGCATGACCAAGCCGATGAACAGGCCCACGATCACTTCGCCGCCGACCAGCAGCGCCAGTTGCAACGGTCCCGGCGGCAGCCCCGGCAGCGACGGGCCGACGATCGGGGCGACCACGATGGTGATCGCCACCGCCAGCAGCAGCCGCGCCCGGACCGGCACCATCTGCTCGCCGAACGCCGGCATCGACACCATGGCCGAGCCCAGGCGCGCGAACACCAGCAGCACCGAGAACAGGCCCGCGGTCAGCAGACGTTCGAAGATCTGCGACATGGGGGTCGTGGCTCAGCTGATGCTGACGATGCGGTCGACCAGCCGCTCCATGAAGCTTGTCAGCGTCCCGATCATGAACGGCAGCAGCACCAGCACCGCCACCATCATGATGACGATCTTGGGCGCGAACGACAGCGTCTGCTCGTTGATCGAGGTGACCGTCTGGAACAGCGAGATCACGACGCCGACCGCCAGCGCGATCAGCATGGGCGGCCCGATCAGCTGAATGGTCACGATGATGGCCTCACGGGCAATCTCGATGACCAGCGCCTCGTCCATCCTGCGTTCCTCGTCCTGTCCGCCGGCTGCGGCGACGGGCGGGCCGCCGCCGGCGTGCCCCGTTCAGATTGGCATCCGCAGGATTTCCTGGTAGGCGGCGACCACTTTGTCGCGGATCGACACCACCGTCTGCAGGGTCACCTCGGCATTGGCCACCGCGCTCACCACTTCGGTCAGCTCCGCCTTGCCGCCCAGTGCCTGGACGGTCTGGCGCTCGGCGGCCTGGCCGGTGGCCAGGGCGTCCTCGGCCGACTTGCTGACCAGCTCGGTGAAGCTGGGGCCGACTGGCTCGTGCGCGATGTCGGGCGCGGGCACGCCGGCGCGCGCGGTATTGGAATAGGCGGCGACCGCATTGGCCGGATTGATGGGCATCGGGCGTACTCCTTCGGACGGTGCCTTTGGCGCCGTCAGACTTTCAGGATGTCGATCGTGCGCTGCAGCATGGTGCGCGACGACTCGATGATGTTGAGGTTGGCGTCATAGGTCCGCTCGGCCTCGCGCATGTCGGCCAGTTCGACCATCGGATTGACGTTGGGCTCGAGCACATAGCCGTCGGCGTTGGCCGCGGGATGGGTCGGGTCGTAGCGCAGCTCGAAATCGGACTGGTCCGGCCGCACCTTGTCGACCTTGACCAGGTCGGCGCCGAGATCGCGGTCCAGCACGCTCTTGAAGCTGACCAGCTTGCGCCGGTACGGCTCGCCGCCGGGGGTCTGGGATACGCTGTCGACGTTCGCCAGGTTCTCGGCGATCACCTTCAGCCGGGTGCCCTCGGCACGCATGCCGGCGGCGGCGATATACAGCGAATTCTTGAGGTCCATCACGCGGTTCCCATTTTGGCGCCGATCCGGCCGCGGGCGTCGTTCAAGACTTGAGCACCATCTTCATCATCTGCAGATACTTGCTGTAGAGCTGCGTGGTCGTGGCGTAATCGGTCTGGGTGTCGGCGACCTTCATCATCTGCTCTTCCAGCACCACGCCGTTGCCCGAAGGCGAGATCTCGTAGGATTTCGGCTTGGCCATCGCGAAGCTGCCGGTATCGACCACACCGGCCAGATGCATCGGATTGGTCGCGACCGGACGGACCTTGCGCAGCTCCTTGCGGAACTGGTCCGCGAAGTCCAGCGGCTTGAGGTCGTTGGGCCGGTAGCCCGGGGTATTGGCGTTGGCGATGTTCTCGGCTAGCACCTTCTGGCGCTGGCCAAGATAGTCCATCCGCTCCTGCATCATCTTGAACAGGGGCTGCTGGGACAGATCCATGGCTCACCCAATCCTATCGACCGATTTCGACCCTGGGATGCCGCAGCCTCCGCACTGCCGAGTTTGCGCGAAACGCCGTTAACAACAAGTAAATTTCGCGGAATACCGCCGCCGGCGCCGCCATTTATCTCTCGTTAACCTTGTCCTGCGACGATTGACGACCCGATGATAGGGCCGCCAGGCTGGACCATGGAGCATAGCACGGGCCGACTCCCGCGGGGCGGCGCCACTGATCCTGTTCCCGCCGCTGCCGGCTGGATCGCGGCCGCGATCCGGGAGGCGGCGCGGTGACGTCGCCGCCGCCGCCCTATCAGCCGGGCGACCGCACGATCGCCGTCGCCCTCCGCCACGAGATGGGCGACGTGCCGACCGTGCTGGCGAGCGGCTATGGCGCGGTCGCCGAGCAGATCCTGCGCATCGCCTTCGAGACGGGCATCAAGGTCCGCCAGGACGCCGACCTTGCCCAGCTGCTGGCGGCCATCGAGATCGACGCGCCGATCCCGCTGTCCTGCTTCGAGGCCGTCGCGGAGATCCTGACCTATCTCTATCGCGCCAACGCCGCAGCGGCCGGCCAGCCATGACGCCCGCTCGTCCCTCACCGCCCGGCGGACCGTTCGGCGAGCCCGACGATCCGGAAATCATCCTGGCCGGCATCGAGGCCGTCCTGGCCGAGCTCAACCTCGCGCGCCTCGCGGTCGAGCGTGGCTTGCCCGCCCCCGACCTGGCCCCGGTCGCCCGACGGATCGACGCGCTGTGCCAGGCCGCCGCAGCGGCCGGCTTCGACCGGCCGCGGATCGCGCAGCGGCTGGCGGTGCTGTTGGGCGCCCTCGACCCGCTCGCCGAAAGCCTCCGGCGCGCCCGCGCCGCCGACGGCGCTGGGCGCGATGCCTCGTCGGCGCGGCGCGCGGCCGCGGCCTACGCGGCCAACGCCAAGCTCGACGATCCGGCGTGATCGCCGCCAGCGCCGCCACCCCATGGACCTGACCCTGTATTTCAAGTTCGTGGCCGCGCTCGCCCTGGTGCTCGGCCTGATCCTGCTGCTGAGCTGGGTGCTCCGGCGCACCGGGCTTGCCGGCCCGATCCGGCCGCGTGGCCGGCGGCGCCTGGAGATCCTCGAAACCCTGCCGGTCGACACCCGCAACCGCCTGGTGCTGGTGCGGCGCGACGGAACCGAACACCTGCTGTTGGTCGGAGCCGCCGGCGCCACCCTGGTCGAGACCGGCATCGCGCCGCCAGCGGCGCCCGCCGGCTTCGCCCTCCCCCCTTCGCCCGAACCGCCCCTGCGGGAGCCGCAATGATCCGTCGCCCCTCCGTTCGCGCCCTGGCCATGGCCGGGAGGCTGCTGGTGCCGGCGCTCGCCGTCGCCCTCCTCAGCCGCCCCGCCGTCGCGCAGAACCTGTCGCTCGACCTGGGCGACGGCGGCGCCCAGTCGACTGCGCGCATCGTGCAGCTTTTGGCGCTGTTGACCGTGCTGAGTCTGGCGCCGTCGATCCTCGTCATGGTCACGGCGTTCACTCGGATCGCGGTGGTGCTGTCGTTCCTGCGCAGCGCCATCGGCCTGCAGTCGGCGCCGCCCAACGCGGTGGTGGTCAGCCTGGCGCTGTTCCTGACCGCCTTCGTCATGGCCCCGACCTTCGAGCAGGCCTACAACGACGGCGTGCGGCCGCTGGTCGCCGAGGAGATCACCGAGGGTCAGGCGGTCGACCGCATCGTGGCGCCGTTCCACCGCTTCATGATGGGCAATGTCCGCGAGCGCGATCTCAAGCTGTTCATGGACCTGGGCAAGATGCCGCCGGCCGCCGGCCCCGACCAGGTGCCGCTCCGGGCGCTGGTGCCGGCCTTCATGATCTCGGAGCTGCGGCGGGCGTTCGAGATCGGCTTCCTGTTGTTCCTGCCCTTCCTGATCATCGACCTGGCGGTCGCCAGCATCCTGACCTCGATGGGCATGGTGATGCTGCCGCCGTCGACCGTCTCGCTGCCGTTCAAGCTGGTGTTCTTCGTGCTCGTGGACGGCTGGTTCCTGGTCTCGGGCAGCCTGGTCCAAAGCTTCGGCGGCACCGGCGGCTGAGCGCCGGTCGCGCCGGCGGGCCGCTGACGGCTCGCCTTGCACCGGTCAGGGGGTAAGCGGCCCCCGACCGATCCTTAGTTGGTTGCCGCGGCCGGTGCTGCAGGTCCGGTGTCGGCGGTCTGCTGCAGCCGCTCGCGATACTCCGATTTCGGTGACACTCCACTTTTCTGCGATTTCGGTGGATTTCGGTGACACTCCACTTTTCTGGTGGATTTCGGGATTTCGGTGACACTCCACTTTATCCAGGGAAGTGACAGCGCCCCTAGGAAAAGCGCAGCGTCACCGAAATTAGCGTCACCGAAATTAGCGCCCCTAGGAAAAGTGCAGCGTCACCGAAATTCTGAAAGTGCAGCGTCACCGAAATTCGTCACCGAAATTCCACCGAAATTCGGGTGATGCTGCCGCCGTCGACCGTCTCGCTGCCGTTCAAGCTGGTGTTCTTCGTGCTCGTGGACGGCTGGTTCCTGGTCTCGGGCAGCCTGGTCCAAAGCTTCGGCGGCACCGGCGGGCCGCTGACGGCTCGCCTTGCACCGGTCGGGGGTAAGCGGCCCCCGACCGATCCTTAGTTGGTTGCCGCGGCCGGCGTCCCGGGCGCGGGACGGGCGATCGGTGGCGGCGGCGGCGCGCCCGGGGCACCGGCCGCGGGCGCCGCGGCCGGTGCCGCAGGTCCGGTGTCGGCGGTCTGCTGCAGCCGCTTGCGGTACTCGGTCAGATATGACTCGAACTGCTGCAGGTCCTTCAGACTATCGGCGACCGTGTCGACCGAAGGACCGGTCTGACCGACGCTGGTCACCAAGCCAAAGGCGGCGGCGTTGGGGGTCTTGGCCATCAGGTCGCCGAACTGGTCACGCAGCGTGCGCAGCCCGTCGACGTCCTTGGCAATGGCGGTCGCCACCGCCAGGTTCATGATCGTCTTCTGCCGAGCGCCGCTCAGCGGGCCGCCACCCGGCGCGCCGACCAAGCGACGCAGGACCTCGGCCGCCTTCGGCCAGTCCTTGGAGCGGCTGTAGGTCTCGGCGCGCAGATTGTCTGCAACGGCACTGGTGTCGCCCTGCAGGTCCGCGATCGCGGCGCTGTAGTTCTTGCCCTCGAGCTCGGCGCGCACCTTGATCAGCCGGCGCTCGTTCGCCAAGTCCGCCGGCACGCCCTGATCCTCGCTGTCGGCCAGCGCGGTCAACGCCCCCTGGGGATTGCGGTCCAGCAGATGGACAATGGCCAGGCGGGCGCCGACCCGGGCGCGGTCGACACCGCTCAGCCGGTTCTTGATCTGATAGTCGAGCAGCGCCTCGGCCCGATCCAGGAGGTCGATGGCGACCAGGCGATCCGCCAGACGCTGGACCATCTGATCGCCGCGCGGGCCGGGCGGCGTCAGGTCGCGGAAATCGTCGAACAGCGCCAGCGCGGTCAATGGCGGCACCGAGCCCTGCCCCTTGTCGTCATACAGCCCGACGAAGGTGTCGACCATGCGGGCGCGGATGGCCTTGTCCTCGGGCTCGTCGGGGAAGTAGTTCACA
Organism: uncultured Comamonadaceae bacterium; assembly: GCA_964511405.1. Lineage (GTDB taxonomy): Bacteria > Pseudomonadota > Alphaproteobacteria > Elsterales > Elsteraceae > CAZEFK01. The sequence continues at coordinate 1,612 of CAZEFK010000255.1, read as the reverse complement.
GCCTCGCGCAGCCGGCTGAGCCCGGCCCGGAACTGCCCCTGGCCGATTTCCACGTCGCCCAGCACACGCAGGATGTCGAACTGCAGGCGGTCGCCGGTCCAGGCAAAGCGCAAGCGGTCCAGGCGATCGATCGCCTCGTCCGGCTTCATCGTGCCGTCGGCCAGCTTGGTCTGGACCATAAGGAACTCGCCATGCGCCCGGTTCCACGGATCGGGGCTCGCGGCCAGCTTCGTCGCCAGGTCCAGCCCGCGCTGCTTGTCGCCGCCGGCGATCAGCGCTCGTGCGCGCAGATAGTCGTAGCGTCCCTGATACTGGTCCAAGAGGCCGTCGCGCAGACCGTCCAGCAGCGAGCGGGCGCGGCCGACGTCGCCGGCCTGAAGCGCCGCTTCCGCCGCCCACAGCCCCAGGCGCTGGCGGATCGTCCGGGTATAGCCCTTGATCGGTCCGGCCTGCCGGAACATCTGGTCTGCCTCGGCCCACTTGCTCTGCTGCGCCAGCGCGCCGGCACGCAGCGGCAGGATCGCGGGGTCGTCGGCCAGCGCCGCGTCGCCGAGATCGGCCCCGGCGCCCGAGCCGTCGCCCATCATCAGCTTCGCCGCACCGCGGATCGCCTTGACCGCGGGATCGCCGGCATAGCTCGGCCCTTCGTTGGCGATCAGGTCGGACAGGCCGAGCGCGTCGGCCCACTGGTCCCGCGCCAGGAAGAACTGGGCTTCCTCGAAGCGCGCCAGCGGCCGCTGCGCCGGGTCGGCCTCGGCCACCGACCGCTTCAGCGCCTGTTCGGTGTCGACGAACTTGAGCGACGGATCGAGCCAATGGTCCAGGTCGAAGACGCGCGACGCAATCGTCCGGCCCGTCGCTTCGGGGCTCAGAACCAGCCCCTGCTGCGCCTGGATCAGCACGCCGCTGGCCACCTTCAGCACCTGGATGCTATCGGCGCTCGGCAGCACGGCCACGCCCTGCAGCGACGGCACCAGGCTGAACTGGGCGAACTGCCGGCCCGCTTCGACGCCGGTGCCCGGCGCCTTGACCGGCACAACCGTCAGCGTGCCGCCGCTCTCGGGATCCGGCAGCGGGATGGGCATGCCCGGGTCGGCGATCGCGACGATCACGCGCGGCCCCGCCGGGTTGTCGCCATCGACATTGACCGATGCCGAAACCGCCGGCCGCCGCGCGGCCGTCCGCAGGTTCAGCACCCAGGCATCGCCGTCGCGCGTGAGCTGGGGATCGATGGCGGCCGCCACGGCGATCCGCAGCGCCGACCCGCTGGCCATCGCGAGCGCGTCCGGCACAGGTGCCGCCACCCGGGTTCCGGGCTTGCCCGTCCGGCTCGGCGCGCCGGCCCGAACGGCGGCGACATCGAAGCTGGCCGGCACGTCGAAGATCAGGAACGCGTCGCCGCCGCGGACCAGCAGCGCCGCCGCCGGCAGCGCATGGAACGGAAAACGGAGCTGGATGCCCGCTGTCGTGTCGACGGGCGTCACGATCACCGACTCCGCCGGCACGGCGGCGGCGGGAGCCGCGGCCGGACTCGCGGGAGCCGCCACCGCCGCAGCCGGCGGTGGCGCGGCCGGCGGTTGCGCCGGTGCGGGCGGCGACACCGGCAAGGCGG
>CAZEFK010000254.1:0-9388 GCA_964511405.1 uncultured Comamonadaceae bacterium | reverse complement strand
GCCGGCGCCGTACCTGGCCGCGGATGAGCCGCGCCGCGCCGTCTGGGCCGCGCGGCTGGCCGGCCTCCGGCCGGACGGGCCGCGCATCGGCCTGGTCTGGGCCGGGCAGCGGCGCGACAGCGACGACTGGACCCGGTCGCTGCGCCAGCCCGACGTCGAGCGGCTGGTCGCGGCCATCGGCGGTTCGCTGCTGTCGCTCCAGGTCGGGGCGCCCTGTCCCGCCGGCCTGCCCGACCTGGCGCCCGCGCTCCACGACTTCCAGGACACCGCCGCCTGCCTGGCCGCCCTCGATCTGGTGATCAGCGTCGACACCGCCACCGCGCACTTGGCCGGCGCCCTCGGCCGGCCGGTCTGGACGCTGCTGGTCGACCCGCCGGGCGGCTGGCCCTGGTCGGCGGACCAGGGCGACCACAGCCGGCTCTACCCGACGATGCGGCTGTTCCGGCAGCGCCGCCCCGGCGATTGGTCGGGCGCCATCGACGCCGTGATCGCGGCCGTGCGCGCCGGTGTCTTCGCCGCCCTATGAGGACCCGCCCGCGACGGACGGGGTCTACCCTCGCTTGCGCAGCACCTGGCGCAGCTTCAGGGCCAGCGCTTCGCGGCTGTAGGGCTTGCTCAGCAGCTCGACGCCATCGCCCATGCGGCCGCCATGCACGATCGCGTTCTCGGTGTAGCCCGAGGTGAACAGGATCGCGATGCCGGGCACCCGCTCGCGGGCGGCGGAGGCGAGGTCGGCGCTGCGCAGCGGGCCGGGCATGACGACATCGGTGAACAGCAGGTCGATGACCGCGCCGCTGTCGATGATCGCCAAGGCCTGCTCGGCATCCGGCGCGTCCAGCACGCGATAGCCCAGCTCCGACAGCAGGTCGGCGACCGTGCCCCGGACCGCGCTGTCGTCCTCCACGACCAGCACCGTCTCGGTCCCGCCCGCCACCGGGCCGCCGTCGGCCTCGGCCCGGACCTCCTCCGGCGCCAGGGTGCGCGGCAGGTAGATCCGGATCGCGGCGCCCTGGCCCGGCGCACTGTCGATCCGGATATGTCCGCCCGACTGCCGGACGAAGCCATAGACCATGCTGAGCCCGAGACCGGTGCCCTGGCCCTCGGGCTTGGTCGTGAAGAACGGCTCGAACACGCGGTCGAGGACGTCGGGGGCGATCCCGCAGCCGGTGTCGCGCACCGCCACCAGCACATACTGGCCGGGCTCGGCCTCGCCATGTCGGTCGGATTCGGCCTCGTCCAGCACGGCGTTGGCCAACTCGACGGTCAGGCTGCCCTGCCCGTCCATGGCGTCGCGCGCGTTGATCGCCAGGTTGAGCAGCGCGGTCTCGACCTGGGCCGGATCGACGAAGCTGTTCCACAGCCCGTCCGCCACCCGGGTCCGGACCTCGATGCCATCGCCGACCGCCTGGCGCAGCATCACTTCGATCCCGGCGATCAGCCGACCGAGATTGACCACCCGCGGCGACAGCGGCTGGCGCCGCGCGAACGCCAGCAGCTGCGAGGCCAGCGTCGCGCCGCGCGAGATCGCGCTCTGTGCGGAGTGCAGCCGGCGCTCGGCGCGCGGGTTGCCGGCGACATCCCGCGCCAGCAGCTGCAGGTTGCCTCCGACCACTTGCAGGACGTTGTTGAAATCATGCGCCACGCCACCGGTCAGCCGGCCGATGGCTTCGAGCTTCTGCGCCTGATGCAGCTGGACCTCGGCCTTGGCGCGCTCGGCCGCCGCGTCGGCGACGCGCTGCTCCAGCCGCTCGTTGGCCGTCTCCAGGGCGCGCACGGCCTCGCGCCGGGCCCGCGCGAGCTCCAGGTTGACCCGGACCCGGGCCACCAGCTCGCGCGCCGAAAACGGCTTGACCAGATAGTCGTCGGCACCGGCATCCAGCCCCTCCACCCGGGCGTCCTCGCCCGCGCGCGCCGACAACAGGATCAGCGGGATGCCGCGCAGCGCCGGATCCTCGCGCATCAGGCGCAACAGCCCGAAGCCGTCCAGCCCCGGCAGCATCACGTCGCTCAGCACGAGATCGGGCCGGTGGCGGCCGATCGCCTGCAGTGCCGCCTCGGCGTCGGCGACCGCCTCCACTTGCCAGTGCGCGCCCAGGAGCCGATGCACATAGGCGCGCATGTCGGCGTTGTCGTCGACGACGAGGACGCGCGGGCCGTCGGTGCGACCCGCGGCGGCCGCCGGTGCGTCCGCCTCGGCGTCGGGCAGCCAGCGCAACGCCTCCTCGACCACCATCCCGGCGCGCACCGCGGTCGACGGGCGGCTGCGCCCGGCGCCCTGGCGGTCGGGCGGCAGATGGCCGGTCCCCAAGGGAACCCGGACCGTGAAGGTGGTGCCGACCCCGACCCGGCTGTCGACGCCGATGGTCCCGCCATGCAACTGCACCAGATCCCGGACCAACGCCAGGCCGATGCCCGACCCCTCGAACGACCGGCCGCGCTGGCCTTCGACCCGGTGGAAGCGCTCGAACAGCCGCGGCAGCTCGGCCTCGGGAACGCCGACGCCGGTGTCGCGCACGGCCAGCTCGGCCGCCCGGCGGTCGGCCGACAGGCCGACCGTGACCGCGATCTCGCCCTCGAACGTGAACTTGATCGCGTTCGACAGCAGATTCAGGACCACCTTCTCCCACATGTCGCGGTCGACATGGACGGGCGACGGCAGCGGCGGGCAGTCGATGCGCAGGGCGAGCCCGGCGCGCGCCGCCGCCGCCTCGAAGTTCGACGCCAGCTCGGCGGTCAGCACCGACAGATCGATGGGCTCGAAGCTCGCCTCCAGGCGACCGGCCTCCAGCTGCGACATGTCCAGCAGCGTGTTGACCAGCTTCAACAGGCGCAGGCCGTTGCGATGGGCGGTTGCCAGTGGGGCGCGCTGCTCGGGCGGCAGCGCCCGGTCGGCGAGCGCGTCCTCCAGCGGCCCCAGCATCAGGGTCAGCGGCGTCCGGAATTCATGGCTGATGTTCGAGAAGAAGATGGTTTTGGCGCGATCGATCTCGGCCAGCGCCTCGGCGCGGCGGCGCTCCGCCTCATAGGCCTGGGCGTTGCCGATGGCGGCGGCAATCTGGCCGGCGACCAGCCCCAGGAAGCTGCGATACCCGTCGTCGTACAGGCGGAACCGGTTCAGGCCGGCCACCAGCACGCCGGCCCGGCCGGTCTCGCCGGCGGGCAGGATCGGCAGCACGGCGACCTGCGCCGGCGGCTGCGGCCAGGGGCCCGGCGGCAGCGCCGCCGGCAGGGCGGCGGCCTCGACCAGACGCGGGGCCTGGGTGCGCAGAACCGCGCCGACCGGCCAGGGCGATGCCTGTCCGGGCGACGGCTGCCCCACCGGGATCGTCTCCGGCGCAGCGGGATGGCCGCGGTCGATGCCGGCGGCGCCGGCCAGCCGCATCGTCGCGCCGTCCGGTTCGGCCATGTAGATCAGCGCGAAGGGCAGGTCGCGGCGGCTGGTTGCCAAGGCCTCGGCGCTACGCGCGCACGCCGCCTCCCAAGTCCGGGCGTCGGCGGTGCCGGCGGCCAGATTGCGCAGCAACGCCAGCTGGCGCTCGCCGACGACCCGCTGGGTATCGTCGGTGTTGACGCACAGGATGCCGCCCACGGTCCCGTCGTCGTCCGGGATCGGGCTGAAGGAAAAGGTGTAGTAGGTCTCCTCGGGATAGCCGTTGCGCTCCACGATCAGGAGCTGGGCCTCGACATAGGCGCCGCGGCCGCCGCCGGTGGCGACGTCGAGCATCGGTTCGATCTCGCCCCAGACTTCGCGCCAGACCTCGGCGAGCGGACGGCCGAGCGCCCGGGGATGCTTGCCGCCGACGATCGACTTGTAGGCGTCGTTGTAGAAATAGGTCAGCGACGGCCCCCAGCCGATCCACATCGGCTGGCGCGACGCCAGCATGATCCGCAGCGCCATCTGCAGGCTGCGCGGCCAAGCGGCCGGCGCGCCCAGCGGCGTGCGGGTCCAGTCGAAGCAGCGGATCCGGCGGCCGAGCTCGCCACCGCCGGGCAGAAACGCCGGCTCGGTGGCAAGGGGTGGCGTGCCGAATGGACCCATCTGAAGCGTCAAGGGCGGTATCCCTACTCCAGTCCTTATAGCACAGGCCGCAAGACGTTAACGCCTAGGCCTCAGAAATCCAATATGGTCCAACACTGCACCTCTGCCTAGACCATCGGGCGTGGATTCATGGATCTTAAGAGAAGTCTTAGAGTAGTCGTTCTAAATCCCGATCACCGATGCTGTCACTGTGCAGGCCTGCTTTGGGACCCCGACGGTTCGTCGGCCACGGACGGTGGCGCGGCACCCGGATCGCCGCGCTCTCGACAGTTCGGGTGCGACTGCGCCACGATCGCTCTTCGGGTGGCCGCACATTGGCGGAAGAGCAACCATGCCCAATGCAGCATCCAGATCCACAACCAGCGGGCGCACCCGAGCGGAGCGCCTGGCGACCCGCGTCACCGCGGAGCAGAAGACTCTCATCGAGCGGGCGGCCGCCCTGCAGGGGCGGACCATGACGGATTTCGTGCTGACCAGCGTGCAGGACGCCGCCCGGCGCGCGATCGAGGAACACAATCGGCTCTCTCTGTCGGTGCGGGACAGCGAGGCGTTCGTCGATGCGCTGCTGAATCCGAAGCCGGTGAATGATCGCCTGCGCGATACGGTTCGCCGCTATCGCGAGAGAACCGGCGTGTGAAGCGTGACGAGCGAAGCGGGGGAGTTTCCTGCCGTTCCCGGATCAGCCAATGAAGCTGTTCCGCGCCATGGCGGATATTAAGAAGCTATTTGAATAGGGGACCCACCATGGACGACGCCGCAATCCTGCATGCGATCGGCTGGATCCGGTCGGCGCTGCACGACCCGGACGAGGCGCCGCGCCAAGGCAGCGAAGGCGCGCCCGACGCCTGGCTGGAGTTGGACCCCGCCGTCGAGCCTGGGCTCACCGGCATCCGGGCGGGCGACGAGATCCTGGTCCTCGCCTGGTTCCACAAGGCCCGCCGCGACGTGCTGGCGGTGCATCCCCGGCGCGACGCCGGTACCGCGCTGGCCGGCGTGTTCGCGACGCGCTCGCCGCACCGGCCCAACCCCTTGGGCCTGCACCGCGTCACCGTGCGCGAGATCGCCGGCTGCCGGCTGCGGATCGGCCCGATCGAGGCCATCGACGGCACCCCGGTCGTCGACATCAAGCCGGTGATCGGCGCGGGGGAGGGATAGGAGGCGCCGCCGCAGCGGATGTCGCGCTTCAGTATGCGGCAAGGTTGGTTCCCGACCGATCCTTCGCTTCGCCAAAGTTCATCTTGCGATACCAATCCATGTAGGCGGCATAGGTGATCGGCTCGTAGCGTGGCGGCTGGCCGGCCTCGCGGCACGTCGGCAGGCATTCCATCGTCACCTCGGCGCCGCAGTCGAAGAAGAACGGGATGGCGTAGCGTTCCTTGCCCGAGCGGTTGGCGACGCGATGCGGCGTCGCCAGGAACCGGTCGTTGGTCCAGCGGCGCAAGAGGTCGCCGCCATTGACCAGGAACGCGCCGTCGATCGCCGGCGCATCGATCCACCGTCCGGTCGGCAGGCGGATCGAGAGGCCAGGAACCTTATTCTGCGCAAGCAGGGTCATGAAGCTGGTGTCGGTGTGCGGCGCCAGGCCGAACTCGTTGTCGGCCGGCGCGTCGTGCTGCGGATAGTGCGACATGCGCAGCGTAAAGCTCGGCTCTGCGAACAGAGCGTCGAAATAGTCGGCCGGAAGGCCGAGCGCCGTGGCGTAGATCGGCAGCAGCGATTTGCCGAGCTTTTCCATCGCCGCTTGGTAGGCGACCACGGTCTCGCGGAAGCCGGGCAGATTGGCCGGCCACTTGTTGACGGTGCGGCGGCTGAAGAACGCCTCGTTCACATTGGGCTTGTTGTCGGGATTGATCTGCGAATGGCGCGTGGTCGAGCCGCGCACCGGCAGGTAGCCGACCAGCGTCTCGTCCATCTTGACCGCCAGCTTGGCTTCGATCGGCTGGGCATGGAAACGCGCGGCCTCGGCAAAGGCCGCATCGACCAGCGACTGCGGCACGCCGTGGCCGACGATGAAGTAGAAGCCGATCTCCTCGAAGGCGCGGCGCAGCTCGGCGCCGAGCCGCTGCAGCGCTCCGGGCTCGCCGGCCAGATAGGGTGCCAGGTCGAGAACCGGAATCTCCTCCGGAGCGTCGGCGCGGACCGGGGGCAGGCTGGGGGCGAGAGACTGCATGGTGCTTGCCTCTTCTTTCGTTCAAGCGACGGCGGATCGCAGGCCGAGGCTGATGGCAGCTTCGGCGGTCTTGAGCGCGGCGATCACCGGATTGACGACAGGAACGCCGGCTTCGCGCTGCAGCAGGTCGGTCAGGCCGGGCATGAAACCCATGCCGAGGCAGCCCAGCACGAGCACGTCGGCACCGTCGGCGACGCAGGCCTTCGCCGTCTCCACGATGCCGCCCAGAACCTCGTTGGGGCGACGCGACAGGTCGAGGACCGAGCAGCCGACCATGCGTTCAGACACGAAACGGTCCCCGACGCCCAGCGAGCGGAAGCGCGCCTGCAGCCCCTTGGGCGTGGGCTCGCTCGAGAGCACGCCGAAGCGGTCGCCGAACTGGGCGGCGAGATGCACCGAGCTCGCGCCCGGGCCGACGACCGGGATCTCGATCAGGTCGCGCAGCGCCGCCAGCCCGGGATCGCTGAAGCAGCCGATCACGACGGCGTCGTAGTGGCCGGCTCGCCAGCGCGGCACCGCGCGCACCAGCTCGGCGCCGACGACCGCGATGTCGGCCAGGGATTCGACGGCGGGCGGCCCGTCCTCCAGCGGCTCGACCGTGACAGTCGTGCCGGGCGACACCAGCGCCTGCAGGATGTCGCGCCGGCGGTCGATCTCAGCCTGGCCCAAGGTGCGGTGCATCGGGCTCGTCAACTGATAGAGGATTCGAGGCGCCATGTCAGAAAGCCCGTTGCAGGCCGACGAGTTTCTGGACCACCGCGACGCCGACGAAGGCGAGCAGGACCGACATGGTCGCGGCTGCCGCGGCGGTGGGGCTGAACTCGTAGGTCAGGAAATCGAAGAGGGCGAGCGGCAGCGTGTTGCCGCCGATCGGCTTCAAAAGCAGCGAGACGGTGTAGAGGTCGAACGAGGTGATGAAGGCGAACACCGCGCCCATCACCAGGCCGGGCATGGCAAGCGGCAGGGTCACGCGCCGGAAGGTCTGCCAGCCCGAAGCGCCGAGGCTGCCCGAGGCGTCGCCGAGCGCCGGGTCGATCTGGTGCAGCGCCGCCGCCACCGAGACGTAGCAATAGGGGAAGGCCAGCACGATGTGGCCGATCTGCAGGCCCAGCACCGTCTTGCCGAGCCCGATCCTGTAGAGAAAGAACAGCAGGCCGATGGCGGTGAGCAGCTCGGGAATCAGCAGCGGCAGGGTCATGGCGATCTGGAACCAGACGGCAAGCCGCCGCGGCAGCGCCTGGCTGCCGAGGGCCGCCATCAGGGCGACCACACTGGTCACCACGGTCGTCACCACGGCGATCTGCAGCGACATCAGCAGCGCCTCCACGAGGTCGGCACGCTGAAAGAAGCGCGCGAACCAGCGCAGCGACAGGCCGTCGGGCGGCAGGCGCATGAAGTCGCCGGCCGTCAGCGAGGCCGCAACGACGGCGACCAGCGGGATCAGCAGGAAGCCGTAGAGCAGGCCGATCAAAGTCGAGCCCGCAAGGCGCGGCATCGTCATGCGCGCACCCGCTCCATCAGGCGATGAGTGGCAAGCGAGAAGACGATGACCGCGATCAGCGTCGCCGTCGCCATCGTGACCGCCAGCGCCGCGCCGAGCGGCCAGTCGAATGTTCCGACCAGCGTCTGCACCACCAGCATCGGCATCATCGAAACCATCTGGCCGCCCAGCAGAGCCGGCGTGACATAGGCGGCCGTCGCCAGGACGAACACCAGGACGACGCCGGGCCGCACGCCCGGGAAGCTCAAGGGGAAGATGACTTTCCAGAAGGTGGCGAAGCGGCTGGCGCCAAGCGATTCGGAGGCTTCGAGGACCGCGGGGTTGATGTTGCGCAGGGCGTTGTTGATGGGCAGCACCATGAACGGCGTGAAGACATGGACGAGCGCCAGCGCGACCAGGCCCTGGGTGAACAGGAGCCGCAGCGGCTTGTCGATGACGCCCATCGCCAGCAGCGCGCGGTTGAGCGGGCCGTCGACATTGACCACGATCATCCAGCCGAAGTTGCGGATCAGCACGCCGATCATCAACGGCGAGGCGACGCAAGCGTAGAGCAGCATCGCCTTGCGGCCACGGGCGCGCGACATGTGCCACGCGATGGGATAGGAAATGACCAGGCAGGCGGCCGTGATGACGGCCGCATTCAAGAGACTGCGCGCCAGGGCATCCAGGTAGAGCCCTTCGGTCATCACCTTGCGATAATGGTCGGCGGTGAAGCCTGGGCCGTACATCGCCCCAGGCTGCGACGTCCGGAAGCTCATCGTGATCATCTCGGCGTACGGCAGGACGAGGAACACGAGCAGCAGCAGGACAGCCGGAAGACCAAGGGCTAGGCGCGGCAGGCGCTGCATCAGGACGCGACTTCCGGCATCAACCACGCGCGCTCGACATCGAGCTGGACGGCGACGGCGCCATCCGCCGGCAGCGAGCGGTCCGGCGGAACACCGAGCCGCACGCTCGTGCCGTCCGACAGGATGACCTCACAGTGCTGCACCGCGCCGAGGAACACCGACTTCGTGACGCGCCCCTGAAGTTGGCCGGCGTCAACGGCCGCGATCGCTAGGGTCTCGGGCCTGGCCAGAAGCACCGCCTTCGCACCGGGTGCGAACGGACCGGCACCCTTGACGTCGAGCGCCACGCCGCCGGCCCGCACGCGGAAGCGGCCCGGGCACAGCGCCTGCTCGACCTGCACCGTCAGGAAATTGGCTTCGCCCGTGAAGGCGGCGACGTAGCGCTCGACCGGCCGCAGATAGATCTCGCGCGGCGAGGCGACCTGCACGACCCGGCCGTTCTTCATGACGGCGATCTTGTCGGAGATCGCCATCGCCTCGGCCTGGTCGTGGGTGACGTAGAAGGCGGTCGTGCGGCTCGCCTGCTGCACATCGCGGATCAGCCAGCGCACATCGTCGCGCAGGCGAGCGTCCAGGTTGGCGAGCGGCTCGTCGAGCAACAGCACCTTGGGCCGGATGACGAGCGCCCGGGCCAGCGCCACGCGCTGCTGCTGGCCGCCGGAGAGCTCGCGCGGCAGACGATGGTCCAGGCCGCCGAGCTGGACCTGCTCCAGCACCTCGCGCACGCGGCGGTCGCGCTCGTCCCGGCCGCACTTGCGGAAGTGCAGGCCGTAGCCGACGTTCTGGGCGACGGTGAGATGCGGGAACAAGGCGTAGTTCTGGAAGACGAC
>CAZEFK010000253.1:0-9392 GCA_964511405.1 uncultured Comamonadaceae bacterium | reverse complement strand
GTGTTGCGGACCATGAACTCCTTGAGGATGTCGTTCTGGATGGTCCCCGACAGCTTCGCCCGCGGCACCCCCTGCTCCTCGCCGGCCACGATGAAGCTGGCCAGCACCGGCAGCACGGCACCGTTCATGGTCATCGACACCGACATCCGGTCGAGCGGGATGCCGTCGAACAGGATCTTCATGTCCTCGACCGAGTCGATGGCGACCCCGGCCTTGCCGACATCGCCGACCACCCGCGGATGGTCGCTGTCATAGCCGCGGTGGGTGGCGAGGTCGAAGGCCACCGACAGCCCGGTCTGCCCCGCGGCCAGCCCGGCGCGGTAGAAGGCGTTGGACTCCTCGGCCGTGGAGAAGCCGGCATATTGGCGGATGGTCCAGGGCCGGTTGGCGTACATCGTCGCCCGCGGGCCGCGCACGAACGGGGCCAGGCCGGGCAGTCCGCCGACATGCTCCAGCCGCTCGAGGTCGGCGGCGGTGTAGAGCGGCTTGACCGCGATCCCCTCGGGCGTGGTCCAGGTCAGGCTGGCCGGGTCGGCACCCTTGAGGTCCGCACGCGCAGCGGTCGTCCAATCGTCCAGCGTCATCCGGCGTCCTCCTGCCCCGATCGTGCCATGCTCCGGACCTATTTTTCATCCATGGCGATGACCGGCCCCGTTGCCCCGGTGGCCAGCCGCCGGCAATGGAACGCCGCGGCGCCGTCCGCCGGCGCCGCGGCGGCCAGCGCGGCGAACAGGCCCGATGCGGCCGGGTCGCCGGCCGCCATGGCGGCGTAGGCGGCGCGGTAGCGCTCCATGTAGGTGGGGTCGGCCGCGGCCGGATCGAAGGCCTCGAACACCACGAGCGCCGCGCTCTTGCCCTTGAGCACGAACTCGCCCAGCGGCCGCAGCCCGTCCGGCTCGGCGCCGGCAGCGGCCACCACGGCGCCTGAAACCGCCAGCCGGGTCCCGAAGAACTTGTTCAGCCCCTCGATCCGCGAGGCGGTGTTCACGACGTCGCCGAGGGCGGCGTATTTGAAGCGCTGGCGCGAGCCGAAATTGCCGACCATGGCGTCGCCGCAATGCAGGCCGATCCGGGTATGGCCGAACGCCAGGCCGGTCGCGGCCTGGCGCTGGCGGAAGGCCTCGGCATAGGCGTCGATCGCGCGGGCGCAGGCGAGCGCTCGCGCCGCGTGGTCCGCTTGGTGCTGGGGCGCGCCGAAGAACGCCAGGATGGCATCGCCGATGAACTCGTTCACCAGCCCGCCATGGGCCATGATGATGCGGCAGGCGCCGTCCAGATAGTCGTTGAGCGCCGCCGCCATGACCGCGGGGTCGGTGCGCTCGGTCAAGGTGGTGAAGCCGGCGACGTCGGTGAACAGGAAGGTCATGGCCCGCCGCTCGCCGCCAAGCTCCGGCATGCCGTCGGCCGCGGCCAGCTGGTCGACGATGCTGGGCGCCAGGTACAGGCCGAACATGTGGCGCAGGCGGCGCTTGTCGCGATCGGCGACGGTGACGCGATAGCCGGTCAGGAGCACCGCGGTCAGACCGCCGGCTACCAGCCCCGGCAGCATCGGCAGCGCCAGCCCGTGCTGGAACGTCAGGGTGGCGGCGGCGGCCCACAACGTCCCCAGCCCGGCCGCCGCCAGCGCGCCCAGCCCGATCGGCAGCACCAGCAGCAGCGCGGCGACCGCGGCGGCGACGGCCGCGACCGCGGTCCCTCGCCCGGGCCCGCGCAGCTCGGCCAAGGCGTCGCGGCGCAGGAAGTCGTTGACCGCGGCGGCATGGATGTAGACGCCCGGAATCGTGCTGCGGACCACGTCGTTGCGCATCAGCCCGGCCATCACAGGCCGGATGCAGCGGTCGGGGGTCGCCGGCTCGCCGCCGGTGATCAGGCGCTTGGAGGTGATCTTGCGGTCCTCCAGGTCCTGGACGGCCCCCAGCAGCACCACTTTGCCGGCGAAGCGGCTGGCGAACCAGTCGGCCCGACCGGCGGCGGCGCAGGCATCGAGGTCGGCGAAGGAGTAGGTGGGCAGGCTCTGGCCGCCGTCGAAATTGACCAGCAGCGTGTCGGTGTCGGAGCCCGGGATCCGGTAGCCGCCGAGGGCGATCCCGTCCGGTCCTTCGGAGACCGCGGCGCCCGACGCCCGCTCGGCCAGTTCCAGCGCAAAGCTGGGGTCGCGTCTGGTCCCGCCGTCGGCCGTCTCGGCGTCGAACAGCAGCGGCACCCGGCGGATGGTGTCGTCGTCGTCGCGGAACAGGTTGGCAAGACGGATATTGCGCTCGTTGCCAACCGCCAGGCTGAGGCCGGGATAGGGCGCGACCGGCTGGTTCTGCTGCTGCTCCTTGGTCAGTACCACTTTGCCGGCCTTGGCCCCGTCGTGCAGCGCCAGGCGGAAGTCGCGCTCGAAGCCGGGCAGGAACGGCTCGACGGTGGTGGGGAAGATCACGTCCACGCCGACCACCTTGGGGCCGGCGGCGAGCACGGCCCGCAGCACCGCTGCCAGGTGCGGCGCCCACAGCGCCTGGGGGATGGTCCGGAAGGGCTCGGTCCGGAACGTCTCCTCGTCGATCGCGATCACCACCGTCGGCGAGGCCGCCGGGTCGTGACGCGCGCCGAACGCGGCGTAGCGCAGCCAGAACAAAAGGTCGAGCGACAAGCCGTCGAGGCCGGCCCGCAGGGCGCCGGCGGTGGCCGCCGCCGCCAGCGCCAGCGCCACGGCGGCGGTGCGCAGCCGCGCGCGGGTCAGAGCCGGACCAGCCGCCCGAGCAGCGGCGTCGTCCCGGGACGCGCCGCCGGGGCGACCTTGACCACGACATCGCGACTGCCCGCCGACAGGCGGTAGAGCCCGCCCGGATCGAGCGCCTGCCCGGCCTTGGCCAAATCCGCCGTGGCACCGCGCCGGCCGGGTGCCGCGACCAGGGTCAGGATCAGCGGCGGCGCGGCGCGGTCCAGCCGGTCGATGCGCAGCGGCCCCGCCGCCGGTGCCGTCACTATGGGACTGCTACCATACAGCGTGACCGCCGGGCCGGCCTCGCCGGCATGCTTGGGCGGCCGGCGGAACGCGATCACGCCGCTCTGCGCCGCCTGCGCCGCGGTCAGGATCAGCTTGCCGCCGTCGCATTCGACCCGGCCGCGCTGGACCTGGCCGCCGGCGACCTGGCTCGACTCCGCACCGATCGTGACGGTGCCGCCCCGAACGACCTCATGGACGCAGGACTTGAGGTAGCCAAGGGTCACCGTGCCGCCGGCGCCCAGGCGGATGATGGCGCCGGCCGGCACATAGTCCATGGGCTCGACGCCGGTGACCGGGCCGTCGGTGTCCTCGACGATCGCCGCCGGGTCGGCGGCCAGGGCCGGTCCGCCGGCCAGCAGCAGCAACGCCAGTCCAATCGGCCGCGCGATCATCCCGAGCCTCCGTCCCCGACCAGCCCATAGGGCGCCCAGAAGATGGGGTGAGCATAGCTGAACACCGGCCGCCCGGTCGCGGGGTCGAGTCGGCCCGGGCCGTCGATCAGGGCCAGCATCGCCTGGCGCAGCGCCTCGGCCCGGGCCACGCCGGGCGCTGCGGCCTGGCGCCGGAACAGGTCCGTGGTCAAGGTCCGCGCCGCCGTGGTCTCGACCGACCAGTTGGTGACCAGCACGGCGCGCGTGCCGGCATAGAAGAAGGCGCGGCCGAGACCCGACACGGCCTCGGCGCCGGCGCCGCCCGCCGCAGCCGTGTTGCAGGCCGACAGCACGACCCAGTCGGCGTTGAGCTTCAGCGCCAGGATCTTGTCGACGGTCAGCAGGCCGTCGCCGTCGACCTTGGCGACGCTGGGCGCCGACAGCGCCAGCGCCGGCTGCTCCAGCCCGTCGAGGTCGCCCGGCACCAAGCCGTGGGTGGCGAACATCACCACCCGCCGGTCGGCCAGGTTCATGGTGCGCACGGTCCGCTCGTTGGCGCGGTCGCCCAGGATCACGTCGGCCGCGGGATCGGCCTGGAGCGCCGCCGCGACGCCGCGGACCTCGTCGGCGGTGTCGGGCAGCCGCGGCAGGTCGGCGAGCGTGGCGCTGGCGGCTTCGGCCGTGGCCGGGGCGCTGCGCCGCCTCAGCGATCGCGGCCCGCGCCGGACCAGGCCGGAGGCGGCGCGCCCATCGGCCGCTTCGGCGGCGTTGAACCATGGGTCGCCGAAGCCGACGAACGGCCGCCGCCCAGCCGCCGCCGGCGGCAGGGCGCGCAGCAGCGCCAGCGACGCCACCGACGGCACTTCGCTGACCGCGGCGCGGCGGATGAGCCAGGGGACCGCCTTGTAGCCGGCAAAGGCCGGCTGGCCGGCGCCGGGCTGGGCCGACGGGGCGGTGACCAGGACCGCCGGCGGCAGCTCGGCCAGCGCCTTGTGCGGCACCACGATCAGGCTGGCCGCGCCCGACCAGCCGCGCTCGACCGGCGCCAGCAAGGCGGCATAGAGCTTGTAGGCGGTGGCGACGTCGAAGGGCGGGATGCCGTCGATCGACTCCACGTCGGGATCGACGGAGCGGCGCAAGGCCGCGACCATCCCGGCGACCGCGGCCTCGCCCAGCGGCACGGCGGTGAAGGCGACCGGCCCCTGGGCGGGCACGGCCCACACGAAGCTGCGATCGGCCCCGACATAGACCGCGATCAGCGCCTCGCCGGAATGCAGCGCCGCGCGCGCCTCGTCCAGGGTCGCCGGGTGCGGCTGGGTCAGCTGCGCATAGTCCGGGAAGCGCTGGCCGATGGTCTGGCGCAGGGTGGCGCGCGCCGTCCGCAGGGCGCCGATCTCGGACCGCAGCTCGGCCATCGCGGCCGCATCCTGCTGGTCCGGCGGCTGGTCCGCCGCCGCGGCCAGCAGCGCCACCAGGGCGTCGGCCTGCTTGGCCGCATCCTGCTCGCGCCGCGCCAGGTCGGCGAGCTCGGGATTGCCGATCGCGGCGCGTGCCGCGGATTCGGCCAGGGCGTACTGGACGGCGCCGGCGCGCGCGGCCTCGGCGACCTGGAATGCCGCCGCGACGGCGGCGGGGTCGGTCGGCCGGTCGCCCAGCAGGTCCAGATAGCCCTCCAGCAGCGCCCGGACGCGGACGATGCCCGCGGTCGGGGCCAGCTCGTCGGCATCCCGCGGACGGGCCTTCAGCAGGACGGGAATGGCGGCCTGATAGTCGCGCAGTGCGGCCGGGCGGTCGCCGGTCGCCGCCTCAGCCAGCGCCAGGTGGGCCCGCGCCATCGCCGCCGCATAAGGCGACGGATTCTGGGCGCGCTCGGCCTGCTCGACCCGGCGCCGGGCGATCTGCAGCGCCTCGTCGGCATGGCCGGTGTGGAGATCGGCCAGCGCCAGGTTCAGGTTGAGGCCGACCGTCGCCTGGTACTGCGCGTCGCTGGCCATCGCGGCCCGGATCCGGTCGAACTGCGCCTGCGCCTCGCGCCAGCGACCTTCGGTGACCAGCATCGCGGCCAGGTCGGCCCGCGCGCTGACCTGAGCGGCGGCGTTGGCCGGGAAGCCCAGCCGCTGGTCGGTGTCGAGGACGATCTGCAGCAGCCGCTCGGCGTCGGCATAGCGGCCCGCTCCGCCCAACACCTCGCCCAGGGTCTGCACGGCGCCGGCCGCCATCCCCGATTCGCGGCCATGCGCCTTCAGCGCCAGCAGCAGCGCCCGGCGCGCCGGGACCTCGGCCTCGGCGAACCGGCCCTGACGCGCGAAGGCCTGCGCCAGCTGCCGGATCGCCCCGATGCGATCGTCGATGGTGAAGAACGGCTGGCCGGACGGCTCCCGGATCTCCGGATGGCCGGCGACGCGCGCCAGCAGCCGCTGCGCCTGCGCCGCCCGCCCGGAGACGTCGAGCACGACGCCATGCGCGCGATCGGCCCACCATTGCAGCCCGGCGCGCTGGTCGCCGCCGCTTTGCTCGACCAACTGATCGAGCTTGGCCAGCAGCGCCTGGGCCGGCTTGAACTGTCCATGCTGCGCGGCGACGGCGACCAGGCCGTATTCGGCCGCAGCGAGCTCGCGTGATCCCTTGCCGGTGCCGTCCAGGAATCCGACCAGCTCGCGCCTGGCCCGCGCCGCACCCATCAGACCGCCGACATCGTCCAGGGCCGCGGCGAGCGCGCGCAGCGTCACGACATAGAGCATCGGCATCCGGTCGCGCGCCGGGCGCACCAGCTGGGCCGCGCGCTGCAGGTCCGCCAGACAGGGATGGTCGCGGCCGATCTGGCAGGCAGCCTGGGCCCGCTGCAGCAGCGCGACGACGAGTTCGCGCGGCGACGCACCGTCGGGGATGGGCGCTTCGGCGCGCGCGGCCGCGGCCGCAACGCGGGCTGGGTCGGGCGCCTGCTGATCCAGGATCGCCGTAATGTCCGCGATCGTGTGCGGCGGCGGCGCAAACCCGCCATTGGCCAGCGGCTCGGTGATCGCCAGCGCCTGGTCCAGCGACAACGGCGAGCGTTGCGCCGGCTGCCCGAACGGCCGCACCGAGCCCGAGCGCTGCACCGCGCCTGCATTGCCGAACGGCACCGAGCGCTCCTCGCCCCGCGCCGCGCCGGCGAGCACCAGCGCCAGCAGCATGCCCGCGATCGCCGGCCTCAGCGCCATCGCCCTGCCACCTCGTCCCAGCCACTTCGCCTCGCCCCTACCGAAAATTTTACGGGTTGGGCGGCACAGTCGCCAGGCGGCGATTGGCGCAGGACGCTCGTCACAGGATCATCCGGAATGGTGCACACCGTCGATGCCCGCCTCCCCCCAGCCCCCACCGACCCCGGCACCGAGCCGTCCGGGACCCTGGACGGCGTGCTGTGGGAGGCCCTGGACCGCATCGCCGCGCGCGAGGGCCGCTCGGTGTCGGCCTTGGTCGACGAGATCGACCGGCGCCGTGGCGGCCACGATCTGACCTCGGCACTGCGGACGGTCGCCTTGTGCTATCTGCGATTGGCATCGCTGCATCCCCAGCAGCCGGCGCTGCTGGAGAGCGTGATCGGACCGCTCAACCCCAGTTGAGCTACCAGACGAAGGCCGGGAGTGCGGCGATCGGGCGCTGCGGCGCGCTCGCGCAGAGGGTAGCCAGCCGCGCCGGGTCGGCCGTCTCGCCCCAGCGGATGCCCAGCTCCTCGGCGTGGACGCCGCCGGTCACCAGGGCGGCGTCGATGCCGACCGCCGCGGCGCCGGCGACGTCGGTGCGCAGGCTGTCGCCGACGGCCAGGATCCGCGCCGGCGGCACCGGCGCGAGGCGCGCGAAGCAGGCGCGATAGACCGAGGCATGGGGCTTGCCGTGGTAGCGCACCGGGCCGCCCAGCGCCTCGTAGCGGGCGGCCAGGGTGCCGGCGCAGATCTCGGTCCGGCCACCGGTGATCACGACCAGGTCGGGATTGGCGCAGATCAGCGGCAGCCGGCGCTGGGCGGCGGCCTGCAGCAGGGGCTCGTACGCCGCCAGCACAGCGCCCGGCGGCGTGCCCGCGGCCAACACGAAGTCGGCGTCCCCGATCGCCTCCACGACCTCGGCATCGATGCCGTCCAGCATGCCGCCGTCACGGTTGGTGCCCAGGAAGTAGCAACGCCGGCCGAGCGCCCGGTACCAGGGGTCGGCGCGCCCGACCAGGCTCTGCCAGGCCTCCTCGCCCGAGGTCATGACCCCCAGGTAGCTATCTGGCGGAAAGCCCAGCTCGGCCAGGCGCAGGGCCGCCCAGCGCGCCGGCCGCGGCGCGTTGGACAGCAGCATCACCCGCTTGCCGGCCCGGGTCAGGCGCCACAGGCACTCCGCGGCACCGGGATAGGCGGTGACGCCGTCATGGAGCACCCCCCACAGGTCGACGATGAAGCCGTCATAGCGGTCGGCCAGGGCGGCCAGACCGGCCGGCTGCGGGATTGGCCGGAGATCGGCGACGGGGGCAGGCGTCGGGCTGTTCACGATCGGCACCGGTGCTCCAAGTTCGGCGGGACCATAACGCCAAACGCCTCGCCTTCGTCATTCCGGCGACAGCGGTGGCCTCAGGCCGTCGGCCGCCAGGCTACGACCGCCTGGGTCTGGGTGCCGAGGCCGGCGATGCCCAGGGTCATGCGATCGCCGGGCTTGAGGTAGGTGGGCGGCTTCATGCCCAGGCCGACGCCGGGCGGCGTGCCGGTCGAGATCACGTCGCCCGGCCGCAGCGTCATGAACTGGCTGACATAGCTGACCAGGTGGGCGCAGCCGAAGATCATGGTACGGGTGTTGCCGGTCTGGCGGCGCTGGCCGTTGACGTCCAGGAACATGTCCAGGTTCTGCGGGTCCGGCACCTCGTCGCGGGTCACCAGCCACGGTCCCAGCGGCCCGAAGGTGTCGCAGCCCTTGCCCTTGTCCCAGGTGCCGCCGCGCTCGGCCTGGAATTCGCGCTCGGACACGTCGTTGGCGACGGCGTAGCCGGCCACATAGTCGAAGGCCCTGGTTTCGTCGACATATTGGGCGGTGCGGCCAATGATGACCGCCAGCTCGACTTCCCAGTCGGTCTTCACGGAGTTGCGCGGGATCACGACCGTGTCGTTGGGCCCGCACAGCGCCGTGTCGGCCTTCATGAAGATGATCGGCTCCTTGGGGATCGCAGCGCCGGTCTCGGCGGCGTGGTCGCTGTAGTTGAGGCCGATGCAGACGAACTTGCCGACCTTGACCGGCGGCCCCAGACGCGGGCTGCCCGCGACCAGCGGCAGCGACGCCGGGTCGAGCGCGCGCAGCTTGTCGAGGCCGGCGGGCGACAGGACGTCGCCGGCAAGATCGGGGACCACCCCGGACAAGTCGCGGATCTGGCCCTGGGTGTCCAGCAGGCCGGGCTTCTCGGCGCCGGGGGCGCCATAGCGGAGCAGCTTCATGAGGGTGGTTTCCGTGGTTGTGAGCTGGGCCCGCGCCGGCCAGAGCCGGCCCTGACTCGCACGACCTTCCCGTGGCGCGGATCGCCAGGCTTGTTAGCCCGCGCGCCGCGGCGTTGCAAGCCAAGGCACGACGAGGGATTGCGCCCTTGGTCGGGGCTTGTGCGCCTGCTGGACTCGCGCGGCCGGCCACCCTTCGGTTAGCGCTGCGTGTTCGACCGATCGGCGAAGACCTGGTCCAGCTCCGACGCATCAAGGATCTGCTCGCTCCACAGGTCGAGCTGCTGGGCGGTGGCGGTGCGCAGGCGTGCCTCGATCGCCGGATCCAGCGGGCCGAACCGACGCCGGATCTGGCGGGCCAGCATCTCCGCCTTACCTTCGGCCCGGCCCTCGGCCTTGCCCTCGTCGAGCCATCGTTGAGCAAATGTGGTGACCACCTGCTTCTCCTCTCCCGGCAGAACTTCGCGCAGGATACTCCGGACCAAATCGCCGCGGGCATCGTCCAGAGTGACGCCCAGATAGTAGACCAGGGTCAGGAGGTCGTCGCGGCCGAGGCGCTGCGCCTCGCGGGCCAGTTGCAGCAGCTTGCGG
>CAZEFK010000252.1:0-9402 GCA_964511405.1 uncultured Comamonadaceae bacterium | reverse complement strand
ATGATCTCGGGCTCCTGGACCAGCGCCCGGGCGATCGCCACGCGCTGCTGCTGGCCGCCGGACAGCTGCTCGGCCCGCTGCCCGGCGAGCTGGGCGATGTCCATCTGCTCCAGCACCGCCATGGCGATCAGCTTGTCCTGGTGCGGCCACAGTTTCAGCAGCGCCCGCCAGGCCGGCATGTGGCCGAGCCGGCCGATCAGGACGTTGGTCATGACGTCCAGCCGGCCGGCCAGGTTGAACTGCTGGAAGATCATGGCGCAGCGCCGGCGCCAGGCGCGCAGGTCCCGGCCCTTGAGCGCCGTCACCTCCAGGCCGCCGAACGCGACGGTGCCGCCGGTCGGCTCGGCCAAGCGGTTGATCAGGCGCAGCAAGGTCGACTTACCGGCGCCGGACCGCCCGATCACGCCGACGAAGGATCCGGGCTCGATGGCGATCGAGACGCCGTCGACGGCGGTCCGATCACCGAAGCGCTTGCTCAGCGAGGCGGTGCGCAGCATGGGCCCTCCGCGATGACGGGCCCTCGTAGCGGCCAAGCGGTGACAGGACGATGACGGAACGCGGATGGTTTGGTGGCGCTAAGGTTCGGCATAGGCCGAATGGGTGTGGTTCCGGCCGGCTCCCAGGGCTGTTGATTATGTACGGCAGATGCCGTACATTCTGGTTGAACATCTCAATCCGTCAGGAGGAGGTCCCGCCCATGCTGCCTTTCACGGAGCACGTGCAGACGAGTGCCCGAACGGCGCGGCTGGAGCAGCGCGTGTCGCCGGAGACGAAGGACCTGCTCGAGCGCGCAGCGCGGCTGCAAGGGGTAAATGCGTCGGAGTTCATGATCGCTCACGCGGTGAGTGCGGCGCGCGAAACGATCGCTCGACTCGAGGGCACTATTCTGGCCCCAGAGGATCGCGAGGCATTCATGAAGGCGTTCGATGCCGAGCCGACGCCCGCCCTCGTTGCGCTCATGTCGCGCGAATAGATGACGGCCAATAGCCAAGCGGCCACGCGCCTGATCATCGAGCTGCTCGATCGTCAACGCCACGATCGAGCAGCTTTTTCATGTGGGGTGGATCGGGTCGATAATTTCCTGAAGAACACGGCATCGCGCCACAATCAAGACGATCACGGCAAGGTTTATGTTGCCGTAGAGCCACCGTCGAATGCAGTGCTGGGCTTCTTCGCGATTTCACCCCACGCCGTTGATATCCAAAGCCTTTCCGAGGAAGACCGGAAGCGCATGCCGCGCTTTCCAATTATCTCCGCCATCTATCTCTCAATGGTAGGCGTCGCAAAGCAGTGTCAAGGCTGTGGTATTGGCACATTCCTCATGTCCCGAGCGATGAAGAAATGTGTTGAAGGCGCGAATATCATGGGTGGTCATTTTATCGTCCTGGACGCGATCAATGAGGACGCCGCACGCATGTATCGGCGGCTCGGCTTTGTGGATCTTCCGTCGACGCCCGGCCGGATGTTGATCGCGATGAGCACGGTTCGTAAGGCCATGGCTGTCGCGGATCGCAGCGCCACCTGACGCCGACGGCCGGGCGAAGGAGAAATCGCCTACACCAGCTGGTGCCGCAGTTCGGCCGCGGCCGCGGCCAGGCGCTGGCGCAGCGGCCCGGCCATCGCCTCGGGCGTCAGGCGTTCGATGCGCGCGCCGATGTTGAGCGCCGCCACCACGGTGCCATCGAAGCGGCGGGCCGGCACCGCGACCGAGCGGAAGCCGTGCTCCGCTTCCTGGTCGACGAAGGCGAACCCCGCGGCCCGCACCGCCTGCACCGCGGCCAGCAGCACAGCGGGGTCGGTCACCGTGTGCGGCGTGACCGGCGCCAGGGTGGTGCGGGCCAAATAGGCCTGGACCTCGGCGTCCGGGCGCGCGGCCAGCAGCACCCGGCCGAGCGCGCTGCAAAAGGCCGGCAACCGGTAGCCGATGCCGACTCCGGCCGGCACCAGCTGGGCCGGCAGCGCGCGCGCGATCATCACCACCTCGTCGGCGGCCAGCACCGCCGCGGTGCAGGACTCGCCGACATCGGCCGCGATCCGGTCGCAGGCCGGCTGCAGCAGGGTCGAGACCGCGTTCGAGGTCAGGTACGCCGAGGCCAGCCGCAGGATCCGGGGTGTCAGCCGGAACAGCCGGCCGTCGGCCTCGACATAGCCCAGATGCACCAGGGTCAGCAGCGACCGCCGCGCGGTGGCGCGCGGCAGATCGACCGCGCGCGCCAGATCGCTCAGCGACATCTGGCGGCGCTCGGCATCGAAGGCGGCGATCACTTGCAGACCGCGGGCCAGGGCCTCCGAGAACTCCGGCCCGGCGTTGTCCTGGCGGCGCTTCTCGGCATCGGCGGGGCGTAGACGCGGCATGGGTCCTCCCGCGGGGTGGCGGCGCTTGCCAGTCGAGTCCCCGATCGCTACGATATTCGAACAGTTGTTCGGTAATCGAACGAACGCGATTTGTCCACCCCTTGTGGAGGCCGCCGATGCTGAGCGCCGAGCAGAACGAGCGGATCACGCGGTCGGGGCCGGGCACGCCGCTGGGCGCCCTGCTGCGCCGCTACTGGCAGCCGGCGGCGCTGGCCGAGGAGCTGGCCGGCGACCGGCCGCTGCGCCGGGTGCGCCTGCTGGGCGAGGACCTGGTGCTGTTCCGCGACGAAGCCGGGCGCCCGGGCCTGCTCGGCCGCCACTGCCCGCATCGCGGCGTCGACCTCAGCTTCGGCCGGCTGGAGGATGGCGGCCTGCGCTGCCCGCTGCATGGCTGGCTGTTCGATGTTGCCGGCACCTGCCTGGAGCGGCCGGCCGAGCCGGGCGGCGGCACGCGCGGCAAGGTGCGCCAGACCAGCTATCCCTGCATCGAGCGCAACGGCATCGTTTTCGCCTATCTGGGCCCGGGCGAGCCGCCGCCCCTGCCCGCCTTCGACTGCTTCGAAGCCCCCGAGGCCTATGCCTTCGCCTTCAAGGGCCTGATGTCGTGCAACTGGCTGCAGGCGCTGGAGGTCGGCATCGATCCCGCCCATGCCAGCTTCCTGCACCGCTTCTTCGAGGACGAGGACCTGGACGGCAGCTACGGCAAGCAGTTCCGCGGCGCGACCCTGGGCGCCGAGCTGCCGATGACCCGGCTGCTGCGCGAGTTCCCCCAGCCCGAGCTCACGGTCGAGCCGACCGACTACGGCCTGCGCATCGCGGCCCTGCGCCGGCTGGACCCCGAACGGGCGCACATCCGGGTGACCAACCTCGCCTTCCCGCAGGCTTTCGTCATCCCGATGAGCGCGACCATGACGATCACGCAGTGGCATGTGCCGGTCGACGACACCCACTGCTACTGGTACGCGATCTTCACCAGCTTCGACCGGCCGGTCGACCGCGAGCGGATGCGCGCCCAGCGGCTGGAGCTCTACAGCCTGCCCGACTACGTGCCGCGGGTCGGCCGCGCCAATGACTGGGGCTACGACCCGGCCGAGCAGCGCAGCGCGACCTATACCGGCATGGGCATGGACATCAATGTCCACGACCAGTGGGCGGTGGAATCCATGGGCCCGATCCAGGACCGCACCCGCGAGCATCTGAGCTCGACCGACAAGGCCATCACCGCCTATCGCCGAATGCTTATGCGAGCGATCGACGACGTCGCCGCCGGCCGAACGCCGCCGGCGGCGCTGGGCACCGGCCCCAGCACCATCGACACCATCGGTCCGGCCGACGCCTGGCAGGCCCATTGGCAGGCGCTGGAGCAGGCGCGCCGTACCGCCGCTCCCTGGGCAGCCACGGCCCTGCTGCCCGCCGAATGACGGCGTCCTTCGCCGAGCGCCACGGCCTGTGGAGCGCCACGCAGCAGGCTGCGGCCGGGGACGTCGAGCGGGCGATCGCCGAGGTCGGGGTCGTCCGCCTGGCCTTCCCCGACGCCCATGGCGTGCTGCGCGGCAAGACCCTGGTCGCCGCCGAGGCGCTGCGGGTCCTGCGCGGCGGCGCCGGTGCCGCCACCACGCTGCTGATGAAGGACCTGTCGGGGCGCACCGCCTTCCCGGTGTTCAGCCGCGGCGGCGGCTTCGGCCGGGCCGAGCTGCAGGGTGCCGCCGATATGATGCTGGTGCCCGATCCCCTGACCTGGCGGGTGCTGCCCTGGGCGCCGCACAGCGGCTGGCTGCTGTGCGACCTGTATCTGCCGGGCGGCGCGCCGATGCCGCTCGCCACCCGCGACGTCCTGCGCCGGTCGCTCGGGCGCCTGGCCGAGCGCGGCCTGGAGTTCGTCGCCGGGCTGGAGGTCGAGCTCCACATCCTGAAGCTCGCCGGCGAGCCGCCTGGTGCGGGCGAGGACGGACCGCCGGGCGAGCCGCCGCCGGTGCTCCCGCTCAACGCCGGCTATCAGTACCTGACCGAGCTGCGCTACGACGAAGTCGACCCGCTGATGGAGGTGCTGCGGCGCGACCTGCAGGCCCTGGGCCTGCCGCTGCGCAGCCTGGAGATCGAGTTCGGCCCGAGCCAGGTCGAGCTGACCTTCGGCCCCACCGCCGGCCTCGAGCCTGCCGACCTGATGGTGCTGCTGCGGTCGGCGGTGAAGCAGATCTGCCGGCGCCAGGGCTACCACGCGACCTTCATGTGCCGGCCCAAGCTGGCCGGGGTGGTCTCCAGCGGCTGGCACCTGCACCAGTCGCTGCGCCGGACGGCCGACGGCGGCAACGCCTTCGCCGACGCGGAGGCACCGCTGTCGACCCTGGCAGAGGCCTATCTGGGCGGGCTTCTGGCCCATGCCCCGGCCGCCACCGCGTTCAGCACGCCGACGATCAACGGCTACAAGCGCTATCGGCCGCACTCCATGGCGCCGGAGCGGGCGACCTGGGCGCGCGACAATCGAGGCGTCATGGTCCGGGCGATCGGCGGCCCCGGCGATCCCGCGACCCGGCTGGAGAACCGTGCCGGCGAGCCGGCCGCCAACCCCTATCTGTACATGGCGGCCCAGATCGTCTCGGGGCTGGACGGCATCGACCGCGGCCTCGAACCCGGTCCGTGCGCCGACCAGCCCTATGACAGCGACGCGCCGCTGCTGCCCCGCAGCCTGCCCGAGGCCCTGGCGGCGCTGGCCGCCGATCCCGGCTTCGAGGCCGGGTTCGGCAGCTTTTTCCTGGACTATTATGCCCGCCTGAAGCAGGCGGAGATCGCCCGCTTCCAGTCGGCCGTCACCGACTGGGAGCACCGGGAATATTTCGCGCTGCTGTAGGAGCCCCGCCATGAAGCTTGCCGCCGTCCTGCTCGCCGCCACCGCATTGCTGCCAGTGGCGGCCAGGGCCGAAGTCCCGGGCGACCTGGTCAAGGTCGGCGTGCTGACCGACATGAGCGGGCCGTTCGCCGACCAGGTCGGCGCGGGCTCGGTCCTGGCCGCCCAGATGGCGGCCGAGGACTTCCAGGCCGAAAGCCGCGGGCTCAAGGTCGAGATCCTGTCGGCCGACCATCAGAACAAGCCCGACATCGGCGTGGCGACCGTGCGCCGCTGGCTGGACCAGGACAATGTCGCGGCGGTGGTCGACCTGCCCAACTCCGGCGTGGCGCTGGGCGTCGCCGCCTTGATGAGGGACAAGCACCGGGTGGCCCTGGCCTCCAGCGCCATGAGCTCCGACATGACCGGCAAGGCCTGCGCCCCGACCACGGTGCAATGGGTCAGCGACACCTGGGCCCAGGGCGCCAGCACGGTCCACGCCATGGGGGCCGCCAACCAGGGCGACTGGTACTTCATCACCGTCGACTACGCGCTGGGCCAGGCGCTGGAGCGAGACGCCACGGCGGCGCTCACCGCCGCCGGCGGCAAGGTCCTGGGGACCACCCGCCATCCGCTCAACGCCAGCGATTTCGCCTCGCCGCTCTTGAGCGCCCAGGGCTCGGGCGCCAAGGTGGTGGCGCTGGCCAACACCGGCGCCGACGCCATCAACACGGTCAAGCAAGCCGGCGAGTTCGGCCTGACCGGTACGGGCGTCAAGCTCGCCGCGCTGTTCATGATGATCTCGGACGTCCAGTCGCTGGGCCTGGCCACCGCCCACGGCCTGGAGCTGACCGAGGCGTTCTACTGGGACCTCAACGACTCCACCCGGGCCTGGAGCCGGCGCTTCGCCGCGCGCCTCGGCGGCCGCATGCCGACCCAGGACCATGCCGGCGTCTATTCGGCGACGCTCGCCTACCTGCGCGCCGTGCGCGACGGCCAGACGATCGAGGGCGAAGCGGTGGTCAAGCAAATGCGCAAGGCGCCGATCCAGGACCCGCTGTTCGGCACCGTCACCATCCGGCCCGACGGCCGCGCCGTGCATGACATGTACCTGTTCCAGGTCAAGGCGCCGGCCGAGAGCGCCGGCCCGTGGGACGATTACAAGCTGGTCGAGACCATCCCCGCCAGCGCCGCGTTCCGGCCGCTGGGCCAGGGCGGCTGCAGCCTGGCGGATTGAGTCGGGCCGGGCCGCGACAGGATCTATTAGGCGAAAATCAACAGTCTCCTACGAATACTCCTGTTCGCCAGCGAACTGGCGAACAGGAGGTACAATTATGAAAGTATTAACGGCACTCACCACGGCCGTCGTCCTCGCCGCTGGACTCGTCACCCAGGCTGCGCGCGCCGAAACCCTGCATGCCGCCGCGCTCACCAATTATGCGCCCTATTCGGACAGCAGCCTGCCGGGCAAGGGCTTCTCCAACGACTTGCTGGTCCAGGCGATGCAGCGTGCCGGCTACACCGTCGAGGTGGAGATGATGCCGTGGGGCCGCGCCTTGGAGCTCACGACCAAAGGCGACACCGACATCCTGCCGTCGGCCTGGTACAACCAGGAGCGCGCCAAGTCGCTGATCTATTCGAAGCCCTTCGCCACCAACCGCATCGTCTTCGTCAAGCGCGCCGACGATCCCTTCGAGTTCAAGAGCCTGGCCGACCTCAAGGGCAAGTCGGTCGGCATCGTCATCGATTATGCCTATGACAAGGATTTCCTGGCCGGCACCGACTACAAGCTGGAAAAGGCCCGCGATATCCTGAGCAACCTGAAGAAGGTGGCGGAAGGCCATGTCGACCTCACGCTCGACGACGAGCTGACCTTGACCAACATCATCAACACCCAGGCGCCCGACCTGAAGGGCAAGCTGGCGCTGACCCACGGCGCGATGGCCGAGAACCCGCTGTACATCACCTTCAGCCGCGCCCGTCCCGACGCCCAGAAGTGGGCCGACGCCTTCGACAAAGCGCTGGCCGACATGCGCGCCGACGGCAGCTATGACCGCATCCTGGCGGCGCACGGGATGAAATAGAGACGCCCTGGCCGTTCCCTGCGTATCCTGCCGGTCGGCGCCGGTCGGGGAGCCCGAGTGCGGGCTCCCCGCATCATCGAAGGAAGGAAATGCGCAGAGCGCATTTCCCGGGGAGGACAGGAATGGCCGACAGCGAACCCGTGGTGCGGGTCGAGCGCGAAGGCGACGTCGCCATCGTCACGCTCAACCGGCCGGACAAGCTGAACAGCGTCAATGCGGCGGTGCAGCAGGCGCTGCCCGCCGCCATCGACCAGGCCCGCGACGCCCGGTGCCTGGTGCTGACCGGCGCCGGCCGCGGCTTCTGCGCCGGCCAGGACCTGACCGAGCGCACCGGCGACACCGACACGCTGGATACCGGGCGCGCCATCGAGGGCTTCTACAACCCGCTGGTGCGCCAGATCCGCGGCTTGGCCATGCCGGTGATCGCGGCGGTCAACGGCGTCGCCGCCGGCGCCGGCGCCAACATCGCGCTCGCCTGCGACATCGTCCTGGCGGCGCGCTCGGCCAAGTTCATCCAGGCCTTCGCCAAGATCGGCCTGATCCCCGATTCGGGCGGCACGTTCTTCCTGCCCCGGCTGGTCGGTCCGGCCCGCGCCATGGGCCTGGCGCTGCTGGCCGAACCGCTGCCGGCCGAGCAGGCGGCCGACTGGGGGCTGATCTGGCGCGCGGTCGACGACGACCGGCTGATGCCCGAGGCACGGGCCCTGGCACAGCACCTGGCGGCCCAGCCGACCGCCGGACTGGCGCTGATCAAGCGCGCCATCCAGGCCGGGGCGACCAACGATCTCGACGCCCAGCTCGACCTCGAGCGCGACCTCCAGCGCGAGGCCGGCCGCACCGCCGACTATCGCGAGGGCGTGGCCGCGTTCCTGGCCAAGCGCCCGGCCCGGTTCACCGGCCGCTGAGGACCATGGCCGAGATCGAGCCCGCCGCGGTCGCGGCGGCGATGTATCAACGCGACGCCGCCGCCCAGGCCCTGGGCATCGTCCTGGAGTCCTGTGATGCCGGGCGGGCGCGGCTGGCCATGGCGGTCCGGCCTGACATGATCAACGGCCACGCCATCTGCCATGGCGGCCTGATTTTCACGCTGGCCGACACCGCCTTCGCCTATGCCTGCAACGCCGGCAACCGGGCCAGCGTGGCCCAGTCCTGCCAGATCCACTTCCTCAACCCGGCCCGCCTGGGCGACCGGCTGGTCGCCCAGGCCGTCGAACGGGTGGTGAACGGGCGCAGCGGGCTCTACGATGTTTCCGTGGTCAACCAGGACGGGCTTGCCATTGCGGAGTTCCGCGGCATGAGCCGCCAGATCGGGGGGACCGTCACCGACCGCTGACGGCCGGGCAACGGCCGCAGCGGGCTTGCCACTGGGAGGAACGCATGGCCGCCCGCCACAACCGGACCGCGCCGACCTTGGATCCGATCGAAACCGCCAGCCGCGACGAGCTGGAAGCGCTGCAGCTCCGGCGGCTGCGCCAGATCCTGGGCCACGCCTACCGCTCGGTCGCCCATTATCGCGCCGCCTTCGACCGCGCCGGCATCCATCCCGAGGACTGCCACAGCCTGGCCGATCTCGCGCGCGTGCCGTTCACGACCAAGGACGACCTGCGCGCCAACTACCCCTGGGGCCTGCTGGCGGTGCCGCGCTCGGAGCTGGCGCGCGTGCATGCCTCGAGCGGAACCACCGGCCAGCCCACGATCGTCGGCTACACCCGCGGCGACATCGAGCGCTGGGCGGTGGTCATGGCCCGCTCGATCCGCGCCGCCGGCGGCCGGCCCGGCGACCTCGTCCACGTCGCCTACGGCTACGGCCTGTTCACCGGCGGCCTCGGCGCCCATTACGGTGCCGAGCGGCTGGGCTGCACGGTGGTCCCGATGTCGGGCGGCGGCACCGAGCGCCAGGCCCGGCTGATCCGCGACCTGCGCCCCGACGTGATCATGGTGACCCCGTCCTACATGCTGGCGATCCTGGACGAGCTGGAGCGCCAGGGCACCGACCCGCGCACGCTCGGGCTCACCACCGGCATCTTCGGCGCCGAGCCCTGGACCGAGGCGATGCGCGCCGAGATCGAGGCCCGCACCGGCCTCGACGCCACCGACATCTATGGACTTTCGGAAGTGATCGGCCCCGGCGTCGCGCAG
>CAZEFK010000251.1:0-9438 GCA_964511405.1 uncultured Comamonadaceae bacterium | reverse complement strand
ATCGAGTGTTTGGCGTGCCCCTTCGTGCCACCTACTCCGCCAGCGCCTTCATCTCCTTGTAGAGATCGGACTTGCCTTCGAAGCCGATGCCGGGGAGATCAGGCATGGTGATGTGGCCGTTTTCGACGCGGACGCCGTCCGGGAAGCCGCCATAGGGCTGGAACAGGTCGGGGTAGCTTTCGTTGCCGCCGAGGCCCAAGCCGGCGGCGATGTTGAGCGACATCTGGTGGCCGCCGTGCGGGATGCAGCGGCTGGGGGACCAGCCGTGGGTTTTCAGCACTTCGAGAGTGCGCTGGTATTCGCACAGGCCATAGGACAGCGCGCAGTCGAATTGCAGCCAGTCGCGGTCGGGGCGCATGCCGCCGTAGCGGATCAGGTTGCGGGCGTCCTGGTGGCTGAAGAGATTCTCGCCTGTTGCCATCGGTCCCGGATAGAATTCGGCGAGCGCGGCCTGCAGCGCGTAATCGAGGGGATCGCCGACCTCCTCGTACCAGAACAGCGGATACTCGCGCAGCATCTTGGCGTAGGCGATGCCGGTTTCCAGGTTGAAGCGGCCGTTGGCGTCGACGGCGAGCTGCGCGTCCTTACCGATCTCTTTCAGCACCGCCTCGATGCGGGTGCGATCCTCCTCGATATCGGCGCCGCCGATCTTCATCTTCACGACGTTGTAGCCGCGATCGAGATAGCCGCGCATCTCGCCGCGCAGCATCGAGAGGTCCTTGCCCGGATAATAGTAGCCGCCGGCGGCGTAGACGAAGACGCGCGGATTGGCTGTGACGCCGTGGCGTTCGGCGAGCAGGCGAAACAGCGGCTTGCCTGCGATCTTCGCCACCGCGTCCCACACCGCCATGTCGATGGTGCCGACCGCGACCGAGCGCTCGCCATGGCCGCCCGGCTTCTCGTTGGCCATCATCGCCGCCCACACCCGGTCGGGGTCCAGGTTGTCGCCGGTGGCGTCGGCCAGGGCGGTCGGCTCGGCCGCCAAAAGGCGCGGGGCGAAGCGTTCGCGGATCAGGCCGCCCTGGCCGTAGCGGCCGTTGGAGTTGAAGCCGTAGCCGACCACTTGGCGGCCGTCGCGCACGACGTTGGTGACCACCGCGACCAGGCTGGTCGTCATCTTGCTGAAGTCGATGTAGGCGTTGCGGATCGGCGAGGCGATCGGCTTGGTCGCCTCGCGGATGTCCAGGATGCGCACGGTCATGGCGGGCCTTGGGTCAGAGGGAGCTGCCGCTGCGCGGCGGTTTCGGTTCGGATAGCAGGAAGGCGGCCGGCGCCGCCACGTCGTCGGACGCCACGCAGGCTACGAACGGGTTCGCGATATCTTCGCGACGAAACGCCACTCGCCTCGGCCGTCAAGGCGCGAAATCGGTGAAAGCCCGCGATGGCGCGGCCGTCCGGGCGCGGCGCTGGCGGTTGACGGCCCGGCTGTAGGCGCCCAATCTCGCGTCGCTTCGGCAATCCAGCATCCCAGACTCCCCGGTTCGGTGTGGCCTCGTTCAAGCATACGCTCTCTCCCACGCAGCTGCGGGCGCTCCAGGCGGTGGCGGCCGGTCGTGTCAACCATGCCGAGCCGGACGACTGGGTCGTGGGCTTCGAGGACATCGACGCGGTTTCGCCGCGCGTGCTGGCCTGGTTGATGCGCGAGCGTCTGATCGCCATTGCGCCGTCGACGGCGCATTTCCGCCGGGTCGGGCTGACGGCCCTGGGTCTGGCGGCGCTGCGCGAGCAGGCGCCCCCGGGTCCGGCCCGTTGAGGCGGCCTGTCCCGGTGACCGCAACAGCGCCGCGGTGGTAGGCTCGCTCCCGCAGTGCGACACGACGGGAGGAGCGACTCGATCATGACCGGCAGCGCGACGACGACAGGGAGCCTGCCGGTACCGCCGGCGCCGGTCGTTCCGACGATCCCGACAATCCCGACCCTGCCCACGACTCCGACGACCACGTCGGTCGTGAGCGGCGTCGACAGCACCTATTACATGCAGCAATACGCCGATGTGGCCGCGACCGGGGTCGGCGCTGCTGCCCATTACCATCTGTATGGGTGGAAAGAGGGGCGCAATCCCGACGCCTACTTCAACACCGCGTACTATCTGGCCCAGAATCCCGACGTGGCGCGGGCCGGGATCGACCCGCTCCAGCATTTCGAGGCGTTCGGCTGGAAGGAAGGCCGCAATCCGTCGGCGCTGTTCTCGGTGTCGGCCTATTTGACCGCCAATCCCGACGTCAGGGCGGCCGCCATCAACCCGCTGGACCACTATCTGATGTTCGGCAAGTCCGAGGGACGGTCGCTCGGGACCAGCTCCACCTGAATGGCCCGCGGCACGGTCATCCTGGCCGAAGACGACGCCACGCTGCGCCAGATCTACGAGGCCGCGCTGACCCAACGGGGGTTCCGCGTGTTCGCGGTGGACGATGGGGCGGCGGTGCTGGCCTTGCTGCCGCGGCTGCGCCCACGCCTGATCGTGCTCGACGTCATGATGCCCCAGCTGAACGGGGTCGAGACCTGTCGGCGGGCCCGCACCTATGTCGGCGACTCGGTGCCCATCTTGTTCCTGACCGCGTCGAACGCCGTCGAAACGCTCAATGACTGCATGGCCGCGGGCGGCAGCGACTTCCTGCTCAAGTCCGAGCGCATGGACAACCTGCTGGCCCGGATCGAGCTGTGGTCGCTGCGCGCCGGGTCCGGCGAGGGCTGGCGGCGCCTGCGCGAGCCGTCTGAGGCCGTCGAGGCCCGCGCGCCGGCACCCGCCGCCGTGGCCTTCCCGAAGTCGGACAATCTGGGCATCGCCGTCCGCAAGGTCGTGGAGATCGGCCGCCGCAGCCTGGGCGTGACGCCGCCGCCGGCCGCGATGACCGAGCCGCAGCGCCTGCATGTCCTGGGCCTCGTCTATCGGCTGGCGCTTGATGTCGCTGGCCGCGACGCGACCCTGGCGGTCAATATCGGCGACGTCGTGCTGTCCAGCCTGGCGCAGCTGACGTTGCTGCCGAACCCCGAGGTTGCCCGGCTGATCGCGGCGTGGCCGGCGACGGTGGGGGAGGCCGCGTTCATCGGCGGCGAGGACGCGGCGGCGACCGTCCTGTCCGCCTGGCGCGGCCAGGCCGCCGGCGAGCCCACGGCCCGGCCGTCCTGACCCAGCACCGCGCGATCGTCGTCGGCGCCGGGCCGGCCGGCCTGTTCGCGGCCGAGCAGCTCGCCGCCGCCGGCCTGGCGGTGACCGTCTACGAAGGCATGGCGACACCGGGCCGCAAGCTGCTGATGGCCGGGCGCGGCGGCCTCAACCTGACCCATTCCGAGCCGCGCCCCGGGTTCGATGGCCGCTATGGCGAGGCCGCCGCCCTGGTGGCCGGCTGGCTCGACCGCTGGCCGCCGGAGGCCCTGCGCGCCTGGGCCGAGGGGCTGGGCATTGCCACCTTCGTCGGCAGCAGCGGTCGGGTGTTCCCGGTCGGGCTCAAGGCCTCGCCGCTGTTGCGGGCGTGGCTGGCGCGGCTGACGGATATGGGCGTGGCGCTGAAGCTGCGCCATCGCTGGGTCGGTTTCGCCGGGCCGCGCCGGCTTCAATTCCAGCGCGCCGACGGCGTCCTCGTCACCGACGAGGCCGGCGCCACGGTCCTGGCGCTCGGTGGCGCCAGCTGGCCGCGCCTGGGCGCCGACGGCAGCTGGGCGGTGCTGCTGGCCGCGGCGGGCGTCGCCGTCCGCCCGTTCCGGCCGGCCAATGCCGGCGCCGTGCTCGACTGGTCCGCGCCGGTCGCCGTGCGGGCCGGCACGCCGTTGAAGACCATCGCGCTCACGGTCGACGGCCAGCGGGTCGCCGGCGAGCTGATGATCACCGCCACCGGGCTGGAGGGCGGGCCGGTCTACGCCCTGGGGCCGGCCCTGCGGCGCGCGCTCGATTCCGGCCGCCTGGCCGTCGCGCATCTCGACCTCAAGCCCGGCCTCACCCTCGACCAGGTGCGGGCGCGATTGTCGCGGCCGCCGGGCAGCGCCAGCCTGTCGACCTGGCTGCGCCGCAGCCTGGGCCTGGCGCCGGCGGCCGTCGCCCTGCTGCGCCAGGCCGGCCCGCCGGCCCTGCGCGCCGACCCGGCGGCCGCGGCCGATGCGGTCAAGGCGCTGCCGCTGGTGATCCGGGCCATGGCGCCCCTGGAGCGCGCGATCTCGTCGGCGGGCGGGATCGCCCTCGACGCGGTCGACCAGCACCTGATGCTGCGCCGGCTGCCTGGTGTGTTCGTCGCCGGCGAAATGCTGGACTGGGAGGCGCCGACCGGCGGCTATCTGCTGCAGGCCTGCTTCAGCAGCGCCAAGGTCGCCGCCGACGGCGCGGCGGCGTGGCTCGCCGCCCGACCGGCCCACGACTGACCGGCCCCTTGCTCGGCGGCATTGCGCCGTATATGGTACCAAGGTACATATCAACCAATGTGGTGCCTATGGCCAACCCCGACCCCATCGAGCGCGTGCAGACCGGCGTCCGCCTGGAGAAGCGCCTGCTGAAAGTCCTGAAGGCCCTCGCCGAATACAAGGACATGGGCCTCGGCGACCTGCTGGAGGGCATCGTCCTGCACGCTTTCGAGGGTCGCGTTCCGTTCACGCCGGAGACGCTGCGGCACATCGCCGACCTCAAGCGGATCTATGGCCTGAGCCTGAGCGCGGCGGACAGCCATCGCCTGACCGAGGATCCGCAATGACCGACGATGCCTTCCTGGCCGGCCTGGAGGCCGGAACCCTGCCGGAGTCCGAGTTCCGCCATGCCGACCATGTGCGCGCCGCCTATCTCTACCTGGTGCGTGACGGATTTGCCGGGGCGCTCGGGCCGCTGTCGGCGGCGCTGCGCGGCTATGCGGCCGCCCGTGGCAAGCCCGAGCGCTACCATGAGACGGTCACCGTCGCGTTCCTGGCGCTGATCAACGAGCGGCTGCACGACCAGGGTGCGGCCGGCAGCTGGGCCCAGTTCCGGGCCGGCAACGCCGACCTGTTCGAGCCCGGCTTGCTCGCCCGCCACTATTCCGGCACGACCCTGGCGTCGCCCAAGGCGCGCGCCGTGTTCCTGCTGCCCCCGCGCTAGGCTGCCTCGGCCACGGTTTCGGCGTAATGGCAGGCGACCAGCCGGCCTTCGACCGGGCGCAGCGCCGGCACCTCGGCCGAGCAGCGCTCGGTCGCGAACGGGCAGCGGCGGTGGAAGTGGCAGCCGGGCGGCGGCGCCAGCGGCGATGGCAGCTCGCCGCCGACGCGGGTGCGGCTGAGGCGGTGGGCCGGGTCCACCTGCGGCGTCGAGGCCAGGAGCGCCATGGTGTAGGGATGCCGGGGCTGGGCGAACAGCAGCGCCTTGGGCGCCTGCTCGACCGGCCGGCCCAGATACATGACGATGACGTCGTGGGCGATGTGGCGGATCACGCTCAGGTCGTGGCTGATGAACAGGTAGGCGAGGTCGAGGTCCTCCTGCAGGTCCATCAGCAGGTTCAGCACCTGCGCCTGGATCGACAGGTCGAGCGCCGAGACCGGCTCGTCGGCGACCACGACCTTGGGATGCAGCATCAGCGCCCGGGCGATGGCGATGCGCTGGCGCTGGCCGCCCGAGAACATGTGGGGATAGCGGTCGACATGCTCGGGCCGGAGGCCGACCTTGGCGGCCATGGCGCGCACGGCCTCGCCGCGCGCTGCGGCGGACAGGCCGGTGTTGATGATCAGCGGCTCGGCCAGGATGTCGGCGACCTTGGCGCGCGGGTTGAGCGAGCCGTAGGGGTCCTGGAACACCATCTGGACCTTCGGCCGCGCCGCCCGGAACGCCGGGCCGGCCAGCGCCGCGATCTCGGCGCCGTCGACCGTGACCGTGCCCGCGGTCGGCGCCTCGATCATCGCGATCATGCGCGCCAGCGTACTCTTGCCGCAGCCTGATTCGCCGACCAGCGCCAGGGTGCGGCCGGGCGTCAGGGCGAACGAGATGCCGTCGACCGCCTTGACCACCTTCTTCGGGCGCAGCCCGCCGCCGATCGTGTAGTGCCGGGCGAGGCCGCGCGCTTCAAGCACCGGCGTCACGCCGCACGCTCCTGGTGCAAGGGGTAGAAGCAAGCGGCCGCGCCGCCGCCGTCCGCCTCCAGCGGCGGCGCCTGCATCGCGCAGCGCGGCTGGGCATAGCGGCAGCGCGGCTGGAACAGGCAGCCGGCCGGGCGGTCGGCGATGCCCGGCACCATGCCCGGAATGGTCGGCAGCCGGCGCTGGCCGATCGCGCGCTCGGGCAAGGCGTCGAGCAGCGCTGCCGTGTAGGGGTGGCGGGGCGCCGACAGGATCCGGTCGACCGGGCCGGTCTCGGCGACGCGGCCGGCATACATCACCATGACCCGCCGCGCCGTCTCGGCGACCACGCCGATGTCATGGGTGATCAGGATCAGCGACATGCCGCGGGCGCGCTGCAGCTCCAGCAGCAGGTCCAGGATCTGGCGCTGGATGGTGACGTCGAGCGCGGTGGTCGGCTCGTCGGCGATCAGCAGCCGCGGATTGCAGGCGATGGCCATGGCGATCATCACGCGCTGGCTCATGCCGCCCGAGAGCTGGTGCGGGAATGCCGACAGACGGGTCGCAGGCGACGGGATGCCGACCTGGTCCAGCAGTTCGATGGCGCGCCGGCGCTGCTCGGCCCGGGTGCCGCCTTCGTGTTCGCCCAGCGCCTCCATGATCTGGAACCCGACCGTGAAGCACGGGTTGAGGCTGGTCATGGGCTCCTGGAAGATCATCGCCAGGTCCTTGCCGGTGATCTGCCGGCGCTGGCGCGGGCTGAGCGCGCGCAGGTCCTGGCCGGCGAAGTCCATGCGCTCGGCCGTGATCGCCGCGTCACGGGGCAACAGGCCCATGATCGCCAGCGAGGTCACGCTCTTGCCCGAGCCCGATTCGCCGACGATGCCGACCAGGTCGCCCGGCTCGACCCGCAGGTCCAGGCCGTCGACCGCCGCGAAGCGGCCGGCGCGGGTGTTGAAGGCGACGCTGAGGCCGCGGATGTCGAGGAGCGGCGCGGTCGTGGTCGTCATGGCTTGGGCGGTCACCGCTTGAGCTTGGGGTCGAGCGCGTCGCGCAGCCCGTCGCCCATCAGATTGAAGGCCAGCACGGTCAGCAGGATGGCGAAACCGGGGAAGGTCACCACCCACCAGGCCCGCTCGATATATTCCAGCGACGACGACAGCATGGTGCCCCATTCGGGCGTCGGTGGCTGGGCGCCCAGGCCCAGGAACCCGAGCGCGGCGGCGTCCAGGATGGCGTTGGAGAAGCCCAGAGTCGCCTGGACGATCAAGGGCGCCAGGCAGTTGGGCAGCACCACCTTCAGCATCAGCCGGCCGAGGCCGGCGCCCGCGACCCGCGACGCCACCACATAGTCGCGCGTCAGCTCCGCCTTGACCGCCCCGCGCGTGAGCCGCGCGTAGTGGGGCACCACCGTGACCGACACCGCGATGGTGGCGTTGATCAGCCCCGGGCCCAGGATCGCGGCGATCACGATGGCCAGCAGCAGCGCGGGCAAGGCCAGCAGGATGTCCATGAAGCGCATCACCACGATGTCGGGGATGCCCGGGAAGAACCCGGCCAGCAGGCCCAGCAGCACGCCCACCGCCAGCGACAGGGTGACCACCAGGGTCCCGATCAGCAGCGACAGCCGGGCGCCGAAGATCAGGCGGGACAGGATGTCCCGGCCGATGTCGTCGGTGCCCAGCGGGAAGGTCCAGCTGCCGCCCGCGGCCCACACCGGCGGGCTCAGCGCCGCCTGGCGGAACTGCTCGTCGGGGTCGTGCGGCGCCGTGAAGCCGGCCAGTGCCGCCATGAGGATCAGGGCGGCGATGACGATCAGGCCGAGGACGGCGCCGCGGTTGGCGGTGAAATGGCGCCAGACCTCGCGCAGCGGCGGTTCGACGCCGGCCGCGGCCGGCGCGGGTGCGGCCTCAGCGACCATGGCGGATGCGCGGATTGACCACGCCATAGAGGACGTCGACGCCGAGATTTACCGCCATCACCAGGGTCGCGACCAGCAGCACGCCGCCCTGCAGCACCGGATAGTCGCGGCGGTTGATCGCCTCGATCAGCCACTTGCCGATGCCGGGCCAGGAGAAGATGGTCTCGGTCAGGATGGCGCCGCCCAGCAGTGAGCCGACCTGCAGGCCGATCACCGTGATCACCGGGATCAGGGCGTTGCGTAGGGCATGGACTCCGATCACCCGCCGCCGCGACAGGCCCTTGGCGCGGGCGGTGCGGACATAGTCCTCGTTGAGCACTTCGAGCATCGCCGAGCGGGTCATGCGCGCGATCACCGCCAGCGGGATCGTGCCCAGCACCACGGTCGGCAGGATCAGATGGGAGACGGCGGACAGGAACGAGCCCTCCTCGTCGGACAGCAGGGTGTCGATCAGCATGAAGCCGGTCCGGGGCTCGACGTAGTAGAGCGCGTCCAGCCGCCCCGACACCGGCGTCCAGTCGAGCGTCACCGAGAACAGCAGGATCATCAGCAGGCCCCACCAGAAGATCGGCATGGAATAGCCGGCGAGGCTCACACCCATGACGCCATGGTCCAGGACGCTGCCGCGCTTGACCGCGGCCAGCACCCCGACCGGCAGCCCGATCACGGCGGCGAACAGCAAGGCGCACACCGCCAGCTCGATGGTAGCCGGGAACAGCGTCAGGAACTCGGTCGAGACCGCCTGGTGCGTGGACAGCGACGTGCCCAGGTCGCCATGGGCGACATGGTCGACATAGTCCAGGAATTGGACCGCCAGCGGGCGGTCCAGCCCCATCTCGTGGCGCAGCACCGCCAGCCGCTCGGGCGCGATGCCGCGCTCGCCCATCCGGACTTCGATGGGGTCGCCCGGCACCAGATGGATCAGCAGGAAGCTCAAGAAGGTGATGCCGACGAAAGTCGGCACCACCAGGCTGACCCGGGTCAGCAGGAAGCGCAGCATCGACCCGGGCCCCCTTCGGCTAGCGCAACTCGACCTTGTCGAACTGGTGGGTGCCCAGCGGGCTCTGCTTGTACCCGACCACCGACTTCGACATGGCTTCCGAGACCAGCGAGTGCGCGATGGTGAACCACGGCGCCTCGGCCTTGAAGATGACCTGGGCCTGCTCGTAGAGCTTGGCACGGTCGGCCTGCTTGAGCGTGGACTTGGCCTTGACGGTCAGGTCATTGAACTCCTTGTTGCACCACTTGGCGATGTTCTGGCCGCCGACCCGGGCGCTGTCGCAGCCCAGCAGCACCGCCAGGAAGTTGTCGGGATCGCCGTTGTCGCCGGTCCAGCCCAGCTCCGCCATCTGGTGCTCGCCGGCCTGGGCGCGCTTGCGGTACTCGCCCCACTCATAGGAGACGATCTTGGCCTTGATCCCGACCTTCTCGAGGTCGGCCTGCATCAGCTCGGCGATGCGCTTGGCGTTGGGGTTGTAGGGGCGGCTGACCGGCATCGCCCACAGGTCGGTCTC
>CAZEFK010000250.1:0-9565 GCA_964511405.1 uncultured Comamonadaceae bacterium | reverse complement strand
CGGCCTGGGCCCGGGCGCTGCGCCACTCCAGCCCGGCGACCCCGGCGATCCCGGCAAAGACCAGGGCGATCGCGGCGGTGGCGGCGAGCAGCCGGCGCCGGCGCCAGGCATCGGCGCGGGCCGAGGCCTGCACGAAGCCGCCGAGCGGGTCGTCGGCGGCGAGCTGCCAGCGCTCGGCCAGGTCGCGCCCCTCGGCCAGGTTGAGCCCGCCGAGCAGGGCGGCCCGGCGTTCGGCCGGCCGCTCGGCGGCGCGCCAGCGGCGTTCGAGCGGCTCCAGCCGGGCGCGGGTTTCCAGGTCGCGCAGGTCGCGGGCGATCTGGTCGCGTGCCCGAGGCCAATGCCGCAGCAGCGACTCGTGGGCCAGCCGCGCCGCGGGTCCTTGCACGCCGCCCTCGACCACGATCAGCCGGCTGTCGCCGGCGGCCAGGGCCGCGATCAGGCGCCGCTCCGGCCCGTCCGGGGCAAGCTGGTCGAGCGCCAGCGGCCGGGCGGCGACGGTGCCGCCGGCCGCGCCGACGAGTCGGCGGAGCAGGGCGGGAAAGGCTGATGCGGCCGGCGCGTCGCGCGCCGCCAGATCGGCCATCACCGCCTCGGCCCGGCTGGCGATGGCGCCGCTCAATTCGCCCAGGGCCTGGTAGGTAGCGAAGCGCAGGGTCGA
Source organism: uncultured Comamonadaceae bacterium (assembly GCA_964511405.1). Classification (GTDB taxonomy): domain Bacteria; phylum Pseudomonadota; class Alphaproteobacteria; order Elsterales; family Elsteraceae; genus CAZEFK01. Next base: position 8,907 of record CAZEFK010000250.1, on the reverse strand, counting down.
ACGCGGCCCCGCCTCGGTGCCGGCGTCGGCCCCGGGGTCGGCGAGGATGTCCTGCCGGTAGAGCGCGTCCAGCATGACCGAGAGCAGCGGCAGGGTCCCGGGCTCGGCCGCGGCCGCCTCGGCGATCACGGCGTCGAGCCCGAGCCCGCGCTCCGGATCGGTCTCGAAGGCGAGACCCGCGGCCAGCGCCGGCCGGCGGATGATCTCGATGATCTCGGCATGGCCGGGTGCCGCCAGGTCGAGCCGGGCGCCGTCCTCGACCAGGCCGACCAGCGCCGGCAGCTCGACCGCCCGGTGCCACAGGTCGTTGCGCATCGTCGCCAAGACCCAGACCAGCCCCGAGCGCGCCAGCCCGGCCAGGATCCGGACGAACAGGGCGCGGCGCTCGGGCGGAACTGATCCGGTGAACAGCTCCTCCAGCTGATCGACCAGCAGGACCAGACGGGCGCTCTCATGGGGCAGCAGCGCCCGGCGGCTGCGCGCGGCCTCGGCGACTCGGGCCAGCGCGCCGGCGAAGGGGAAGGCCGGATCGTCGGCCGAGGCGGCGAGATGGGCGGCCAGCCGCGTTGCGCCGTCGGGCCCGGGCCCGAGCTCGGGCAGCCCGGTTTCGCCCGACGGATCCGGGCGGCACAGCGCCTGCGCCAGGGCCAGCACCGGATCGTCGGCACCTTCGCCGGGCCGGACGATGACCCGGCGCCACAGCGCCACGCCGGGAATCGCCTTGGGCGCGAGCAGGGACGGCAGGAGCCCGGCGCGGGCCAGCGAGGACTTGCCCGATCCGCTGGCACCCAGGACGAGCAGGAATCCGGTGCCGGCCGTGGCGGCAGCCTGGAGCCGGGTGAGACCGGCGCGGATCTGGGCGTCGCGGCCGAAATAGATCGGCGCGTCGGCGACGTCGTAGGTGGCCAGTCCGCGGAACGGACTGCCCGCCAGCCAGGTCGGCTCCGGCCGATGGGCGGGATCGGCCAGCAGCCCGGCGATCCGCCGCTCGATCAGGGCGGTCAGGTCGGCCTCGAACTTGGCGTCGAAGCCGTCCAGGTCGCGGAACCGGGCGCTGCCGGCCAGGAACAGGGTCCCGGCCTCGAAATGGCGCTGCCAGAAGGCCTGCAGCGCCGCCCACTGCCGTTCCTGCTCGGCCCGGCGCTGCGGGTCGGCGAGCGAGGCCCCGGGATCGCCTTCCTTGCGATAGACCAGCAGATCGGGCGCGCCGCGGGCGCGGTGGGCGGCCAGCGCCTCCTCGAATTCCCATTCCGTGCCGGTCACCGGCGCCCGGCCGTCGATGCCCTGGTAGACCCGATCGCCCGAGCGCTCGGGCAAGGGCGTGCCCAGGCGGGCATAGACGATCAGGACGACGATGTCGCAGCGGCTCGGCGGCTCGATCGCATCCTGGAAATGGCCCGAGGCCAGCATCGGCTCGTATTCCCAGAGATAGGGCTCGATGCGGAAGAACCGGGCGTAGTCGCGCGCCAGCTTCTGAATGACGAGCATCGCTCTGAGCCGCTCCTCTGGCACGTCGCCGGGGGAGGAGACGAAAATCCTGAGACGCTGGGCCATCACAATCCGAGAGAAAACGATCTAGGCCGGCGAACTTATTCGGCCGTGGTCGACAGTGGCAAGTCGAGAACTGACGCGGCTGGCATGACCTAAATCAATGCGTAATAAATGCAAGCAGTGGGCCGGCCGGTATTGGCACCACGGCGCCGGCGATCAGCCCCCCAGCGCCGCCCGCCGCTCTTCCAGAAGCGCCATCACGCGCTCGGCGAAGCCCTTGAGCTTGGCGCGCTCGTCCGAGGTCAGGGTCGGCCTGATCTGGCGGTCGACGATGCAGACCGTGCCGAGGGCGAAGCCGTCGTCGGTGCGCAGGGGCGCGCCGGCATAGAAGCGGATCGAGTTTTGGCCCTTGACCAGCGGATTGTCGGCGAAGCGCGTGTCGACCGCGGCGTTGGGCACGACCATGACCTCGTTCTCCCGGATGGCATGGTCGCAGAACGAGATGTCGCGCGGGGTCTCGCGCACCGGCACGCCGACGCTGGCCTTGACCCATTGGCGCTCGCGGTCGATCAGCGTGATCAGGGCCATCGGCACCTGGAACTCGACCGCCGCCTGGCGGACGATGGCGTCGAACGCGTCCTCGAAATCGGTGTCCAGCACCCGGTAGCGGGCCAGCGCCGCCAGGCGCGCGGTTTCCGGGGAGTCAGTCATGTCGGCCACCGTTCCTCATCGCAAAGCTGTCAAATCATACCGCGGGTCGGCGGTCAGCCCAACCCGCGGTCAGGCCCGCTGGGTCAGAGTCTTGAGTGCCTGGTCGAGCTGCTCGGCGCGGAACGGCTTGCGCAGGGTGGCGAACTCGGCGACGACGCGGTCTTCGGCCTCGGTATAGCCGGTCATCAGCACGACGGGCAGGTCCGGGTAGCGGCGGCGGACCTCGCGGGCCAGGTCCAGGCCGGTCATGCCGTCCGGCATCATCACGTCCGAGAGCAGCAGATCAGGCGTCACCGAGTCGATCAGGGCCAGAGCGTCGCGGGCGCGATGGGCCGTGCCCACCACGATATGGCCCAGGCCGGCCAGCATGCCGCCGACGACCTGGGCCAGCTCCAGATTGTCCTCGACCACCAGGACCCGCAGGCCCGGCCCGGCCGCCGGGCCGGCTGCGGCCGCGGGCGGCAGGCTGGCCGCCGCCTCGGCCAGCGGCAGGTAGAGCGACACCGTCGTGCCGGCGCCCGGCGCGCTGTCCAGCGTGACCAGGCCGTCCGCCTGCTCGACGAAGCCATAGACCTGGCTCAGCCCCAGTCCGGTGCCCCGGTCGCTGGCCTTGGTCGTGAAGAACGGGTCGAAGGCGCGGGCGCGGACGTCGGGGGTCATGCCGATCCCGGTGTCGGCGACCCGCAGCAGCGCGAAGGCCCCCGGCCGCGCCGTCCCCGGCAGGACGGCGGCGTCGGTCCGTTCCAGCGACAGCCGCAGGGTGCCGCCCGCCGGCATGGCGTCGCGGGCGTTGGCCGCCAGGTTGACCAGCGCCACGTCGAGCGCGTCGGAGTCGATCGCCACGATGCATGGCTGCCCGGGCAGCGCCAGCTCGATCGCGATGTCGGGGCGGTTGAGGGTGCGCGGCAGCAGGCCGGTGGCAAACGACCGGATCAGCAGCACCAGGTCGATGGGCGCCGGCGTGGTCGGGCGGCGCCGGCTGAAGGTCAGCAACTGGCTTGCAAGCTTGGCGCCGCGGGTGGCGGCATCGAGCAGGGTGTCGACCAGCCGGCGGTCGGCGGGCCCGATCCGCCGCTGGATGATCTCGCCGCTGCCGATGATGATCTGAAGCAGGTTGTTGAAGTCGTGGGCGACGCCGCCGGCCAGCTTGCCCAGGGCATCCAGGCGCTCGGCCTGGCGCAGCCGCTCCTCGGCGACCGACCGGCGATCCATCTCCTCGAGCAGCCGCCGGTTGTTGCACTCGAGCTCGTCGGCGCGCAGGCGCAGGCGGGCGCGCAGGCGGTCGATGCGAATGCCGGCGGTCCAGGCCAGCGCCAGCGCCGCCAGATAGGCGACCGCCAGCAGCGCGGCCTCGCGCCGTACCGTGCCGTCGAGCTCGGGCAGGATGCCGTCGGCATTGACCGCAGCGCCGACATAGATCCCGCGTGGCGGCGTGTCGAGGGGGACATAGCCGATCATCCGGGCGCGGCCATCGACCGACATCAGCGGCACGACGCCCGGCGCCCGGGCACCCAGCAGCGGCATCGCCTCGGGCAGGATCGGCGTTCCCAGAAAGAGTGCTTGCTCCTGGCTGCGCGCCAGAATGGTGCCGGCGCGGTCGACCACGGCGGTCACGGAGTCGGCGGGCAGCCGCTGCGCCGCCAGCCGCTGCGACAGCCATCCGAGGTCGAGGGCGAACTCGAGCACCAGCGCCGGCCCGTCCGGCCCGTCTGCGAACGCCATCGACAGCGGCAGGCATCCCGACTGGCAGTCGCGGCCGATGGTGAACAGTCCGATCGCCGGGTCGGGCGATGGCCGCGCCCAATCGGGATCGCCGAGGGTTGGCGCGGCGGTGGGGCTGGTCGAGCAGCGCACCCGGCCGTCGGCCGCGAAGGCCGACAGCCGTCGGTAGCGCGGAAAGGCGGACTGGAGTGCGTCGAGCCGGCCGCGGCAGCGGTCGCCGGTGCCGCTGCGGATGTCGGGCAGCAGCGCTGCGGCAACCATGGTCGCGCGCGCGCCGTCGACGATGCTGGCGATGTCGGCATGCACGAGCTGCGAGATGCGCAGGGCGTTCTCGCGGACCTCATGGTCCCGCTCGGCGCGCATGGCGACGACGTTCCAGGCTTCGATCGCCAAGCCTGGAACCAGGGCCAGCAGCACGCTCGCCAGCAGCAGGGTCCGACTTGTCCGCATCCCTCCTCGCCCGCTCGTGCCACTAGTTTGAGCGAGCCGCCGCGGCGGCGATAGCTGGACGGGTAATATAGATCGGATTCGACTGAAAATCTCGACTTGCCCCCGGCGACGCCGTCGGTCAGGCCGGCAGCGCGCGCTTCTGGTGCGCGCGCCCCATCGCCGCCACGTCCTCGCGATGGCCGGCGACGACGCGCACGCCCTCGTCGAGCCGCGCCAGGATGTTGGCGGGCGTGCAGGACTCCAGGAACGCCACCCGGTTGCGGCGGCAGGCGGCGAAGATCTTGTCGCGGGCTTCCTGCAGCTCGGGCGTGTAGGGATCGTTGCGCACGGTCGTGTAGCCGAGCGCCAGGCTGAGGTCGCCCGGCCCGATCTCGGCGAAGCCCAGGCCCGGCACTTCCAGGATCGCGTCGCAATTGGCCACGCCCTCGGGGCTCTCCAGCTTGACGCCCAGCAGCAGCTCGCCGGCCGGGTTGAGCGGCCAGGGATCGCAGCGCGCCAGATAGTCGGCCGGGGCCAGCCCCCAGACCGGCGCCGCCGTCGATTCCGAGCCGCGCCCGCGGGTGCCGACGCCCAGATGGCGGGCGCCGTCCGAGGACGGCCGCACGGCGCCGTGCAGGCGCTGCAGCGGGGTCGGCAGCTCGGGGTCGACGCCGGCCAGGTGGTGCGGGTAGCGGCAGGCCTCGACGAAGGCGCGCACAGCGTCGGCGGTCTCGGCCTGGCACAAGAGGATGCCATGGACCCCGCGCCCCAGGAGCTGGCGGAACTGCCAGGCGTTGAAGCGGACATTGGCGGCATCGGTGCCGTTGACCGGCGCCTCGACGATCACCGCGGGCGTGCGGTGGCCCGAGCGGGTCGGGCCGCCATCGCCCAGGCCGCGCAGATACTCGGCCAGCCCGGCCATGTCGAACGCGCCATGCTCCATCCCGATATTGATGTAGTCGGCCCAGGTGTGGGCGTCGGCCTTGCCCTGCTCCCAGGTCAGGACATGGCCGCTGTGGGCGCCGACATAGTAGATCGCCTGGTCCTGTTCCAGGAGCTCGATCGCCCGGTTGACCCGCCTGGCCGCCATCCCGTCCTCCCGCGATGTCTTCCCCTATTGGTAGCGGACGATCGCGGCGGCCGTCGATGGGCGCCGGTCACTGCGCCAGCGCCGCCAGGACCTCGGCGAAGCCGGTGCGGCAGCGGAAGCCCAGCCGCGTTGCAGCGCGATCGGCGACATAGACCCGGTCGATCGACCGGAACATGGTCCAGCCGCGCCGGGCATAGAGCTCGGGGAACTGCGGGAAATAGCGGGCCACCACCGCCGGCGCGTCGGCCATGAGGTCACGGCAGTCCTCCGGTCGGAACGGTGTCGGCGCCGACACGATGCAGCAGTCGAAGCCCAGATCAGGCGCCCGCGCCAAGGCCGCGGCATGGGCCTCGGCAGCATCCTCGACCGACAGCCGCCGGAACAGGAACTCGTTGGCCTTGGTGTTGTCGTCCGACTGCGGAATGGCATGGGCCATGTCGTCGGCCTCGGGGAAGAACCGGGCGGTGCGCAGGATGACCACCGGCAGGCCGTGCTCCTGGTGGATCATGCGGCAGAGATGCTCGGCGGCCAGCTTGGTCACGCCATAGATGTTGCGCGGTTCCAGCGGCGCCATGGCCTCGGTGATCCAGACCGCTCGGTCGCCCGTGCCGGCACGGATCGCGCGGCTGACCATCAGCGAGGTGGTCGACGTGAACACGAAGCGCCCGACCCCGGCGGCCACGGCCGCTTCCAGGAGGTTGAGCGTGCCCTGGACGTTCACCGCCACGAAGCGACTGGCGGGATAGCGGGCGATGTCCGGCTTGTGCAGGGCGCCCGAATGGATCACGGCCTGGATGCCGTGGACGGCCAGGACCCGGTCGATCAGCGGGCGGTCCTCGACGGACCCGACCACGGCGGTGTCGGGGCCCGGCACGACATCGAGCCCCGTGACGGCGTGGCCGTCCGCCTTCAGCCGCGGCGCCAGGGTCCGGCCAAGCCAACCGGACGAGCCAGTGAGCAGGATACGCATCGCGAAGCCCTTGAGATGAAGCCGGCCTCTATAGCCGATCCGGCCGGGCCACGCGCGTGCCGTCCGGCGCCTCGGCCACCGCCGCGGCAATGGCGGCCACGCTTTCGGCCGTCAGTCCGTCGGGATTGCCGAGCCAGCTGGCGACGAACGCCAGGTCGGGCAGCTGCGCCTCGGTCTCGACGATGGCCAGGCTGCCGGCGCGAATCTCGTCGCGCACGATGGCCGGCGGCACCACCGCCACCCCGATGCCGTCGCGCGCCATGCGCACCACCGTGGCCATCGAGGCGCTGGCGTGCAGCCGGACCGACGGCAGCGCCGCGAACAGCGCCTTGACCAGAACGTAGGGCTGGGTCTTGCGGGAGAAGGTGATGATCGGCCACCGCGCCATGTCGGCGAGCGCAACCGGGGCCGCCGGCAGGGCCAGGGCCGGGCTGGCGATGAAGGCCAGCGGGAAGCGGCAGAGCGGCCGGTTGCGCACGGCCGGCGCGCTGATCGGGTCGACCCGGAAGGCCAGGTCGATCTCCTGCGCCATCAGCCGGTCGCGCAGGTTGGGCGAGATGTCGACCTCGATCTCCAGCTCCAGCCGGGGATAGGCGGCGTGGACGCGCTCGATGAAGCGCGGCAGCCAAGTGTGGACGATGGTCTCGGCGACGCCCAGCCGGAACACGCCGCGGAACGCGTGGCGCTCGCCGACCGCGCTCAGCATCTCGGCGCGCAACGACAGCAGCCGCTCGGCGTAGCCCATCAGCTCGCGGCCCGACGGCGTCAGGGTCACGGACCGGTTCTCGCGCTTCAGGAGCCGCGTGCCCAGGCTGTCCTCCAGCTGCGCGATGCGTTGCGACACCGCCGGCTGCGTCGTGTTCAGCTTGGCCGCGGCACCGCGGAAGCTGCCCAGCGTGGCGACCCAGACGAAGGTCTCCAGGGTGCGGAACTCGATCATCGGCCGCCAGGGCGATAAGGTGGACTTATCGAGCCTAATAGCAAACTGCGATTAGACAATATGGATCTGAGATGGTCCGATAGCGGGATGGAGCCGGGCACTGACCGGAGGGGCGTCCGATGGCTGTCACCGTTGTGAAATCCGCCGCCGAGGCGCCGCCCAGCGTCGCCGCCCGTCTGGCCTGCCGCGCCGGGACCGTGGCCGGCTCGACCGCCGGCCTGGCGCCGGGCTACGTCCAGGGCAACCTGGCGATCCTGCCCAAGGACCTGGCGCATGACTTCCTGCGCTTCTGCCAGCTCAACCCCAAGCCCTGCCCGCTGATCGGGGTGTCCGAGGCAGGCGAGCCGCGGCTGCCGGCGCTGGGGCAGGATTTGGACGTCCGCACCGACCTGCCCGGCTACCGGGTCTGGGTCGACGGCGAACTGGTGGCAGAGCCGGCCGACATCCTGGCCTACTGGCGCGACGACCTGGTCGCGTTCGTGATCGGCTGCTCCTACTCGTTCGAGGAGGCGCTGATCGAGGACGGCCTGCCGATCCGCCATATCGAGGCGGGGGTGCGGGTGCCGATGTACCGGACCTCGATCGCCTGCGTGCCGTCGGGCCCGTTCGCCGGGCCGCTGGTGGTCTCGATGCGGCCGTTCCACCCGGCGGCGGCGATCCGCGCCGTCCAGGTCACCACCCGCTTCCCGGCGGTCCATGGCGCGCCGGTCCATATCGGCCTGCCCGGCCTGATCGGCATCGCCGACCTCGGCCGTCCCGACTATGGCGACCCGGTGCCGGTGGCGGCCGACGAGCTGCCGGTGTTCTGGGCCTGCGGGGTGACGCCCCAGGCGGTGATCGCCGCGGTCAAGCCGCCCCTGGCCATCACCCACCGTCCGGGATCGATGCTGGTCACCGACATTCCCAACCGGCGCCTGGCCGCGCTTTAAGACCCACGGGAGAGGACCTGCCCCATGACCATCAGCCGCCGCGACCTTCTGCTCGGGAGCGCCGCCGTCGCCGCGCTCGGCACTCTGTCGGCCCGCGCCCATGCTCAGGGCGCCGCCGAGGTGGCGGTCGGCACGCTGTATCCGATGTCGGGGGCCAACGCCCAGATCGGCGTCGACGCGCTTAACGCGCTCACGGCGGCCGCCGACCTGGTCAATCAGGCGCACGACATCGACATCGTGATGGCCCGGACCGCCGGGCTGCCGGCCCTGGGCGGCGCCAAGATCCGCCTGGTCCAGGCCGACCACCAGGGCGACCCGCAGAAGGGCCGGGCCGAGGCCGAACGCCTGATCACCCAGGAGAAGGTCGTGGCCCTGGTCGGCGCCTACCAGAGTGCGGTGAGCGCCACGGTCAGCCAGACCGCCGAGCGCTACGGCGTGCCGTTCATCTGCGCCGACAGCTCGTCGCCCAGCCTGCATCGCCGGCACCTGAAGTTCTTCTTCCGGGCGTCGCCCCATGACGAGATGTTCTCGGCGGCGATGTTCGATTTCATGGACGCCCTGCGCAAGAAGGGCCAGGCGATCGAGAGCGTGGCGCTGTTCCACGAGGACACGATCTTCGGCACCG
>CAZEFK010000249.1:0-9576 GCA_964511405.1 uncultured Comamonadaceae bacterium | reverse complement strand
AGAACTTGTAGCCGCGGCGGTACTCGAACTTGTCGACCGCCTTCATCAGGCCGATGTTGCCCTCCTGGATCAGGTCCAGGAACTGCAGGCCGCGGTTGGTGTACTTCTTGGCGATCGAGATGACCAGGCGCAGGTTGGCCTCGACCATCTCCTTCTTGGCCTTGGACGCATCGCGCTCGCCGCGCTGCACGGTCTGGACGACGCGGCGGAACTCGCCGATCGGCAGCCCGACATCGACCGCCAGGTCGACGATCTGCTTGCGCAGGCCCTGGGCATCGGCGCCGTGGCGCTCGACGAAGCGCATCCACTTCGGGGTGAGCGTCTTGACCCGGTCCAGCCAGTTCGGGTCCATCTCGTGGCCGAGATAGTGCTCCAGGAACGACTCGCGGCCGACGCCGGTGGACTCGGCCAGGCGCAGCTGGCGGCCGTCGAGCTGGGTCAGGCGCCGGCCATAGCCGTTGAGCTGCTCGACCAGCTGCTCGATGCGGGCGGCGTTGAGGCGGATCGAGCGGGCGGCGGTGACCAGGTCGGCGCGCGCCTTCTCATAGCGCCTCTCGGTGGCCTTGGGGAACTCCTCGGCCTTGGCGAAGGCCTGGATGCGCTTCTCCTGGATCTTCTGCATGCGACCGAAGGCCTCGGCGATCTGCTCGAAGGTCTCCAGGATCTGCGGCTTGAGCGCGGCTTCCATGGCGGCCAGGCTGACCGCGTTCTCCTCGCCCTCACCCTCCTCGCCATCCTCCTTGGGCTCGGGCTCCTCGGCCAGCTCGGCGTCGGGCTCCTCGGTCAGCACGTCCAGCTCGCCCGGCGTCGGCCCCTCGGGCCCGCCGGCCGGGCCGACCACCGCGGCGTAGCTGGCGTCGAGGTCGATGATGTCGCGCAGCAGCATGCGGCCGGCCAGCAGGGTGTCGCGCCAGCCGAGCATCGCCTTGATCGTCAGCGGGCTTTCGCAGATGCCGCTGATCATCATCTCGCGGCCGGCCTCGATGCGCTTGGCGATCGCAATCTCGCCCTCGCGCGACAGCAGCTCGACCGAGCCCATCTCGCGCAGGTACATGCGCACGGGGTCGTCGGTGCGGCCGATGTCGTCGTCGTCGACATTGCCCGCGCGGGTCTCGCCGTCGCTCGACTCCTCGCCCTCGGCCTCGACGGTCTCGTCGGCTTCGTCGCTCTCGACCAAGTTGATGCCGAGCTCGGAGAGCATCGCCATCGTGTCTTCGATCTGCTCGGAGCTGACCTGATCGCCCGGCAGCGCGGCGTTCAGCTCGTCATAGGTGATGTATCCGCGCTCCTTGCCGCGCGCGACCAGCTTCTTGATCTGGGCCGACAGGTTGTCGAGCAGGGTGGTTTCCAACGCCTCTTCCTGAGCCACAGAGTCTTCTGCCGCGTTCGCTGCCTTTTGCGCCATTCCTATCGCCCGCCTTGCTGTCGCTGCATCGTTGCCCGCCCGGCGCCGCCACCGGTCGGCTCGTGCCAAAGCCCATACCTGTCCTGCGCCCCCGGCGCCGCGGCGGGATCGACGGCCGCCCGCGACTGGTCAGGTGTGCGGCCAGGGCCCCATCCTTGGATCATCATCATGCTTCGGCGCCGGCGTGCCGAATCGGCAGCCCTGCCGTCCGCGATCCACGCCGTCGCGCCTGAGACGCAGACGTGGCCGCTCGCCGCCGGAACGTCAAGTCCGTCGAGGGTCGCAATCGCACCGTCTCCACCGGACCGCATTGCCGCAGCAATCCGCAGACCGCGTCCGAATCAGGTCCTGCATACACGTCCCGGGCGCCATCTGCCAGAATTGCGTGCGACCGCCTAGGAAAAATTGCCTGCGGCACAGAGCAGCCGCTAGACCGGAAGCTGCAGCTGAGGCGTCGCCGGCACCTCCTCGCCCAGCGACGACAAGGTCACGCCCAGCAGGCGGACGCCCTTGGGCACGGGCAGCAACGATCGCAGCAGGTCGAGCGTCACCGATTCGAGCTGCGTCCGCGCCGCCACCGGCCCGGGCAGCGAGCGACTGCGGGTGACCTGCCGGAAGTCGGCGAACTTCACCTTCAGCGTCACGGTGCGCCCGGCGATCCCGACCCCGCGCAAGAGCGCCACAGCTTGTCCAGGATCGGCTGCAGCCCGTCGCACATCGCGGCGAACGCGCTCGGCATCGTCACCGGGCACCGCCGTTCTCCCAGGGCAGGCGTCTCTGGCGCCGCGCATTGAACCTTATTCATGGTTTGTTCGCAATAGCACCGATCGGGCCCGGCTTCGACAGCTCCGACTTCGTGATTGTCAGCCAGGCAGCGCCGCACTAGCAATCAGTGCATGCTGACCCGCATCGAGATCGACGGCTTCAAGACGTTCGAGGGGTTCTCGCTGGACCTTGCCCCGTTCACTGCGATCGTCGGTCCAAATGCCAGCGGCAAGTCGAACCTGTTCGATGCTCTCCGGTTCCTGTCCCGTCTGGCTCAGACCGATATCCGCGGCGCCATGCAGGGTGTGCGCGGGCTGCCCGAAGAGCTGTTCCGCCAAACAGCGTCTCGGCGCTTCGACACAATGTCCTTCGCCGTGGAGGTCTTGCTGGAGCGCCGAGGCGAAGATGCCTATGGACGCACCTACGAGATTCCCGCGCAACGCCTGCGGTACGAACTCGTCCTGGAATTGCAGCGCGATGCCGACGGGGTCCCGCGCCGCATCCACGTCGCCGACGAGCTGTGTCGGCCGATCGCCAAGAAGGATGACAGGGCCAAGTTCCTGCAAGACCTGAAGATCAGCTACAACTCGAAGGTCAACCCGTTCATCCGGCGAAGCGACCTGGGCGACGCCTTGCTGGTCCGGCAGGACGGCCGACAGAAACATGGTCGCCCGGTTAGCCTGCCGCTCAAAGAAGCATCCGCGACAGCTCTGTCGACCGTGACAACAGCCGAATTTCCACATCTCCACGCGCTGCGCGGGGCCCTGACCAGTCTGCGATTCCTGGAGATCAATCCCCAGGCGGCCAGGAGTGCCAACGACCGACTGGAAGACCGCGTCCTGAAGTCCGATGCCTCCAATCTCGCGGCGGTACTGGCGCACCTCAAGGAGGAAACGGCATCGCCGACCCGCCCGGATGGCGTGCTGGCCGATATCGCGGCCGATCTCTCGGCGCTCATCCCCTCTGTGCGCAACATCGAGGTCCGGACCGAAGCCGCCCAGCGGCAGTTCTCTTTCAGCCTGGGGTTTGCTGACGCCCCGACCTTCAGCTCGCGCGTAATCTCGGATGGCACGCTGCGGCTGCTGGCGCTTCTTACCGTCCTCGACGATCCGGATCGTCGAGGTACCCTGTGCTTCGAAGAGCCGGAGAACGGCGTCCATGAAGGACGCGTCCCCATGCTGATCCAGCTGTTGCGGGATGCAGCTCAGCCCGGCGGCGAAGCGGATCAGCGGCCATTTCAAATTCTCCTGAACACGCATTCGCCCAAAGTGATGGAAGCCTTGCGGGATGACGAGATCGTCGCGGCCGACAGCGTCAACACCCTCGACCCCGCGACTCGGACCAAGTCGACCCGGACACGGATGCGCACCGGCGTGGCGCCGACGCCTGATCTCGTCGATCCCGAGCACTATTTGACACGAGTGGAGATCGACCGGTTGCTCCGGCAATCAGTCGACGCGGCATGACCTATGTTGCCTGGGCAGTCTGCTATGAGGGCGAATCCGACGCGGCCTACTACAATGTCCTGATCCCGCGTGTGATGGAGGATCTGGTCGTCGCCGGCACGAAACTGCCGACCATCCCGGCCGACCCGGCAGTTCGGTTGAGGCGGGGCTCGATCGACCAGGTCGCGGCGGAGGCCTGTGCCGCAGCCGAAGCCTTCTTCCTGCTCTTCATCCATGCCGATACCGGCGGTCACAATGTGGAAGCCGGACTTCGACATCGGAGCGCGTCCTATTGCGAGGCCGTCCAGCGCCGCTGCGCTTGGCCGCCCAATCGGTGCATCGTGATCGCGCCGCGGCACGAGACCGAAGCCTGGATCCTCGCCGATCCAGAGGCCGTGACGGGGTCACTGGGCTATACGGGGACGGCGGCTTCGATCGGCCTGCCCAACCATGCCGCCGAGGTTGAACAGCTCCAAGACCCGAAGGCCATCCTGCAGCAAGCGGTCAGGCAGGTCAGGGGCCGGCGCCGACCGATCGACCTTGGCCGCGTTTTCCCGGCAATCGCCCAGCGCCAGGATCTCGCCCGACTTCGGCAAGCCGCTTCCTTCCGCGACTTCGAACGACGGGTGACCGTGGCCCTGAACGATCTCGGCTGTCTGTAGATGCCAGATTCCGCCTTACAGGTTGTTCTTATCCGCGAAGTCCTTTTGCAATCCGGCCGGGCGCCCGCGCGCCGCCGGCGCCGGTCACCCGTCGAACGCGGCGGCGTCCTGCGTCTCGTCGGCCAGCGACGCCTGCAGCCCACGGAGATAGGTCCAGTCGGCGGCGCTGGCCGTCTTCAGCGCAAGCTGCTGGGCGTCGCCGATGTCGCTGCGGATGGTCTGCAGCAGGAAACCGCGCAGGAAGCCGCGCACCCGGCGTTCGGCCTCGACGACCGACAGCTCGGCCAGGTCCTTCTCGAAGCGCGGCGTCAGGCGGAAGGCCGCGATCTGCTCGACGGCGGGCCCGAGGCCGCCCGCCTCCAGGAACGCCCTCAGCTCGGCCTCCGAGGTCCAGTCGTCGGGGTCGTGGATCAGCATGCGGTCGATCACGGCGTTCCAGGCCTCGCTCGCAAGCACGACGGCCTGCAGTTCGCCGTGCTGCTGCTCGATCAGCTGCGGGAACTTGAACAGGCAGCGGAAGAAGATGATGCAGTCGAGGGTCGAGCAGGGCTGGGCCGACGCCGCGTCGGGCACCGCGGGGGTCGCCTTGGTCGGCAGCGGCAGCGGGCCGAAGCGCAGGCGCTTCAGGCGCAGCGCGTGGTCGGGCCGGATCGGCAGGCGCTCGAACAGCGCCCGCTCGGCAAACCGGGTCACCGAGCCGCGCACCTTGGCCGCGGCCTGGAAGTTCCACCAGCGCTGCTTCAGCTCGCCGGCATATTCGTCGCGCACCCGCTTGTCGTCGATGCGCGCCACCAGCTCGTCCAGGTCCTGGCGCAGCTTGGCGCGCGCCTCGGGCGTGTCGGTCGGGGCGGTGCGCACCCGGGCCTGCCACAGCTGCTCGACCAGCGGCACGGCCGCCTGCAGCAGCGTCCGGAAGCCCTCCGCCCCGCCCGGCGCCCGCATCAGATCGTCGGGGTCCTGGCCGGCCGGCAGCGCCAGGAAGCGCAGCGAGCGGCCGGGCGCCAGGTGCGGCAGGGCGCGTTCGGCCGCGCGCGCCGCCGCCGCCTGGCCGGCCTTGTCGCCGTCGAAGCAGACCACCGGCTCCGGCGCCATGCGCCACAGCTCGCCCAGCTGCTCTTCGGTCAGGGCCGTGCCGAGCGGCGCCACCGCGCCGCCGAAGCCGGCGCGATGCAGGGCGATGGCGTCCATGTAGCCCTCGACCAGGATCACCGGCTGCCCGGCCGCCGCCGCCTCGCGCGCCAGATGGTGGGCATAGAGGGTTCGGCCCTTGTGGAACAGCGGACCCTCGGGCGAATTCAGATATTTGGGCTGGACGTCGCCCAGCGCCCGGCCGCCGAAGGCGATGACCCGACCGCGCCGGTCGGCGATCGGGAAGATGATGCGGTTGCGGAAGCGATCGTAGGTCGGCTGGTCGTCGACCCGGATCAGCAGGCCCGCCTCGACCAGCTGCGCCTCGGCGAAGCCCTGGCCCATGAGCGCCGCCTTGAGCGCGGTCCGGCCGTCCGGCGCATAGCCCAGGCGGAAGCGCTGGATCGCCGCGGCGTCGAGGCCGCGGCCGGCCAGGTAGTCGCGGGCCGGCGCAGCGCGCGGCTCGCGCAGCTGGCGCTCGAACCAGGCCGCCGCCGCCTCGGCTGCGGCGGCCAGGCCCTTGTCGCGGTCGGCGCGCTCGCGGTCCTCCGGCCGGCTCGTCGGCACCGGCATCCCGGCCTGCTCGGCCAGGCGCTCGACCGCCTCGGGGAAGGTCAGGCCCTCGGTGTCGATGACGAACGACACCACATCGCCATGCCGGCCGCAGCCGAAGCACTTGTAGAAGGCCTTGTCGTCATTGACCCAGAAGCTGGGGGTCTTCTCCACGTGGAACGGGCACAGCCCCTTCCATTCGCGTCCCGCCTTGACCAGGCGGACGCGGCGGCCGACCACCCCGGACAGGGACAGCCGCCGGCGCAGCTCTTCCAGGAACTCCGGCGGGATCGCCATCAGCCGGCGAGCTTGGCCTTGACCAGGGCGCTCGCCTTCTGGAAGTCCATGGCCCCGGCATGGCGGCTCTTCAGCTCCGCCATGACCCGGCCCATGTCCTTGATCGACGCCGCCCCCAGATCGCCGATCGCGCCGGCGACGGCCGCCGCCATGGCCGCCTCGTCCATGGCCGCCGGCAGGAAGCGCTCGATGACCGCGATCTCCTCGCTCTCCTGGTCGACCAGGTCCTGGCGGCCGCCCTGGCGATAGAGCTCGATGCTCTCGCGCCGGGACTTCACCAGCGCCTGCAGCAGCGACAGGATCTGCTCCTCGCCGATGCCGTCGGTCACCCCCGACGGTCGGGCGGCGATGTCACGGTCCTTGATCGCGGCCAGCACCATGCGCAGGGTCGACACGGCACGCTGGTCGCGCTCGCGCATGGCGGTCTTGAGGGCGTCGTTCAGGCTTTGGCGCAGCATGGGGCCTCCGGCTCAAAGCGGCGCATCATAGCGGGGGGTTCCGAAGGTCGCCACGGACTCGCGCGGCCCCTCTGCCATCGCGCATAATCTGAATTACAATAAAGCGCTGAAGGATGCCGCTGAAGCACAACCAGCGCCTCGTAGGGATCAGCCCACGATCTGCCGCCCAGCACGCCGGTCTACCTGGCCACCGACGGCGCCGCCGACCAGCGCTCGCCGGCCGGCCGGCTGTTCGGGCGGCGGCGGCAGGTGCTGGACCGCCATCCCGACGCCCCGCTCGCCGATCAGTTCGACGCGTGCGCCAGACGGTCGGCCAGTGGCGCGGCCCCGAGGCCGCGCTCGACGACCTGACCCTGCTGGCAGTGCGCCTGGGCGGTGGGTCGGCTACTTGAATTTCACCGCATCATCGGCAACCATGGGTCGCTCTTCTACTGCGCTCGGCTGGACCAGAATGTTACAGTGGAATAGACTTGCGGCAATACTAGCCGTGAGCGGGGCGCTCGCGGGCTGCACTGCACGGCCGCCACAAGCCACGCCCGCCGATGGCCCGGCATCGGCCCAGGGCGCCGCGGCATTCACCGCTTACAATGCGAAGAACTATGCCGAAGCACGCCGGCTTGCCGAACCGATCGCCGACAGCTCGGCAGTGGCCGCCTACACGCTGGCCCGCATGTACTATGACGGGCTCGGAGCAGCGCAAGATCTGACTCTTGCCCGACAATATTTCGAACGCGCTGCACTGCATGAGCATGCCCAGGCCCTTGGGTACCTGGGTGTAATCTATGGCTCGGGCAAAGGCGTTGGCGTCGATTACGCCAAAGCTCGCGAGTACTATCAGCGCGGCAGCGATGCGGGAGACATGACAGCTCGGAATAACCTGGCCACATATTGGCTAGTCGGACGGGGAGGCCCTAAAGACAAAGCGAAAGCCATGGAGTTATATCAGCAGGCCGCGGACGGCGGCAGCCTCTATGCGATGTACTCGCTGGGAAAAATCTACGAAACCAGCGAATGGATAACGGAACGACCCACCGAAGCTGTCGAATATTACCGAAGAGCTGCGACTCACGGCTTCTTCGCCGCGCACGCGGCGCTCGCGTCCCTCTATATTCGGGGAATCGGCGTGCCGCAAAACGCCGTCTACGCTGTGATGCACCTGATGCTGGCCACGGATCCGGCGCGCAACATCCGCGATGAAGACCGTCGCCTCTACGACTATGATGCGGTGGTCAGGCGTCGAGATATACTGTTGCCGGCCTTGACCCCCGAGCAGCGCTCCCGTGCGCAGACCCTGTCCAAGCTCTGGCCGGACGTCCCGCCCCCCGGCGCCGAACCGTTCGAGCTGAAGACGGCCGGTTGACGACCACCGGGTCCGGCTGCGTGCCGCCCGGCCAACCGACGCATGAGGCCGGGCCGCGTCCGCACACGCCTTGAACTGTCCCGGCAATCCTCCATATGGGTCCTGCGTGCCTGCGGCTTGACCCCGCGGCGCCCGATCCCGTACACACGGCCAAATGTCGGTGCGCCGGCTGGCGATGCAGCGCGCCCCAGACCCCGAGGACAGGTCATGACCGATCCCGCCGGCACGCCCCCAGGCGCGCCCGTATCAGACGCGGCCAAGCCCACGGCCGCGCTCGTCCTGGCCGATGGCACCGTGATTTGGGGACGAGGGTTCGGCGCCCTCGGACGATCGGTCGGCGAGGTCTGCTTCACCACCGGCATGACCGGCTATCAGGAGACGCTGACCGACCCGTCCTTCGCCGGGCAGATCGTCACCTTCACCTTCCCCCACATCGGCAATGTCGGCACCAACCGCGAGGACGTCGAGACCACGACGCCGGCGGTGCGTGGCTGCATCGTGCGCGCCTGGCCGACCGAAGCAGCCAACTGGCGCGCCCTCGGCCACCTGGATGCCTGGCTCAAGAGCCATGGCCTGATCGGCCTTGCCGGCGTCGACACCCGCGCGCTCACCCGCCGCGTCCGCGACCTGGGGGCGCCCAACGGCTGCCTGGTCCACCCCGCCGACGGCGTGGTCGACATCGCGGCGGCGCGGGCCGAGGCGGCCGCCTGGCCGGGCCTGGAAGGCATGGACCTGGCCCTCGAGGTCACGACCCGCCAGACCTATCAGTGGGACGAGACGCGCTGGGCCCTGGGTTCGGGCTATGGCCGACAGGACGCGCCCCGCCACCATGTCGTCGCCATCGACTACGGCGCCAAGCGCAACATCCTGCGCAGCCTGGCCTCGGCCGGCTGCCGCGTGACCGTGGTGCCCGCCACCGCCACCACCGAGGAGGTGCTGCGTCATCGGCCCGACGGCATCTTCCTGTCCAACGGCCCGGGCGACCCGGCGGCAACCGGCGCCTACGCGGTGCCGGTGATCCGCGACCTGGTCGAGCGCGGTCTGCCGATCTTCGGCATCTGCCTCGGCCACCAGATGCTGGCCCTGGCGCTGGGCGGGCGCACCCAGAAGCTGGAGCGCGGCCATCGCGGCGCCAACCATCCGGTCAAGGAGCTGGCCAGTTCCCGGGTCGAGATCACCAGCCAGAACCACGGCTTCGTGGTGGTCCCCGAGAGCCTGCCCGATACGGTGGTCCAGACCCACGTCTCGCTGTTCGACGGCACCAATGAAGGCCTGGCGCTCAAGGACAAGCCGGTGTTCTCGGTGCAGCACCATCCCGAGGCCTCGCCCGGGCCGCACGATGCCAATCCCCTGTTCCAGCGGTTCGTAGCGCTGATGGACCGCCGGTAGCCGACATGCCCAAACGCACCGACATCTCCAGCATCCTGATCATCGGGGCCGGGCCGATCGTGATCGGCCAAGCCTGCGAGTTCGACTATTCCGGCGCCCAGGCCTGCAAGGCCCT
>CAZEFK010000248.1:0-9760 GCA_964511405.1 uncultured Comamonadaceae bacterium | reverse complement strand
AGCGAGCCGAACACCTCGTCGGTCGAGACATGGTGGAAGCGGAACCGCGCGGCCCGGTCGCCGTCCAGGCCCTTCCAATAGTCGGTGGCGGCCTCCAGCAGTGCCACCGTGCCGACCACGTTGGTCTCGACGAAGGCGGCGGGCGCGTCGATCGAGCGGTCGACGTGGCTCTCGGCCGCCAGATGCATGATCGCGTCGGGCTGATGCGCCGCCAGCGTCCGGGCAATCCCGGCGCGGTCGCGGATATCCTGGTGGACGAAGGCGTAGCGCGGATCGGCTTCGGCCGCTGCCAGCGCCGCCAGGTTGGCCGAATAGGTCAGGGCGTCGAGGTTGACGACCGCCAAGCCAGGCCGGGCCAGCGCCCGGCGGATCACGGCGGAGCCGATGAAGCCGGCGCCGCCGGTTACCAGAATCTTCATGCCGACAGCTTCATCGCCCGAAACGGCGTCTGCAGCTGCGCGAACGACGGCGCCGCCCGGTCCTTGTCCGACAGTTGGGCGGCGTCGGCGGCAACCGGCCAGGCGATGCCGAGTTCGGCGTCGTCCCAGCGGATGGCGTGGTCATGGTTGCGCGAATAGACCGCGGTCACCTTGTAGATCACCTCGGTGTCGGGCTCGAGGGTGCAGAAGCCGTGGGCGAAGCCCTCCGGAACCCATAGCTGCTCGCCGCCCTCGGCGGTGAGGGTCGCCGCGATATGGCGCCCGAAGGTCGGCGAGCCCAGGCGAATGTCCACGGCCACGTCGAAGATGCTGCCCTTCACCACCCGCACGAGCTTGCCCTGGGCGAAGGGCGGCGCCTGGAAATGCAGGCCGCGCACCGTGCCCGGCTGGCGCGACATCGAGTGGTTGTCCTGCACGAAGGGCTGGACGATGCCGTGCTCGCCCAGAACCGGCAGGCTGTAGGTCTCCATGAAGAAGCCGCGCGCGTCGGCGTGCCGGACCGGGCGAATCAGCTTCACGTCGGGAAGCGCCGTGGACGTTACCTGCATAACCCGGCCATGATTGCGGACATGTAATCGCGCCCTCTTAGCCGGGCGGGACCGCCGCCGTCAACCGAAGGCGATGGCGTATGGACCCGGTGTGCGGGCGTGTGGCTAGATCGCCGCACGATGACGACAATCCAGATCTACATCCTGGCCTTGGTCCAGGGCCTCACCGAGCTGTTCCCGATCTCGAGCCTCGGCCATGCCGTGGTCCTGCCGGCGCTGCTGGGCTGGAACTGGGACAGCGAATCCTTCCAGTTCCTGCCCTTCCTGATCATGCTCCATGTCGGCACCGCGGTGGCGCTGCTGATCTATTTCTGGCGCGACTGGGTGGCCTTGCTGCTGGCGGTGCTGGGCCTGGCGCCCGAGGCCGAGCGGCGGCGCTACCGCAATCTGCTGTTGCTGATGGCGGTCGCCACGGTGCCCGCCGCAGCCGCCGGCGTGCTGCTCAACAAGTTCTTCCATGCCCTGTTCGGCAGCCCGTTGGCGGCGGCCGCCTTCCTGCTGGTCAACGGCATCGCGCTGTTCGGGGGCGAGCGGCTGCGCCGCCGCGGCGGCCACCGGACCATCGCCGACATCGGCGTGGTCGACGCCGTGCTGATCGGCTGCTGCCAGGCCTTCGCGCTGTTTCCCGGCATCTCGCGCTCCGGCGCCACGATGATCGCGGGACTGCTGCGCGGCATGACGCACGAGGCCGCGGCCTATTTCTCGTTCCTCATCGCCACCCCGGTGATCGTGGGCGCCGCCGTGCTCGAGATTCCGAAGGCGCTGAAGGCCAACGTTCCGTTCGACCTGCCCACCATGGTGATCGCCGGCGCGGTGGCGGGCGCGGCCGCCTACGGCTCGCTGGTGGTCATGATGCGCTGGTTCCACCGCACCGACTTCGAAGCCCTCGACCCGTTCGCCTATTACTGCGCGGCGGCTGGCCTGGTGTCGCTGGGACTGCTGGCCTGGGTGGCCTGACCCATGGCGGCGCGGCCGCGCGGTCGGGATGGGCAGGCCCAGGATCGGCAGACCCAGAATAGGCAGGCCCTGGCCGACGCCTGGGCCGCCGACCGCCTGGCCGAGGCCGAGGCGGCGCTCGACCGCCGGCGGCGCATGTCCGAAGCGGCCCATGCCTGCCAGCAGCCGATTCAGGCGCTGCGCCTGTTTCTCCACGTGGTGCGGCGCCGTCTGCCCGACCGTGAAGGCACGGACCTGGCCGACAAGCTGGATCTGGCCGTCGACGGCATCCAGGCCCAGATCGCCGAGATCGCTGCGGCCGCCGCCGAGCGGCCGTCGGAGGTGGTGCTCGGGTTCCGCGCCGCGCTGCTGATCGACCGCCTGGCGCCGCGCCTGGCGCGGCTCGGCCGGGTGCGCGCGATGCCATCGGATTTGGTGCTGTCGAGCGACCCGGGCCTGCTGTTCCACCTGATCGCCGATGCCGCCCAAGCGTGGGCCGGACTGGACGGCGTGCGCTTGGTCCTCGGCTGCCGCCGTGGCCGCCGCGCGGCACGGTTGGTCCTCGCCGGGCGGCCGCTGCCGGCGCCCCGGCAGCTGACGGCCGCAGCGCCGGGCGGGGTCACGGCGGCGTGGACGCCGGCGCAGGGCACGCTGGTCCTGACGGTTCCGCGCCGGCAGCCCTGATCGGCGTCAGGGAAAGGCGCAGCGCTCGCTGGTCACCACCAGGAAGCCGCGGCCGCCGGAGGTCAGGGTGAAGCGGTGCTCGCTGGTGCCGGCCACCAGCCGGTGATAGATCGGCAGCGTGCCCGACACCTCACCGACGCGCCCGCCGATCGAGGTGAAGCGAACGGTGACCGGCTGCGCCGGGTCGAACCAGCCTTGCGGACTGCCGTCCGCATCGCGGGCCGGCGCGCCCTCGCCGGTGACCACCACGCTGTTGTCCGGAACCGATACGCTGTTGGAGGGCGAGACCGGCGCGCCCGGGGTGTGGACCACCAGGCGGCGGCTGACCGGCGCCTCGCAGTCGCGCTTGTTCTCGACCAGGGTCAGCAGATTCTCGACGCGCGCCGGATCGACGCCGGCCGCCAGCCGCTGGGCCAGCAGCTCGACCAGCGGCTTCATCGGCCCGCTCGGCACCTCGGCGGCGTAGCGCGCCTGCAGCGCCGACAGGTCGGCGCGGGCGCGGGTCAGCTCGGCGGCCTGGCCGGCGTCACGGCGCTGGAGCTGGTCGAGCTGATCGCGCAGCTCGGCCGTCCGCGCTTCGGCCTCAGCGATGTCGGCACGGGCGTCGCGGCGACCGAGCCAAAATGTCGCACCCAACAGGCCAGCGATCGCCATCAAGGCCACCAAACGGCCGATCAGACGCCAGCGCCGGCCCCTTCGGCGGCGGCGATCGCTTAGTCCAAGGCTCATGGTCTGTCCGGCAATCCTGTGGATGCCCTGCTGCTCCACTGGCGTTCCTGGTGCCCGAAGTCGCCGCCGAAGTCCAGTTGCGATCGCCGCCGCATTCCGCCGACACTAGCGACGGAGACTGGCCGGCGCCCGCCTGGACTATGTGATCGGTGGGTGTTACGCAGCTCACAGCTCCGCCGAAGACATGCCGAATGTAAAATTCCCCGATAGAACACAGTGAGTTTTTTGGGATAAATTGTGGTAGAAGTAACTCGGACTATGGCCACTGGGCTTTTGACCGAAACGGGTGGAAACTTTTTGCAATTCCCGCGTTATGAGCAGAAGGCACAAACCGGAACCCGACCGCTGCTTAGTTGATGATCGAGCGAGAGAGGATGTCCATGCGTAGCCCGCGGACCCAGTCCAGCACCAAACTGGCAGCCCCGCCCAAGGAAGGTGCGCCCGAAGCCCTCAAGGACTTGTACCTGAATACGGTTCGCCTCCTCGAGCGCCTCCATCGCCAATTCCTCGAGATGGTCGAGATCGAGCTGGATCGCCTGAAGGTCGAGGACATTAATAACGTCCAGAGCCTGATCCTGTTTCACATCGGCCGCGACAATCTCACGGTCGGCGAGCTGCTGACCCGCGGCTATTACCTGGGCTCGAACGTTTCGTACAATGTGCGAAAGCTGGTCGAGACCGGTTATCTGATCCAGGAACGGTCGGTCCACGACCGGCGATCCAGCCGCGTGTTCCTGTCGGACAAGGGCCTGAAGCTGTACGACCAGCTCAACGACATGTTCGACAAGCAGGTGCGACAGCTCAGCGACGTAGCCTCGGCCAAGGATCTCGATTCGGCGAGCGCAACCTTCAAGCGGCTCGGCGGATTCTGGCACAATCTCGGCGGGCTGCGCGGCACCTACTGAGACCGGGCGGACGGCACGGCGCGCGTGCCGAACGAACGGTTCGGACAGCGGCTCACCGGCTGTCCGCGCGACCGCCTGCCGCGACGGCCGACGTGGCCGCCGATGCCGGCCTGAGGCCGGCCGCACCTGCGTCGCCGCCGGCCTCCGCCCGTTCCTCGAGGAAGCGGGCGACCTGATGGAGGCCGCGGGTGTCGCGCAGGCACATGACATCGAGCGGTCGGCGGCCGCCGAAGATCGGCTCCGGGCGCTGCTGGCGCAGCCAATCGGCCGCCGCCCCGTCCTCCCTCTCCTGGAGATAGCGGAACACGCGCAGGACGTAGGAGATTCGCTCGACCTGATCGAGGCTGAGCGCACCCGACGAGCGCTCGCGGCAGGCTGTCCACCAGCTATCGGACGGATAGCCCAGCAGCCCGCGCATCTGCGCCTCGTCCAGCGACCACGCCGCCGCGACCCGAAGGAACGCGGCCAAGGCCGGTCCGGCGACATGCTGCTCGTAGAGAGGGCGCGGATTGCTCACAGGCGCTGTCCTTTCGCCCTACAATAACGCGCCTGGCGCCGCCGCGTGCGCCCCACTCCGTAAAAGTTGCCGACGCTTTTCCTGAGCTGTCACTCGCCGGCAACGGCGGCGGCCTGCGTCCGCAGGCGCGATGGCTGGTCGGGCGCCAGCATGTAGTCGCGCGTCAGCGGCACGGTGGCCACGTCCTTGGCCAGCTGAAGCTGCCACACCATATGGCCGCCGACGCGGAACGCCAGCTCCGACCCGATCAGGTACAGCTCCCACATCCGGCAGAAGCGCTCGTCATAAAGGCGCGCGATCTCGGCGCGCGCGGCGTTGAAGCGCTGGCGCCAGGCCTTCAAGGTCTCGGCATAGTGCAGGCGCAGGATCTCGATGTCGGTCACCCACAGTCCGGCCCGCTCGACATGCGGCAGCACTTCCGACAGGGCCGGCGAATAGCCGCCCGGGAAGATGTATTTCTCGAGCCAGCGGTTGGTCACGCCCGGCCCGTCGCTGCGGCCGATCGCGTGGACCACCGCAACGCCGTCGGGCGCCAGCAGCTCGCCGATCCGGTCGAAGAAGGCGCCATAGCGATGCAGGCCGACATGCTCGAACATGCCGACCGAGATGATCCGGTCGAACGGGCCGGCGATGTCGCGGTAGTCGGCCAGCTCGAAGCGCACCCGGTGGTCCAGCCCTTCGGCCTTGGCGCGCTCGCGCGCGATCTTCAGCTGCTCGACCGACAGCGTGATGCCGAGCACCTCGACCTCGGCGCGACGGGCGAGCGACAGCGCCAGGCCGCCCCAGCCCGACCCGATGTCGAGCACCCGGGCGCCCGGCTTCAGCAGCAGCTTGTTGCCCAGCCGGCGCTTTTTCTCCTCCTGGGCGCGGTCGATGTCGCCATGGTCGCTGGCGAAGACCGCACAGGAATATTGCAAGTCGCGGTCCAGGAACCGGCGATAGAGATCGTGGGACAGGTCATAGTGATGGGCGACGTTGGCGCGCGACCGCCGCCGGCCGTTGCGCTTGCGCCAATGGGTGAGCAGGCGCCAGAGCCCGCCGCCACGGCCGGTCCTGGCGCCGCTGCGCGCGAACAGCGACACCAAGTCGTAAAGGGTGCCGCGCTCGATCTCCAGCCGGCCGTCCATGAAGGCCTCGCCGAGGGCCACGCTGGGATCCAGCAGGGCCCGCCACGTCAGCCAGGGATCGTTGATGCGAATCGCGACATCAGGCGTGCCAGCGCCGAGTCGTCGCCGCTGCCCGCGATGATCAATCAGCTCGACCGAGCCGCCTTTGATCATAGTCTCTAAAAATTGAAGCATCGCAACCAGGCGGTAACCATTCACATGGCGTAAATGCTATGCTCCTGGCTCCCGCGGCTGCAAGCCGCAGTTCGTGCCGACGCCCCGTGCACGTGATGCAAACCCTTGTTTTCGATAGGGCTATGCCAGCGCTACCCCGGCCTCACGCCCCATGCGCGGCCTCGGCTTGGCGCAGCGCGAAGCTGTCGGTCATCCCGAAGCAATAGTCGACCACCGTGCGCAGCCAGCCCTCGCGGTCGGGCGGCGCGTCGAGCGCACCCGGAATCCGGCGCAGCACCGGTTCCGCGGCGGCCTGCCGGCCGGCTTCGCGGTCGAGGAAGGCCGTGACCTGGATGGTGAGCCACTGCTCCAGGGCGTGCCGGGCCTGCGCTTCGAGCTCGGCCCGCCGGTCGTTGCGGTAGATTCGGACGCGGCTCACCGCCCGGACCTCGGCGATCGCCGACGCCACCGGCGAGCGGCCGAGCAGATCGCCGGCAAAGCGGCCGGCCAGGATCTGGGATTCGTGGTCCAGGAACATGGCCGCCGCCTCACCGATCAGCCGGTCGATGGCGTGACTGCGCAGGCATTGCAGTCGCCGGTCCAGGCTGTCGCCGGCATCAGCGGGCAAGCGGCCGCCTGACACCAGCGGCAGCAGCAGCGCTTCGGCCTCGGCCAGCGACAGGTCGGCCATCTTGACCCCGTCCTCGACGTCGACAACCAAGTAGCAGATGTCGTCGGCGGCTTCGGTCAGGTAGGCCAGGGGATGGCGCGCCCACGCCAGGTCGCCGGCCGGGGCCAGCCCGCAGGACCCGGCGACCGCCGCGAAATCGGCCGCTTCCGAGCTGTAGAAGCCGTATTTCTGGCGCCCCTCGGCGTCGGGCCGGATGGCGCGCGGATATTTGGCGAAGGCCCCCAGCACGGCCGCGGTGAGCTGCAGGCCGCCTTGGGGCCGCCACCCCTGCAGGCGGGTCAGCACCCGGAAGCCCTGGGCGTTGCCTTCGACGCTGCGCAGCTCGGCCTGCACCCGGGGCGGCAGCGGTGCCAGCACGGCCCGGCCGAGATCGCTGGCCGTGAACCACTCGGCGACGATCGCCTCGCCCGAATGGCCGAAGGGCGGATTGCCGATGTCGTGGGCCAGGGCCGCGGCCGCGACGATGTGGCCGATGTCGGCGGCGAGCTGCGGCATGTCGGGGCGGTGGCGCGCCGCCACCGTGCGCCCGACCAGCGCCGCCAGCGAGCGCCCGACCCGGGACGCCTCCAGGCTGTGGGTGAGGCGCGTGCGCACGTAGTCCGAGCGGCTGTTGCCGTGGACCTGCATCTTGTCCTGCAGCCGCCGGAAGGCGCTGGAGAATACGATGCGGTCGGCGTCGATCTCATAGGGCGACCGGTGCGGGACGACCGGATCGGCGGCGGCCTTGCCGATGCGCCGCGACGACAAGAGCTGGCTCCAGTCCATCTCGGCCTCATGGGTGACGGTGGGGGGTGACGGTGGGGCCCCCACTTCCTGCGCCGTCGCGCATGACGGTTCAATCGCAAAGGCGCCGAAACCCGGCCGGCGGCGCCGGGGAACCGCCCGGACGGCAGTCCGTTGGCGCCGGCAAGCACCTGCAGGAGGCCGCGCGATGAAGGCAGTGGTGTTCCACGGCGTAGGCGACATCCGGCTGGACGACGTCCCGGATCCGGTGATCCGGCAGCCGACCGACGCGGTCGTCCGGCTCACCGCCAGCGCCATCTGCGGCACCGACCTGCACTTCGTGCGCGGCACCGTGCCCGGGCTTCAGCCCGGCACCGTGCTCGGCCACGAGGGCGTCGGCGTGATCGCCGAACTCGGGCCGGAGGTGCGCAACTTCCAGGTCGGCGACCGGGTCCTGATCCCCTCGACCATCGGCTGCGGCAGCTGCGTCTATTGCCGGGCGGGCTACTTCGCCCAGTGCGACCGCGCCAATCCTCACGGGCCCCTGGCCGGCACGGCGTTCTATGGCGGGCCCGAGGCCAGCGGCCCCTTCGGCGGATTGCAGGCCGAAAAGGCGCGTGTGCCGTTCGCCCATGTCAACCTGGTCAAGCTGCCCGACGACATCACCGACGACGAGGCGATCCTGCTGTCCGACATCGGGCCGACCGGCTACTTCGGCGCCGAATTGGCCGAGATCAAGCCGGGCAACGTGGTCGCGGTGTTCGGCTGCGGTCCGGTCGGCCAGTTCGCGATCGCCAGCGCCAAGATTCAGGGCGCCGGCCGGGTGCTTGCGGTCGACTCCAAGCCCGACCGGCTGGAGATGGCGCGGGCGCAGGGCGCCGAAGTGGTCGATTTCGAACAGGAGGATCCGGTCGAGGCGATCCGGCGGCTAACCGGCGGCATCGGCGCCGACCGGGCGATCGACGCCGTCGGCGTCGATGCCGAGGCCGCCCATCACGGCCCGGCGTCCGTCTGTGCCGATACCGAGCTGCACCGCATGGCCCGCGCCGAGGTGACCCAGGCAGCCCAACCCCAGGGCGACCACTGGCACCCGGGCGACTCGCCGACCCAGGCGCTGGAATGGGCGATCGACGCCCTGGCCAAGGCCGGGACGCTGGCGATCATCGGGGTCTACCCGCCGGTCGCCAACCACTTCCCGATCGGCAAGGCGATGAACAAGAACCTGACGATCAAGACCGGCAACTGCAATCACCGGCGCTACTTCCCGCACCTGATCGAGCTGGTGCAGGCGGGCCAGCTCCGGCCGACGGAGATCCTGAGCCGGCGCGAGCCGATGGCCTCGGCGATCGAGGCCTACCAGCACTTCGACCAGCGCCGCCCGGGCTGGCTCAAGGTGGAACTGAAGCCCGGGCAGAAGGCGGCGTAACGCCGCCTTCCGCCGGTTGGGCCGGACGTCAGTTCTTGGTCTTGTCCACCAGGCGGTTCTGCTTCAGCCACGGCATCATGGCGCGCAGGCGCTCGCCGACCTCCTCGATCGGATGCGCGGCCTGGGTGCGGCGCATGGCCTTGAAGCTGGCCTGGCCGGCGGCATTCTCCAGCACCCAGTCGCGGGCAAAGCGGCCGGACTGGATGTCGGCCAGCACGCGCTTCATCTCGGCCTTGGTCTCGTCGGTGATGATGCGCGGGCCGCGGGTGTAGTCGCCGTACTCGGCGGTGTTCGACACCGAGTAGCGCATGTTGGCCAGGCCGCCCTCATAGATCAGGTCGACGATCAGCTTGACCTCGTGCAGGCACTCGAAATAGGCCATCTCGGGCGCGTAGCCGGCCTCGACCAGGGTCTCGTAGCCGGCCAGGATCAGGGCCGACAGGCCGCCGCACAGCACCGTCTGCTCGCCGAACAGATCGGTCTCGCACTCTTCCTTGAACGTGGTCTCGATGGTGCCGGCGCGGCCGCCGCCGATGGCGCTGGAGTAGCTCAGCGCGATCTCGAGCGCGTTGCCGGTGGCGTTCTGGGCGACCGCGACCAGGCAGGGCACGCCGCCGCCGCGGGCATATTCCGAGCGCACGGTGTGGCCCGGGCCCTTGGGCGCGATCATGAACACGTCCAGGTCCTTGCGTGGCTCGATCAGCCCGAAATGCACCGATAGGCCGTGCGCCACCGCCAGCGCCGCGTTCTGCTTCATGTTGGGGCCGAGCTCGTCGCGATAGATCGCGGCATGGTGCTCGTCCGGCGCCAGGACCATCACGATGTCGGCTTGGCGGGCGGCGTCCGCCGGCGCCAGCACCGTGAAGCCGGCGGCCTCGGCC
>CAZEFK010000247.1:0-9796 GCA_964511405.1 uncultured Comamonadaceae bacterium | reverse complement strand
CCGACTGCGGCTGGCTCATCTTCGTGCCGTCGCGGTAGTGCGAGATCGCCTTCAGGCCCAGGGTCCAGGAGTCGTGGTAGGCGCGCTGGCAGTCCGCCACCGTCGACTCGTTGGGCATGTTGACGGTCTTGGAGATGGCGCCGGAGATGAAGGGCTGGGCCGCCGCCATGATCCGGATGTGGCTGGCGACCGACAGGCAGCGCGTGCCGGTGCGGCCGCACGGGCTGGCGCAGTCGAACACCGCCAGGTGCTCGGGCTTGAGGAAGGGCGCGCCCTCCAGGGTCATGGCGCCGCAGCACCAGACGTTGGCGGCCTCGATGTCGGCCGCGGTGAAGCCCAGATGGCCCAGCAGGTCGAAGCCGGGCTCGTCGAGCTTGTCGGCCGGCACGCCCAGGCGGTCGCGGCAGAACGCCTCGCCCAGCGTCCACTTGTTGAACGCGAACTTGATGTCGTAGGCCGACTGCAGCGCCGCCTCCAGGCGGTCGATGGCGGCGGCGTCGAAGCCGCGCTGCATCAGCGCCGGGTGGTCGATGGTCGGGGCGCCCTCCAGGGTGCCGCGGCCGACCGCGTAGGCGGTGATGGCGTCGATCTCCTCGGGCGCGTAGCCCAGGGTCTCCAGCGCCGTCGGCACCAGCCGGTTGATGATCTTGAAATAGCCGCCGCCGGCCAGCTTCTTGAACTTGACCAGGGCGAAGTCGGGTTCGATGCCGGTGGTGTCGCAATCCATGACCAGGCCGATGGTGCCGGTCGGCGCGATCACCGTGGCCTGGGCGTTGCGGAAGCCATGGGCGGCGCCGGCCTCGATCACCGCGTCCCAGGCGCGCTGGGCGGCCGCGACCAGCGCCGGGTCCGGGCAATGGGCGACGTCCAGCGGCACCGGCTTGACCGCCAGGCCCTCATAGCCGTCGGCCAGGCCCTGGGCGGCGCGGCGATGGTTGCGCATCACCCGCATCATGGCCTCGGCATTGTCGG
Organism: uncultured Comamonadaceae bacterium; assembly: GCA_964511405.1. GTDB lineage: Bacteria > Pseudomonadota > Alphaproteobacteria > Elsterales > Elsteraceae > CAZEFK01. The sequence continues at coordinate 8,824 of CAZEFK010000247.1, read as the reverse complement.
CGTAGCCCGGGAACGGCCCGAGCTCGCTCGCCATCTCGGCCGAGGTGCGGTAGGCGACGCCGGTCATCAGCGCCGTCAGCGCCGCACACAGGGCGCGACCCTCGTCGCTGTCATAGGGCAGGCCCGAGGCCATCAGCAGGCCACCGATATTGGCATAGCCCAGGCCCAGCGTGCGGTAGCGGTAGCTGAGCTCGGCGATCCGGCGCGACGGGAACTGCGCCATCAGCACCGAGATCTCGAGCACGATGGTCCACAGCCGCGTCGCGTGCTCGTAGTCGGCGACGGCGAAGCGGCCGTCGGCGCCACGGAACTGGATCAGGTTCAAGGACGCCAGGTTGCACGCCGTGTCGTCCAGGAACATGTATTCCGAGCACGGGTTCGAGGCGTTGATGCGGCCCGACGCCGGGCAGGTGTGCCACTCGTTGATGGTGGTGTCGAACTGCAGGCCGGGATCGGCGCACGCCCAGGCGGCATGCGCGATGTCGTCCCATAGCGCCTTGGCCTTGACGGTCCGGGCGACCTTGCGGTCGGTGCGGCGGATGAGCTGCCAGTCGTCGTCGTCGCGCACCGCGTCCAGGAACGCGTTGGTCAGGCGCACCGTGTTGTTGGAGTTCTGGCCGGCGACCGTCAGGTAGGCGTCGCTGTCCCAATCGGTGTCGTAGGTCTTGAACGACATCGAGGCGTAGCCCTGGCGGGCGTATTGGATCGCGCGCTGGATGTAGTTCTCGGGCACGGCGACCGCGCGGGCGGCGCGGATCGCCTTGGCCAGCGCCCGGTTCTTCTTGGGGTCGAAGCGACTATCGTCCTCCCCCTCGGCGCAGGCCGACAGCACGGCGTTCAGGTGCTTGTTCGCCTGGATGGAGCCGGCGACCAGCGCCGCCACCTTCTGCTCCTCGACGACCTTCCAGTTGACGAAGTCCTGGATGTCGGGATGGTCGGCGTCGACCACCACCATCTTGGCAGCGCGGCGCGTGGTGCCGCCCGACTTGATGGCGCCGGCGGCGCGGTCGCCGATCTTGAGGAAGCTCATCAGGCCCGACGACCGGCCGCCGCCCGACAGCCGTTCGCCGTCGCCGCGCAGCGCCGAGAAGTTGGTGCCGGTGCCCGAGCCGTACTTGAACAGCCGCGCCTCGCGCACCCACAGATCCATGATGCCGCCGTCATTCACCAGGTCGTCCTCGACCGACTGGATGAAGCAGGCGTGCGGCTGCGGATGCTCGTAGGCCGAGGCCGACTGCACCAGCTGGCCGGTCCGGTAGTCGACATAGACATGGCCCTGGGCCGGGCCGTCGATGCCGTAGGCCCAGTGCAGGCCGGTGTTGAACCATTGCGGGCTGTTGGGCGCCGCCATCTGGCGGGCGAGGGTGTAGCGCAGCTCGTCGAAAAAGGCGCGGGCGTCGGCCTCCTGGTCGAAATAGCCGCCCTTCCAGCCCCAGTAGGTCCAGGTGCCGGCAAGGCGGTCGAACACCTGGCGGGCGCTGGTCTCGCCCACGATTCGCTCAGGTTCGGGCAGGACGGCCAGGGCCTCGTCGTCGGCCTCGCGGCGCCACAGCCAGGCCGGGACGTCGTCCTCGGGCACCGGCCTCAGCGCGGCGGGGACGCCGGCCTTGCGGAAATATTTCTGCGCCAGCACGTCGCACGCGACCTGGCTCCAGTCGGCCGGGACCTCGATGCGGTCGAGCTTGAAGACGACCGATCCGTCGGGATTGCGGATCTCGCTGGTGGTGGTCCGAAAGGGAATCCCGTCATAGGGTGACGTGCTGTCTACCGTGAACCGCCGACCGATCCGCATCACCACGCTCCGCTTTCTAGATCTTGTGTTTCAGTCAGGATGCGCCCCCCACATCTCGGCAGACAAGGAAAAGTTTACCTTGATTTTCGGCCGAACCCCGTTCTCGGTCCCGGCACCGCCGGGATCAGCCGCTGGGGCCTTACCTTCCTCGATCTGGTGGGTGGTCGGAAGATATGCCGCTAGATATGGTATTGCAACGGGAATGACACAGACCGGCGCCGAGGCGGTTCGCGGCCTTGTCGGTGGGCCGGCCTGATGCCATAGTCGCGCCCGCCGCCGGTCCGCCCGCGGCGCACGGCGAGGGATTTGCGCGCATGACCATCGGAACCCGGATCTTCACCTGGCTGAAAGGCGACGAAGTCGGCCGGGACGCGTTCGGGAACCGGTATTACAAGGAGAAGGCAGTCGCCGATCCGACCCTGCAGCGCCGCTGGGTGATCTATCAGGGCGAGCCCGAGGCCAGCAAAGTGCCGCCGGATTGGCACGCCTGGCTGCATCGCCTGACCGACGCAGTGCCGGCGCCGGGCCAGGGACGGCCGCATCCCTGGACCAAGGAGCACCATCCCAACCTGACCGGCACGCCCCTGGCCTACCGTCCCCCGGGCCACCAGCTGAAGGGCGGGCAGCGGGCGCGCTCGACCGGCGATTACGAGCCCTGGCGGCCGTCCTAAGGCGCCGACAGCCCTCCGATGCAGCGCAGTGCTTTCGAGACCCTGGTCGGCGCCCTGGTGCTGGCGGTGGCCGCGGTGTTCGTGTGGTTCGCGGTCGGCGCGACCGGCGTCGGGGCCGGCCGCGGCGGCTACGAGTTGACCGCGCGGTTCGACCGGATCGATGGGATCAATGTCGGCAGCGACGTGCGGGTGAGCGGCATCAAGGTCGGCACCGTCACCGCAACAAGCCTGGATTCCAAGACCTATTTCGCCGACGTCAGGGTCCGCCTGCCGTCCGGCCTGGAGATCCCGGACGACAGCATCGCCCAGATCAACGCCGACGGCCTCCTGGGCTCGCGCTACATCAACCTGCAGCCGGGCGCGTCCGACGCCATGCTCAAGGCCGGGGGGCGGATCAAGTTCACCACGCCGCCCGTCGACATCATGCATCTGGTCAGCAAGTACATTTTCTCGACCGGCGGCGGCCAGGCCGGCCAACCATCGGGGACGGCGCCGTCGGGCGGGTCCGACGGCGCCAGCCCGGCGGGCGGCTTGCTCGGAGGGGCACCCGGCAAGCCATGACCCTGCGCCGAGGCCGGGTCGCGGCGCTCGCCGCCGTGCTGGCGCTGGGCATGGGCGCCGCGCCGCCACCCAAACCGCCCGCGCCGCCGGCGCCGGCCAAGCCGCTGGGCGCCTTGCTGCAGGGACTGGACAAGGTGACTGCCCGGGTCTCGACCTTCGAGGCGCCGATCGGGCAGACGGTCAAGTTCGGCGACCTCGAGATCACGGCGCTGACCTGCCAGAAGCATCCGCCCGAGGAATCACCGGAGGCTGCCGCGTTCCTCAAGATCGTCGAGGTCAAGCCCGAGGGGCCGCAGCCGGTGTTCTCGGGCTGGATGTTCGCGAGCTCGCCGGCGCTGCATCCGCTGCAGCACCCGGTCTATGACGTGTGGGTGATCGACTGCAAGTGAGCGCACCGCCCTCGCGCCCGGAGGCCGCCGCCGAGCGCGCGCTCGACGGCAATGCGCGGCTGGCCCGGGGCGACGTCGCGGGCGCCGTGGCGGCTTATCGGCAGGCGGTCGAGCTGGCGCCTGATCTGCCGAAGCTGCAGTACAACCTGGCGACCGCGCTGGCCGCCCATGGCGAGGCCGAAGCCGCCATCGCCGGCTTGCGCCGCGCCCTCGCCTTGCAGCCCGACTATGCCCGGGCGCATCTCAATCTGGGCATCCTGCTGGTCGAGGGGGGCCGCCCCGCCGAGGCCTTGGACCACCTTACCGCCGCGGCGCGCGACCCCGACCTGGGCGCGGCGGCGCGGCTCGACCGCGCCCATGCCCTGTTCCTGCTCGGCCGCTGGCGCGACGCCTTTGCCGACTACGAGGCGCGGAGCACCCGGCCTCGGTTCGACTTCGGAGCGGTGCTGCCCGAGTGGACCGGCCAGCCGCTCGCCGGCCGGCGCCTGTTGCTGGTGGTCGAGCAGGGCATCGGCGACATCCTGCAGTTTGTGCGCTTCGCCCAGCCGCTGCAGGCGGCGGGGGCCGCGGTCGTGCTGCGGGTCCCGGCGACCGTGGCCGGCCTGGTCGCCTCGGCCGATGGCGTCGCCGAGGTGGTCGCGTCGGATCGGCCAATTCCGCCCTGCGACCTGTGGGCACCCTTGCTGTCGGTCCCGGCGCGCCTTGGGACCTCGACCCTGCCGGCGCGCGTCCCTTATCTGCGCCCCGACGCCGCGGCCTGCGCGCGCTGGGCGGCCCGGCTGCCGGCTGCGCGGAGCATTCGGGTCGGCATCGTGTGGGCCGGCAACCCGGCCCAGGCCCGCGACGCCCTGCGCTCGCCCCGGCTGCCGGCGCTGCGGCCGCTGATCGAGATGGCGGGCGCCCAGTGGTTCGGGCTCCAGGTCGGCGATGGCGCGCGCGACCTTGGCCTGGCGCCGCTGCCGCCGGCGTTCACCGACCTCGGCCCGGAGCTGCGCGACTTCGGCGAGACCGCGGCCGTGCTGGCCAACCTCGATCTGGTCATAAGCTCGGATACCTCGGTCGCCCATCTGGCGGGCGCGCTCGGCCGCCCGGTCTGGGTCCTGCTGCCGGCCGTGCCCGACTGGCGCTGGATGCTCGACCGCGCCGACTCGCCCTGGTACCCGACGATGCGCTTGTTCCGGCAACCGCGGCCGGGAGACTGGGCGGCCACCGTCGCGGCGGTCGGCGACGCCCTGCAGCTGCTGATCGGCCAGTCCGGGATCGACTAAGGTGCGAGCGGCAGGTGGCTCAACACCGACGGCGGCGCCCGTTCGCCGAACAGGATCTCGCGTCCGCCGCCGATCACCGTCGCAGCCAGTCCAAACGTCGAATCGACATGGCGCAGCACCGTGCCGCAGCGCGACAGCAGCAGCAGGTCGACGAAGGCGTCCTCGATTTCCGGGGCGGCCGTCGCGTCGCCGCAGAGCCGGCTATGGAAGCTCAGCACATCCGGCACCTCGGCCTGGATCCGGGCCTTGGTTTCAGCACAGTTGCTGGCCAGGAACACCGGACCGCGCATCCCCCGGGCGCGCAGCGTCCTGATCGCCGACGCGTACCACTCGGCGTCGTACCGATTCCACTCCGGCGTATCCTCGGGATCGATCGCCCGCCGCACATGGATGCCCAGCCCCTGTCCCAGCGCCGACCCGGCGAAGCCGGCGACGCTGGAGCCGATCGCCGCCGCGACCGGCAGCGCGGCGAAGGCGGCGCGCAGCTCCGCGAAGATGGCGGCGAGGTCGGCGGCATCTTGAACCTGCGCTTCGGCGGCCGGCAGGACGAAGTAGTAATGCTTGATCGCCAGCGATCGGCCGCCGCCGAGCGCCGCTTCGGGCACCAGGAGCACGACGTTGTCCCGCGGCGACTCGAAGTAGCGGTCGACGGCCGGCACGGAGTCCACCAGCAGGGCGCCGTCGGCGAACAGGCGGTAGAAGGGCACCCGGTACTTGCGCAGCGTGCCGGGCGGCGCGTTCTCGTCGCCCCAGTGGATCCGCGGCGTCAGCCCGTACCGCCGCGCGAGCCGCAGCACCGAGAGCAGGCAGAGCAGCCGGTTGCCCAGTCCGCCGATGGGATCGGCGACGATCAGCGCCATCGCTCAAGCCGCCGGATGGCGGCGCAGCAGCGGGATGCCGGCCAGCGCCGCGGCCAGGGCCGGCGACGACGCCAGCAGCACGCAGCCCCGACGCGAGCCGCCTTCGCGCGCGGAGTCGACGGGAAAGAACACCCCGCTGAACTGAGCCAACACCGGCGCCAGATAGGGAAGGTCCAGCCGCTTGCCCGGCCCGTAATCGTCGGAGCTGTAGCCGGGATCGCCGGGAACGGCGAAATCGTCGACGAGCACCAGGGCATCGCGCATGTAGCCGGCGATGATCGTCACCTCGTCGAGGAGCGGCAGGTCGTCCTGCCAGTGGGCATCCAGGTAGAACAGCACCGGTCCGCCGCCGTAGCGGTTGGCGATCAGGTGGCGGACCAGGAAGGTCCGCGAATCCTGGCACTGCGCCGTGACGGTCGGCAGGTCGTGCAGCTGGTGGGCCGCATAGACGGCCCAGACCGGATTGACCTCGACGGTCTGGATCGGTCCCGCGAACCGCTCGGCCATGAAGCGCGTGGTGACGCCGCGATAGGTGCCGGTCTCGATGATCGCCTTCACGGGCACCCGGGCCAGCACGGCCTCGAAGATCGCCTGGCGCAGCGGCTGGCCGTTGAAGGGGCCGCCGAAATTGTCGGCCAGGCCGGGGTCGCGCGCGTGCTCCAGGTCCGCCATCAAAGCGACGCGCTGCCGCGCGCGCTCCGTCTCGCCCGCCTGCAGCAGCCGCGCCGCAGCCTGCTCGTGATGGGCGAGCGCCGCCGATCCCACTACCAACAGCGCCGGATCCGCGTCGCCGACGCGGTCCTCGGCCAAGGCGAGCAGATGACGGACGTGCAGGTCGCCGGGCCGGGCCGCCGCCAGCACCTGCCCCAGCCGCAGGGCTCCTTCCCATTGGCCGGCCTTGAGCAGGGCAACCAGCTGCGCCGTGCTCCCAGCGTCCTGCTCGTCGGTCACGTGCCACACCCCATCCCGGTCGGCGGTCAGGATACAACAACCGCGCCACAACTACCGAAGCGTTCGCCGATCTGGCCAAGTGAACGGCCCGCTCGGCTAGTCCGGGTCTGCCGCCCCGATCTGGGCCCATAGCCGCTCGGGCGGCAGCTCGGCCGGGAAGCGGGCCGGGACGCGCAGGGCGGCGCCGAGCCGGCGGCGATATTCGGCGCGCGGGATCTCGGTGGCGCCGAAGCGGGCCAGATGCGCCGTCACGAACTGGGTGTCGAGCAGCGTGAAGCCGCCTTCCTTGAGCCGCGCCACCAGCTGGACCAGTGCCACCTTGGACGCGTCGGTGACCCGGCTGAACATGCTTTCGCCGAAGAAGGCGCCCCCCAGCGCCACGCCGTAGAGCCCGCCGACGATCTGCCCGTCCAGCCAGGTCTCGACCGAGTGGGCGAAGCCCTGCTCGTGCAGCGCCTGGTAGAGCCGCCGGATTTCATCGTTGATCCAGCTGTCCGGACGCTCGGGCGTGGGCTCGGCGCAGGCGGCGACCGTGGCCGCGAACTCGGAATCGACGCGGATCTCGAACGGGCCGTTGCGCACCCGCTTGCGCAGCGAGCGGCTGACGTGGAAGCGGTCGAGCGGCAGGATGCCCCGGCGCTCGGGATCGATCCAGTACAGCTCCGGGTCGTCGCGACTCTCGGCCATGGGGAAGATCCCCACGGAATAGGCGTTCAGCAGCAGCTCCGGGGTCAGGCGCGCCATCGCCGGGACCCGGTCATGCCGCAGTTACGCCCGGTCCGCCATCAGGCGCTCGAGCCAATGGATGTCGTAGTCGCCATTGAGGAAGTCGCTCTCGGCGATGATCCGCCGATGCAGCGGGATCGTGGTCTCGACCCCGCCGATCACATATTCCTCGAGCGCGCGACGCAGGCGCATCAGGCATTCGTTCCGGGTAGCGCCATAGACGACCAGCTTCGAGATCAGGCTGTCATAGTTCGACGGCACCCGGTAGCCCTGATAGAGCGCGCTGTCGACGCGGACGCCGGGGCCGCCGGGCGCATGATAGTCGGCGATCCGCCCGGGCGACGGGACGAAGGTCTCGGGGTGCTCGGCGTTGATCCGCACCTCGATGGCGTGGCCGTTGAGCCGGACCTGGTCCTGCGTGATGCCCAGGCGGCCGCCGGCGGCGATGCGGATCTGCTCGCGCACCAGGTCGATGCCGGTGATCCACTCGGTCACCGGATGCTCGACCTGCAGGCGGGTGTTCATCTCGATGAAGTAGAACCGCCCATCCTCGTACAGGAACTCCAGCGTGCCGGCGCTGGCATAGTTGAGGCGGCGCATGGCATCGGCGGCCAAGTCGCCGATGGCGCGGCGGGAATCGGCGTTGAGCGCCGGCGATGGCGCCTCCTCCAGCACCTTCTGGTGGCGCCGCTGCAGCGAGCAGTCGCGCTCGCCCAGATGGATGACGCCGCCCTGGCCGTCGCCCAGGATCTGCAGCTCGATATGGCGCGGCCGTTCCAGGTACTTCTCGAAGAACACCTGGTCGTTGCCGAAGAACGCCTTGGCCTCGGAGCGCGCGATCGGCAGCTGCTCCCTGAGCTCGGCCTCGGAGCGGGCGATCTTCATGCCCTTGCCGCCGCCGCCGGCCGAGGCCTTGATCAGGATCGGGTAGCCGATGCCGCGCGCCACCGCGACCGCCTCGTCGGTCGAGCCGACCGAGCCGTCGGAACCCGGCACGGTCGGGATGTCGAGCGCCTGCACCGCCTGCTTGGCGGTGATCTTGTCGCCCATTATCCGGATGTGCTCGGGCCGCGGGCCGATGAACACGAAGCCGTGCTCGCCCACCATTTCGGCAAAGTCGGCGTTCTCGGCCAGGAAGCCGACGCCGGGATGGATGGCATCGGCGCCGGTGATGGTGGCCGCGGTCAGGATCGCCGCCATGTTGAGGTAGCTCAGGCGCGGCGGCGGCGGCCCGATGCACACGCTCTCGTCGGCCAGCCGCACATGCATGGCGTCGGCGTCGGCGGTCGAGTGCACCGCCACCGTCTGGATCCCGAGCTCGCGGCAGGCGCGGTGGATGCGCAGCGCGATCTCGCCGCGGTTGGCGATCAGGATCTTCTCGAACACGCGACGCCCTTACTCGATCACGAACAGGCCCTGGCCGTACTCCACCGGCTGGCCGTTCTCCACCAGGATCGACTTGATGGTGCCGGAGGCGTCGGCCGCGATCTCGTTCAGCAGCTTCATCGCCTCGATGATGCAGATCGTCTGGCCCTTGCTCACCGACTGCCCCACCTCGACGAAGGACGGCGCGCCGGGCGAGGGCGCGCGATAGAACGTGCCCACC
>CAZEFK010000246.1:0-9807 GCA_964511405.1 uncultured Comamonadaceae bacterium | reverse complement strand
CGATCGCGGTCTTGCCGGTCTGGCGGTCGCCGATGATCAGCTCGCGCTGGCCGCGCCCGATCGGCACCAGGCTGTCGATCGCCTTCAGACCGGTCTGCATCGGCTCATGCACCGACTGCCGGGGAATGATGCCGGGGGCCTTGACGTCGACCAGGGCGCGCTTGTCGGCGGCGATCGGGCCGCGCCCGTCGATCGGGTTGCCCAGGCCGTCGACCACGCGGCCGAGCAGGCCCTTGCCGACCGGCACATCGACGATGGCGCCGGTGCGCTTGACGGTGTCGCCCTCGCGGATGTCCTTGTCGTCGCCGAAGATCACGACGCCGACATTGTCGCTCTCGAGATTGAGCGCCATGCCCTTGACGCCGGTCGGGAACTCGACCAGCTCGCCGGCCTGCACCTTGTCCAGGCCATAGACGCGCGCGATGCCGTCGCCGACGCTCAAGACCTGACCGACCTCAGCGACTTCGGCAGCCGTCCCGAAATTGGCGATCTGCTCCTTGAGGATGGCCGAGATTTCGGCGGCCCGGATGTCCATCAACCTACTCCCTTCATCGCCAGCTGCAGGCGCATGAGCTTGGTCTTGAGCGAAGAATCAATCAGCCGCGAGCCGACCCGGACCACCAGCCCGCCGATGAGCGAGGCGTCCACGGCCAGGTCCAGCACGATCTTCTGGCCCAGCGACCGCTTGAGATTGTCGGTCAGGCGCGTGACCTGGGCCTCGCTGAGCTGCGCGGCCGAGGTCACCTTGGCGACCACGATGCCGCGCTTCTCGGCCAGGCGCGCCAGGTACGCCTCGATCATGGCCGGCAGCACGAACAGCCGGCGGTTGGCGGCGACCACGCCGGCGAAGCGGCGGGTCAGGTCGCCGGCGCCGGCACGCTCCAGCACCGTCAGCAGCGCGCGCGACTGGGCGTCGCGCTGCACCACCGGCGATGCGATCAAGCGCCGAAGCTCCGGCGACTCCGCCAAGAGGTCGCGAAGGCTGCGCAGGTCGTCGGCCACTGCATCGAGGGCGCCGGCCTGTTCGGCGAGCTCGTACAGGGCAACGGCATAGCGGCCGGCGAGCCCGGTCAGGCCTGTCGTCTCTGCTGCCACGGGTGTGACCTTGTCCTCGAGGGCGGCATCCTGGATCGGTGCCGCCTGGTTATCTGTGATTTGCCCGATAGGTAAGGATGCGGCAGGGCCCTGCCCCCGACCGTGGGCGCGGCCTCTGTAACATGGCATCCGGGGGGGCGCAAGCGGACGAACGCCCGATTTCAGGGCCGGACGCCCCATTACTGTACGCCTCCGAAGCCCGGCCGTCCGCTCTACAGGAAGGTATAGGGATCGACGTCCACGGCGACGCGCACGGCGGCCGGGCAGGGCACCGCGGCCAGCCAGGCGCGCAGCAGCGGCTGCACGGCGATCTGCCGTTCGGTCTTGAGTAGCAGCCGGCGACGGTGGCGGCCGCGCAGCAGGCTGAGCGGCGCCGGCGCCGGGCCCAGAACCGCGATCCCCGGTCCGTGCGGCGCTGCCCGGGCCAGCGCCCGGGCCACGCGATCGGCGGCCTCGGCCTCGATGCTGGACACGATCAGGGCGGCCAGGCGGCCGAAGGGCGGCATCGCGTGGCGCCGCCGCTCCTCGGCCTCGGCCGCCATGAACGCCTCGCCCGAGGCCTCGACCAGCGCGCGGAGCACCGGATGGCCGGGATCGACGGTCTGCAGCAGCACGCGGCCGGGGCGTTCGGCGCGGCCCGCCCGGCCGGCAACCTGATGCAGCAGCTGATAGGTGCGCTCGCCGGCGCGCAGGTCGCCGCCGCCCAGCCCCAGGTCGGCATCGATCACCCCGACCAGGGTCAGGTGCGGGAAATGGTGACCCTTGGCCACCATCTGCGTGCCGATCAGGATGTCGATCTCGCGCGCCGCCATGGCGGCGACCAGGCGCTCGGCGCCGGCGCCGTCGACCACCAGATCGCTGGCCATGATCGCCAGGCGCGCATCCGGGAACAGCGCGGTCGCCTCCTCGGCCAGCCGCTCGACGCCCGGCCCGCAGGCGACCAGGCTGCCTTCGGCCTGGCAGGCCGGGCAGTGGCGGGGGCTGGGCGCAGTGTGGCCGCAATGGTGGCACAGCAGGTGCCCGAGCAGGCGGTGCTCGACCAGCCAGGCGGCGCAGTTGGGGCATTGCAAGCGGTGGCCGCAGGCGCGGCACAGGGTCAGCGGGGCATAGCCGCGGCGGTTCAGGAACAGCATCGCCTGCTCGCCGTCGACCAGGGTTTGGCGCACGGCGGCGGCGACCGACGCACAGATGAAGCGGCCGCGCGGCGGCGGTTCGCGGCGCAGGTCGATGGCGGCGACCTCGGGCAGCGCGGCGCCGCCATGGCGGGCCGGCAGGTCCAGCCGGCGATACCGTCCCGTCGCCGCGTTGACCACGGTCTCCAAGGAGGGCGTCGCCGAGGCCAGGACCACCGGCGCCGAGGCGAAGCGGCCACGGACCACCGCCATGTCGCGGGCGTGATAGATGACGCCGTCTTCCTGCTTGAACGAGGCGTCATGCTCCTCGTCGACCACGATCAGCCCGACATCGGCGAGCGGCAGGAACAGGGCCGACCGGGCGCCGACCACCACTGGAGCGGCGCCGCGGGCAATCCGGCGCCAGTCCAGCCGTCGGCGCTGCGGCGTCAGGCCCGAGTGCCAGACCGTCGGCGGCGCACCGAAGCGGCGGGTGAAGCGCTCCAGCCACTGCGCCGACAGCGCGATTTCGGGCAGCAGCACCAGCACCTGCCGGCCCAGGGCCAGGGTCGCGGCGATCGCCTCGAAATAGACCTCGGTCTTGCCGGCGCCGGTGACGCCGGCCAGCAGCGTGGTGGCAAAGCTCCGGGCCTGGACGGCCTGGACCAGGGCCGCGGCCGCGGCCTGCTGGTCCGCCGACAGCGCCGGGCCGGGATGGCAGGGGTCCGGGCGCCGGCCGCCGTCCGATTCCGGCAGCGCCACCGACTCCAGTGCGCCCGCCGTGACCAGGGCGCGCAGCACCGCGGTCGACACCGAGGCCACCGCCGTCAGGTCTGCGGCCGTCATGGCGCGGCCGTCGTCCAGCAGCTCGAAGACGCGCCGCCGTGCCGGCGTCGGCCGAACATCGGATGCGGCGGCCCGGCGATAGGCGATGGTGGGCGGCGGCGGCTCCAGCGCCGCGGCGACGCTCATGGCCATGCGCAGGACCTGGCCGGGCGGGGTCAGGGTGTAACCGGCGACCCAGTCGATGAAGCGGCGCATGGCCGCGGCCATCGGCGGCACGTCCAGGCGGGCGCCGATCGGCTTCAGGCGGTCCGGCGCCACTCCGGGCTCGGTCGATTCGGCGTCCCAGACCACGCCGGGCAGGGTGCGGCGGCCCAGGGGCACGGCCACGAACGATCCCGGCGCGACATCCAGGCCCGGGGGAGCCCGATAGTCGTACGCGCCGTCCAAGGGCAGCGGCAGCAGCACGGGAACCCGCGACAGCGGCTCGAAGCCGCCGGTCGTCGGACTGCCGTTCGGATGAGCGCCGGGGGCGAGGCTGGCGGCTGGAGGGGGCATCGGCTAAGCTGAGGCGGGTCGGCGATGCGGGCACGGGGCCCACCGCCGCATGTCAGGACGGAATGGGCAGCACTGCATGAAGTTTTTCATCGACACCGCCGACATCGCGGAAATCCGGGAGCTGGCAGCCACCGGCCTGGTCGATGGCGTGACCACGAATCCCACCCTGGTGGCCAAGACCGGGCGCCGATTCGCCGACGTCGTGCGCGAGATCTGCCAGGTGGTGCCGGGCCCGGTCTCGGCCGAAGTGGCCGCGGTCGACCATCAGACGATGCTGGCGGAAGGCCGCTACCTCGCCAAGCTGGCGCCCAACGTCGTGGTCAAGGTGCCGCTGACCCCGGATGGCCTGCGCACCTGCAAGGCGCTGAGCGACGACGGTACCCCGGTCAATGTCACCTTGTGCTTCTCGCCGGCCCAGGCGCTGCTGGCGGCCAAGGCCGGGGCCGCCTACATCTCGCCCTTCGTCGGCCGGCTGGACGACATCGGCGCCGACGGCATGCAGCTGATCGCCGACATCTGCGAGATCTACAGCAACTACCATAATCTGCGCACCGAAGTGCTGGTGGCCAGCGTGCGCAGCCCGGCCCACGTGATCGAGGCGGCCAAGCTCGGCGCCGACGTCGCGACGCTGCCGCCGGCGGTGCTGCGCCAGATGTTCAAGCATCCGCTGACCGACAAGGGGCTGGACGCCTTCCTCGCCGACTGGGCCAAGACCGGCCAGACCGTGCTGCCGGCCAAGGCCGAGGTCTGACGTGGCCCATCGCCCGACCGGATCGCCGCCGGCGGAGGATGAACCGGGCGCAGCCCGGGCCGAGGTCGGGCGGGAGATGTCGGGCAACGATGTCGCGGCCTATCTGCGCCGCCATCGCGACTTCCTGGCCAAGCGGCCGGAGCTGTTCGGACTGCTGGCGGCACCGGCCCGCGACATCGGGGCCAATGTCGTGGACCTGCAGCAGATCCTCCTGGAGAAGCTGCGCGCCGAGAACGCCCGCCTGAAGCTGACCCAGCGCAAGCTGATCGCCAACAGCCGCTCGAACCAGGCGATCCAGAGCCGGGTTCACCAGGCGGTGCTGGCGCTGCTGGCGGCGACCACGTTCGAACACCTGATCGCGGCGGTGACCGACGAGCTGGCGCTGGTGCTTGATATCGACGCGGTCGGGCTGTGCCTGGAGGCGACCCATGGGGCGGCCGGGCACGTCAATCGCCTGAGCGGTGGCCGGATGCCCGGGATCCAAATCCTGGCCGCGGGGTCCGTCGACGAGCTGCTGGGCGAGGGGCGGGACGTATTGCTGCGGCCTGACGTGGTCGGCGATCCGCACCTGTTCGGCATGTCGGCGGCGAGCCTGGTGCGTTCCGACGCCCTGGTCCGGCTGTCGATCTCGAGCAAGTCGCCGACCGGCCTGCTGGCGATGGGCAGCCGGCGCCTGGGCAGCTTCAACCCCGGCCAGGGGACCGAGCTGCTGACCTTCCTCGCCAACGTTATCGAGCATTCGATCCGGGCATGGCTGCACCTGCCCGACTAGGGTTAGCACCGGTTTTGCTCAGCTTCACCGGCACCGATGGCGTTGTGGCGGCGGTGCTGCAATGGCTGGACTGGCTGCGGCTGGAGCAGCGCGCCTCGGCTCATACGGTCGACGGCTATGGCCGCGACATCGCGCAGTTCCTGTCGTTCTTGGGCCGGCATCTAGGCCGGCTGCCGGATCTCGCCGATCTCGCCCAGCTGTCGGCGGCGGATTTCCGCGCCTATCTGGCCGACCGGGTCGCGGCCGGCATCAGCCGCACCTCGAACGCGCGCAGCCTGTCGGCCCTGCGTGGGTTCTTCCGCCACCTGGACCGGCGTGGCGTGGTCGCCAATGCGGCCATTTCGGCCGTGCGCACGCCGCGCCTGCCGAAAGCGGTGCCCAAGGCGCTGTCGGTCGACGCCGCCGCCGACAGCCTGGCCGCGATCGGCGACCTGGCCGCGCAGCCCTGGCTGGCCAAACGCGACCTGGCGATCCTGATGCTGCTCTATGGCTGTGGCCTGCGCCTGGGCGAGGCGCTGGGCCTCAAGCGCCGCGAGGCCCCGGCGGGCGACATGCTGCGGGTATTGGGCAAGGGCAGCAAGGAGCGGCTGGTGCCGGTGCTGCCGGTCGTGCGCGCCGCGGTCGACGACTATCTGGCGCACTGCCCGCAGCGGCTGGACCCGGCCGGGCCGCTGTTCGTGGGGGCGCGCGGCGGCGCCCTCAATCCCGGCGTGGTCCAGCGCCAGATGCGCAAGCTGCGCGGCTATCTGGGCCTGCCCGACAGCGCCACCCCCCACGCGCTGCGCCACAGCTTCGCCACCCATTTGCTCGCCGACGGCGGCGACCTGCGCACGATCCAGGAGCTGCTGGGCCACGCCTCGCTGTCGACGACCCAGCGCTATACGGCGGTGGACGCCGAGCGGCTGGCCGAGGTGCACCGCGCGGCGCATCCGCGAGCGCGGGCGAAGTGAGGGTGCGGGACCTGCGGACGACTGCGACCGACGCCGAGGTGGCGTTATGGAAAGCGCTGCGAGCGAAGCAGGTGGGTGGGCTGAAATTCCGCCGGCAGTGCCCGATCGGACCTTACATCGTCGATTTCGTGTGTTTCGGTCGGAAGCTGATCATCGAAGTTGATGGGGGCCAGGATTCGTAGGAAGCAGATGCGGTCCGGATTGCGTGGCTTCAGAGCCAAGGATTCACGGTGATACGACAATGACGTTCTTAGCAATATCGAGGGCGTGCTGTTGGCGATCACCGCCCAGCTTGGCCAATAACACCCCTCCTCCCAGCCTCCCCACAAGGGGAGGAGGGGCCCTTGTCCTCCTGAATACTCCTCCTCCCCTTGTGGGAGGAGGTCGGGAGGAGGGGGAAGCGCCGACGCTTCAGATATTCAGCGCCCGCCCCTCGACCGCCAGGGCCGCTTCCTTGACCGCTTCGTTCAAGGTCGGGTGGGCGTGGCAGGTGCGGGCGATGTCCTCGGACGAGGCGCCGAACTCCATGACCGTGGCGGCTTCGGCGATCATGGTGCCGGCCTCGGGGCCGATGATGTGGACGCCGAGCACACGGTCGGTCTTGGCGTCGGCGATCACCTTGACCAACCCGTCGGTGTCGCCGTTGGCCTTGGCCCGGCCGTTGGCGGTGAACGGGAATTTCCCGACTTTGTAGGCGACGCCGGCCGCCTTCAGCTCCTCCTCGGTCTTGCCGACCGAGGCGACCTCGGGCCAGGTGTAGACCACGGCCGGGATCACGTCGTAGTTGACGTGGCCCTTCTGGCCGGCCAGCAGCTCGGCCACCGCGACGCCCTCTTCTTCGGCCTTGTGCGCCAGCATCGGGCCGGCGATGACGTCGCCGATGGCGTAGATGCTGGGCACGCTGGTGCGAAAGTGGCCGTCGGTCCGGACCCGGCCCTTGTCGTCCATCGCGACCCCGACCTCGGCCAGGCCCAGGCCGTCGGTGAAGGGCTTGCGGCCGATCGCGACCAGCACGACGTCGCACGCGATCGTCTCGGCCGGCCCGCCCTGGGCCGGCTCGACGGTCAGGGTCACGCCCTTGTCCGTCTTCTCGGCCTTGGTGACCTTGGTCGATAGGCGGAATTTCAGGCCCTGCTTGGTCAGGGTGCGCTGGAGCTGCTTGCCGATCTCGGTGTCGAGGCCGGGGGTGATGCGGTCGAGGAACTCGACCACGGTCACGTCAGCGCCCAGGCGCTTCCACACCGAGCCCATCTCGAGCCCGATATAGCCGCCGCCGATCACCACGAAATGGCCGGGGACCCGCGGCAGCGCCAGGGCGCCGGTCGACGACACGATGGTCTGCTCGTCGATCGCGATGCCGGGCAGGGACAGCACGTCCGAACCGGTGGCGATCAGGATGTGCTTGGCCTCGATCACCTCGGTGCCGCCGGCGGCGAGAGCCACGGTGACCTGGTTGGGGCCGGTGATGCGCCCGGTGCCGACGAACGGGGTCACCTTGTTCTTGCGGAACAGGAACGCCACGCCCTTGGTGATGTCGTCGACCACCTTGTCCTTGCGCGCCAGCATCGTGGGCAGGTCGAGCTCGACGCTGCCCAGCTTGATCCCGTGCTCGGCCAGATGGTGGCGGGCGGCGTCGTACTTCTCCGACGACTGCAGCAGCGCCTTCGACGGGATGCAGCCGACATTGAGGCAGGTGCCGCCGAAGCGCTCCCGTTTCTCGACGCAGGCGACCGACAGGCCGAGCTGGGCCGCGCGGATGGCCGCGATGTAGCCGCCCGGCCCGCTGCCGATGACGACCAGGTCGAAGCTTGCCATGTCTTTGTCTTCTCCCGCGCAGGCGGCCTAAAGGTCGAACAGCAGCCGCGCCGGATCCTCGATCGCGTCCTTGACCTTGACCAGGAAGGTGACCGCCTCGCGGCCGTCGATCAGGCGGTGGTCGTAGCTGAGCGCCAGGTACATCATCGGGCGGATCTCGATCCGGTCGGCGCCCTTCTCGGTGATCACCACCGGGCGCTTCTGGATCTTGTGCATGCCCAGGATGGCCGACTGCGGCGGGTTCAGGATCGGCGTCGACAGGAGCGAGCCGTAGATGCCGCCGTTCGAGATGGTGAAGGTGCCGCCGGACAGCTCGTCCAGCGACAGCTTGCCGTCGCGCGCCTTGCGGCCGAGGGCGGCGATGGTCTTCTCGATGTCGGCGAAGCTCAGCTGATCGGCGTCGCGCACCACCGGCACCACCAGGCCCTGCTCGGTCCCGACCGCGACGCCGATGTCGTAGAAATTCTTGTAGACCAGGTCGTCGCCGTCGATCTCGCCGTTGACCGCCGGGATCTCCTTCAAGGCCGCGATGCACGCCTTGACGAAGATCGACATGAAGCCCAGGCGGACGCCATGCTTCTTCTCGAAGCCGTCATTGTACTGGCTGCGCATGGCCATGACCGCCGACATGTCGACCTCGTTGAAGGTCGTCAGCATGGCGGCGGTGTTCTGGGCCTGCTTCAGCCGCTCGGCGATGCGCTTGCGCAGCCGGCTCATGCGCACCCGCTCCTCGCGCGGGTGGCTCGGCCGCGGTGCCGCGGGCGCCGGGGCGGGCGCCGGCGGCTGCTCGCGCAGGGCCAGGACGTCGCCCTTGGTGACCCGGCCGTCCTTGCCGGTGCCGCTTACTTGGCTCAGATCGATGCCGCCCTCGGCCGCCAGCTTGGCGGCCGACGGGAAGGCCGGCGGCTGGCTGGGGGTGGCGGCCGGACCGGCGGCGTCGGCCGGCGCCGCCGGAGCCGGAGCCGCCGCCGCGGGCTTCGCGGCCGGCTTGGGCGCCGTCGCAGCGCCGGCCTCGCCGATCCGGCCCAGCACAGCGCCGACACCGACATTGGCGCCCTCGGGCGCGGTGATCTCGGCCAGGGTCCCGGCTGCCGGGGCGTTGACCTCCAGCGTGACCTTGTCGGTCTCGAGCTCGAGCAGCGGCTCGTCCATGGCGACGGCGTCACCGACCGCCTTCATCCATTTTGCGACCGTCGCCTCGGTGACGCTCTCACCCAGGGTCGGGACCTTGATCTCCGTCGCCATATCGCGTCTTCCCAATGATCTTCAATCAATGCGCAGCGCTGAGTCGACCAGCTCGGCCTGCTCGCGGTTGTGCCGGCGCAGCAGGCCGCTGGCCGGTGAGGCCGCGGCCGGCCGGCCGACATAACGGGGGCGACGGGCCTTCACGGTCAGGTTCGACAGCACCGATTCGATCAGGCGGTCGACGAAGACCCAGGCGCCCATGTTTTGCGGTTCTTCCTGGCACCACACCACTTCGGCCGTGGGGTAGCGGCCGAGGATGCCGCCGAGCGTGCCGCTCGGGAACGGATAGATCTGCTCGAGTCGGACCAGCGCCACGTTGTCCAGGCCGCGCTTTTCCCGCTCGGCCGCCAGGTCGTAGTAGACCTTGCCGGTGCACAGCACGACCCGCTTGATCTCGGCATCGGGCGCCAAGGCTGCGGGATCGGCCAGCACCCGGTGGAACGACGAGCCGGTCTCCATTTCGGCCAGGCCCGACTGGCACGCCTTCAGCCGCAGCAGCGACTTGGGCGTCATCATGATCAGCGGCTTGCGGAAGTTCCGGTGCATCTGCCGGCGCAGCACGTGGAAATAGTTCGCCGGGGTGGTGCAGTTGACCACCTGGATGTTGTCCTCGGCGCACAGCTGCAGATAGCGCTCCAGGCGAGCCGACGAGTGCTCGGGCCCCTGGCCTTCGTAGCCGTGGGGCAGCAGCATGACCAGGCCGGACATGCGCAGCCACTTCGATTC